>JAMLJB010000004.1 GCA_023953835.1 Rhizobiaceae bacterium | reverse complement strand
ATTGTCGAAGGATCGAGGGCGGTGGCATCGCAGACCGGCAGGCCGGCACTGATGGCACGGTATTTGACGGGTTGCGGCCCGTAGCCGGTCAACGTGCCATTTTCGTAGTTCAGGCAATAACCGCCGTGATTGATGAACAGATGGCCGCCTTCGGTGTCGAGGGCTTTCAGGATCCAGGGGGAAGGATCGAACATGATAAAACTCCGGAAACAGGAGAGCCGCGAAGGATCGCGGCCGTGTTGAAATAAGGAACGGGAAGGGATTAGCTGACGCTTCCGGCCGAGCGACCGGCGGCGGCCATGGCGGACGTGCGCCATTGGGCGAACCAGTCGACAAGGTCTGCGCCGCTGACCTCTTCGTCGGCGTCGAATTGCGGCCAGGCGTCGATGGCGGCGACGACGACTGACAGGAGTTTGTCGGCGAGGAAGGGGTTCACGCCGAAGAATTCCTCGGGGATGGACACGACTGGGCCGCTATAAGCGGCGTCGCGGCCTTTCCAGATGCCGGTGACGCGCGTCGGGCCGCAGGAATCGTAGTCCTTCTTGGCGCTTTCCCAATTTTCTTCGTCGATGGCCATTTGACAGGCGGTGGCGACGTCGGGAGCGTGGTAGGTCCTTTGCACGTAGACGGGCAGGTCGTAGGTGGTTTCGATCGTGAAGAGAGGCATGGCGGGTTCTCCGAAACAATGAAGGCCGCGTGGGCGTCACGCGGCCTTGGGTGAGGGGAATTGCGTGGATGAGACGCTATTCCGCGGCGTCCTTTAGAAAGGCCGGGATGTCGCCGTCGTCGTCATCGTCGTGTGCGCCGTCATCCTCGAGACTGTCGGGATCGTTGTCCGTGAGGTCGTCGGCCATCGAATCGTCGCCGGCCTCGGCGTCGAGCTCCATGTCAGCATCGGGATCGATGTCGTCATCGTACGTCGAGCCGTAGGACAGGTGATGGTTCTTGCGTTCGATGTATTCCCCGGTGAAGGCCATGCCGTCGGGCAGCCAGATCGAGGTGTGGCTGGCGATATCCGCCGTGAGACCGGCGGTCTTTTGCGGATCGTCGCCGAACGCGTGTTCCATGGCTTCGGCGATCTGGGCCTTCTTGTCTTTCGCATGATCGTCCGACCAGGTGGAGCTGATTTGTTCGCCGGCGACTTTGAGCGCGTAGCCCTTCTTGACGCGCTTCCAGTAGTGTTCAGCGTTCGGCCTCCAGCAGGATGCGACATCGACATCCATGCGCTTGCCGATGACCTCCAGCACGGGATTGGCATGAGGGTCGGTGGAAAGCGACTGGTTGACGCCGTATGCGGCACACCAGGCGAAGAGATCCTGCTTGGCACGGGGCTCGAGCGCCGACATGGCGTTGAAATCGTGCGGCTGGTCGAGATTGAGCCATTCGAGATTGAGCTTCTTCTTCAGCTGCTCGAGCATGGACTCGCCGATCGTGCCGGTCAGGACTTCTTTCGAGCGATGGACTTCGGCGGCCTTGACCGAGGTGCTGATCGGCTGGTTCGAGTAGGAGTGACCGAAGATGCCGACAACCATGGAATAGAGCAGGGCGTCGAACGCGGTATTGAAGTCGGCCGACAGATGGGCACGCAGGACCTGGTGACGGATGGCACGGATGTCGTCGATGACCGATATGGTTTCGCCGGCCGCGCTGCGGGCGGACGTCGCCGGATCGACGGAGGGGGAGTCCATTGGGGATGCCGGGCGATCTTCCGCCTTGGGCTTATCGTCGGGATGGACGAGGCCATACTCGATCCGGAACTCGCCCCTGTTGGAGTCGATGGAGACGATGACGCCGGCGATGACCTTCTGGTGTGCCGTGAAGGTGACTTCCTGGCTGTCGCTGATTTCTTCGTCGCGCTCATGGAGCTTGTTGTACTCCTGGTCGAGTTCCTCGGACCATTCGTCTTCGCCGACCTCATCGAGCTCGCGGATGCGCGAGTGGATCTTTTCCTGCTCGGCAGCGAGATCGTCGGAAAGAGGCAGAGGCTCGGGATAGACGCGGCCGTAGGATCGGAATGCGTCATAGGGGATGGAGAGCATCACGTCGGCCCATTTCCATTCGGCCTTCAGTTCGTCGGCTTTGGCCTGCAGCTTCTCCATGGCAAGCCTCTCGGCGAGGGCTGGATCATCGTAAAGGACGGAGTCGTCGTCGGAGAACAAATCGCGTGTGATGGTGCCGCCGGCGGCCTCGTAGGCGGCGTGGTCGATGAAGCGGGCAACAGACGAGGAGCCGCTGATCTTGGTTTTGGAGAGGGCGCCTTTGATGGACCATACGGATCCGTAGCGGCCTTCGCGCTCGAAGACTTCCTCCTGACGCGCATGATCGTCGGTGATGGTGTAGGCCTTGACCTGGTCGAGGTCGATCTGATGGTCGCGGAAGGCCTGGAGGATCTTGGGGGAAAGACGGGCGAGACGCATCCGGCCTTCGACAAAGCGGGCGGTGACGCCGAAGCGGTTGGCAACGGCTTCGATGGTGTTGCCCTTCTGGAGCAGACGATCGAATGCGAGAAATTCGTCGATCGGGAGCATTTTCAGGCGATGGAAATTTTCGATGAGGGAGGTCTCTTCCGCCTGCTCCTTGGATTCCACGAGGCAGGGTACCTTGTGATCCTTGGGGAGATCACCGGCGTCCTGCATGGCCCTGAGGACCTGTAGACGGCGGCCGCCGGCGTGAACATGGTATTCGCGGCCGACTTTATGGACGACGAGGTTCTGTTTGAGGCCGTTTTCCCTGATGCTGGCGGTCAGTTCGGCCATGTCGTCATCGCTGGGTGGCTGCTGACGAACGTTGAGCTTGCTGAGCTTCAGGCCTTTAAGGGGAAGCGAGACGAGCTTAGTGGTCATCATATGGCTCCTGGGAGCCGGGCGGGAGAACCTCTCTCCACTTGTTGAGCCCGGCATACCGGGCTCGCGTGCCTCTCACTTTCTCCGCTGGAGCCTGGTGCGGCGCATCAGATAGGGGATTTGCCCTGGAAGTAGGCGGGGCGCGCGGCGATCTCGCGGGCGATGAACTCGTCCGCGAAAAGGGGCGCAAGCCGCCTGACGCGCCGCTCGAGATTGCGCCGGCGCGCTGCTGCCTTGCGCTCGTCGCTCCAGCGCTTGATGGGCGCGGGAGGTGGAAAGTCGATGCAGATGGCATATCCGGCGCCTGGTTTCCAAAGGGCCATGACGGAGTCGGGACAAGGCCTGCCGGCGGGGACGTCTGCCCGTGCAAGTTCGCGGGGACCGGGCGGAGACAGGTGTGGAAGGCTCCAGCGCAAGGAATAGGTCCATAAGGCTGCGTTCATCGCAATCCTCCTGGTTCTCGGATGGACAGTTGAATGCCGTGGTGAAGATCGATCCCGTTGCCGATCGACCGGCGGCAGGATCAGGTGGTCGTGGTTCGCCGTTGCGTCAGGTAGGCTTTGAGCTCATCCTGGTTGTCGCGTACCCATTCGAGCGTTTTCAGCACGGATTCGAGCCGGAGATTGTGTTCGGCGATAACGCTTTCATCGCGGCCGCGGGCGCGTTGAAGATCACGTCGATATTGCTCGAGCAGTTCGCGCACTTCGTCGATCTGGGCATAGATGGATCGCTTCGGCATTGGTCGTTACCGCCGATTGATCCGAGCACCAGGCCGGAACAGATGAGGGCCGGCGGCCTTGACGACGCGTTCGAGGAAATGAAGGCTGAAGCGCCCGCGAGGGGTCTGGTTGGGATTGAAGACATAGGACAACTCGACGATGTCGTAATTGTACTCACTGACGGTGATCCAGGCGGGCCTGGATGGGGATAGGCCGGCGCGTCTGATTTCGGTCTCGGGGATCTCGATGGCGCGCTGTTCGGGGTGCGGCGGTTGAGATGAAACCGACAGGAGCGCGATGTGCGTATAGCCGCCCCTGTGGCGTACCGCCATGACGCAAGCGGTGCGCGGCTTTTTTGCGTTGACGGAGGTTAGAGGCCGATTTTCTGCGACAGCCTTGTTGCGTTCGTGGCCCCAGACATAGTCGTAGTGGAGAAGGGTGCCCTTTTTCAGTAGGTCGTGCGGCGAACTAGTCGTCATATCCCTCTCCACGGCCGAGCGCGTCGAATTGTTCGGCGAATAGGTCGGCGATATCGGGTGGAGTTTCACCTGCGAGGTATACGCGGCGCGGATCGTCGTGAGGGCGCAGCTCGTCATATTGTTCGGCAGTCATGATGACAAATCTCCTTTTGCCGTGACGGGTGATGTCGACAGGGCCGGTGTAGGCTGCCGCGACGACTTCACCGCATTTGTTTGCGAGTTCGGTGAGGGTGAAGGAGCGCATGGTGGATAGATCCTGCTGGGTGATGTTATCTCCATTAAATTAGGGAAAATCCCGAAAATCGGCAATGGTAGTCGGTCGATCTGCTGACCGGACACCGCGAAATTCGGGATTTTATGGATAATGTAAGTGGACGTCCGGACGGTCAGGCGGCGCGGCCGTCGAGGGCATTGTCCTCTTGCCTGAGTTGATCGGACAAGGCGATGAATCGCTGCCGATCGGCATGACCGCGCCTTACGCGGAACTCATCATCGACAACGTCGTTGACGCGTGCCCATTGGTTCCACGCGAAATGCCGGCCGAGGCCGATCGTGGTCGAGCTGCTGGGGAAACGGTCGGCGGTGTGGACCAGTTCATCCCAGCTAGCGCCGAATTCGACTGCGCTGAAGCGGCTATGCCGGCCGGTCAAGGCATTGCGCTCGAGGTGCAATGCCCGCTCAAGGAGATCGGGGTGATGGCCGGCGAGCCAGTAGAGCTCCCAGATCTTCGATGCCGGGCAGAAGAAGCAGGCAGATTTGATTGGCACCATGTCGGGGCCAAGCACATGCGAGATGATGCGCACGCAATCGGCGCGTGTCCAGCCGAGCAGTTGAAGCGGATAGACATAGTCGAAGTCGTTGTCGGCATTTGGCAAGGTCCGCGACCGGCGCATATCGGCGCGGCCGCAATCATAGCCGATCAGCTTGACGATGCGTTGGCCGCGCTGACGTGCTTCGAGCCAGATCGGATGCGGCTGGCAGGCATTGGGACCCGACTTCGCACCCTTGATGACCTGATCCTGTGGTTTTTGCTTCCATTTGATCGAGCAGGATTTTAGGCCGAAGGCCAGCGACGGCAGGGTTTCGTTGGCTATGCAGTTGCCATAGAGATCGTCATAAGCTGTCGAGGGCAGAGGCACCTTCCGGCAGATGGTGACAGGTGGCCAACCCCATTCGGCCAGGACTGCCTTCATGCGGTCGAGATGGATCATGGTCTCGGGTTTCTCGGCTGCGAGGTCGGCGAAGGAAATCAGATGTGGTCGGATGCCGGCGAGACGAAGTGCGATCAGCATGGCGGTGGAGTCGACGCCGGAGCCGTAGGAGACGGCAAGGAGCCGTCCCGCGAGCGCACGGTGCAGCCGAACGCGTTGAGAAGCTGTGAGCAGCATGAGAGTCTCCTAGCGGGCATCGACTTCGTCGGTCGGCGCGCTTGCGATCGAGCCGACGGGAATCTCGTCGATCTCCTGCAGATCGACCTGGTGCACGACGCCGCTTTCGTCGGTGATCTGGAATACGTTGGCGATCGAGCCGGGAGCACGCATCTGCTCCCAGGCCCAGCGGGCGGCTTCGACCGGATCGGCGAACTGTTCGGGACCGATCTCCCATGTGATGAGATAATTTGGCATCATTGGGCTCCCTTCGCCTTGTTTGCGAGCAGCCGTTCAAGCGCGGCCGCGCGCTGTTTTTCGTCCTTGATCAGGAACAGCGGGACGAAGCTCGGGACATCGAAGGTTGGTTCGACATAAGCGTCGTCGACCACCTTGGCCGGCAGCACCTTTTTGATGTCTGGCGTGTCAGCCAGCGCTGGATCGCACAGGCCGGTCAGGAATGCCGCCAGCTCTTCGCGATTGTCGATGCTGAGAGGGATTGTCGCGCTCGGTTTCAAGCCGAGTTCCTTGCGGTATGACTCGGCATCCTCTTTCAAGGCATAGAAGCGACGCTTGACGTTATAGACTTTCATGACGAGGCCTCCTTGGTCTGGGCGCGAGCCGCCGCCCTGGTCTTCAGGTCGATCTCCCAATCGGGGATGATCTCGACGCGAGGGCCGCGTGTCCTGGTCGCGCGCCGCCGGCGGATTCGTTTCTCTTTGTAGGCTGTGGCCCATTGTTGTGCCGTTTGTTCCTGGGCCTCGTAACGGGCGTTACGGGCTGTTTTCCAGATAGTGTAGAGCAAGGCGTATTGGACGCGTTCGGGCAGGCCGATTATGGTGGCTTCGAGATCGCCGCCGTCATAGAAGGACGGAATGCTAAGAACCTCTCTGCCGGAACCATTGTGCATCAGGATGTAGAGGTATCCGCGGGAATGGACGCCGGACATCCGCGCGAGTTTGATCGCATGGCTGGCATAAGTGACGGCGTTGCCGGAACCGCGCTTGAACACGCGGCTGTCACGCGAGGCGTTGTCGAATTCACCGAGAGGCGCGGCGATGATATCGAAGCCGTCGAAGGCTTCACATCGGCCGCGGTCGCTCTGTTCGTAGCCGTGGCCAAATCGGATAAATGCAGAGTCCATGACGTAGTCCTCTCTATTGCTCATGGGTTCAGGGCGGCATCGATGGCGATGCGCGACACCAGGGTGAAGTTGCAGGCCAGACCGCCGCTTTCCTGGCCACCGTCGGTTGTGAAGCTGATGTGGGAGCCGGCGGATTTGGAGACCGGCGTGCCGATCTCCGTAACGGTGGCGCGCATGAACGGCGCGGGACCGGCTTGCTGGCCGGTTGATCGAATGAAGGCGACAGCGTATGCGATGCGATCGCCGACCTGAAATTCGGGAGGGGTTCGCCGGGCCATCGGTCAAGCGTCCTCATTTTCAGTATCGGCCTGGACGCCATGCGTCGTAATGATGCCGATCTCGATCGCGTGGCGGATCGTGCTCTTGATGGCCTGGGGTTCGATGGTTTCGTGCCAGTCGCGCCAGAGCTGCCGCCGCCGCTTGTACTCGGCGCTGCCCTTCCATTCGTGGTAGGAGGCGAAACCGAGTTCCTTTCCCTGGTCGGCGCCAATGAAGGGAGGCTGATCAGCGAGTGGGGGCGAATTACCGGGATCAGGGAGACAACGGACATCGAAGACGCCGTCGGTGCCGTGCGCATTGTCGTCCTGGCCGTCATCATGGACCGCGAACCAATAGGTGCGTGGACCCTCGTGGAGGTCGTCGTTCCTGTAGACGTGATAGATCTCGACGCCCTTGTGTTCCATGAACAGCTCTGCGGGGCGGGATTCGGTAACGTATGGCATTTCTGGTCTCCTGAAACAGAAAGCCCGGCTCGATTGGCCGGGCTGGTGGGGGTGATTTTCGTGAAAGCTGGCTAGGTGCCGCGCGCCTCGCGATTGATGCGTGCGATCTCGCGCCGGAACGCCGCAAGCGGGCGTTCGCCTATGTCGAGCTTGCGCCCGTCGGGCAGGGGCAGATATCCGATGTAGCCGCGCATATTGTAGCAGAGCTCGCCGAAGCGGACGCCGTTAAGCATGATGTCGTAGCGCATCTTCGTTTCGAGCATTGAACGACGGCGCGCATTCTCGCGCAGAGCGACCTTGTGAGTCATGTTGAAGTCTCCTTATGGTTTAGCGGGAAGACGGGCCGCGATACGGCGATAGAGTTCGTCGCGGGCGGCATCGAGGGCATTGGCGCCGTAGGGAACAAACGTTTTCCAGAACGCGTAGCGCTCTTCCTCGGATGTGCCGATCCCGGCGAGCTGCTCGAGTTGACCGAAGGTGACAGCGTTTCGTGCGGCGTTCGGCCTCGGCACGGATAATGCGCTCCGGTGCGCCTTATGGACGGTCATGGCCGGTCTCCGGTATTGTTACGGAGATGATTGGCCAGCCAGGCGTTGGTGCTGATGCTATCGACGCATTCACGTCTGGTCAGGTCGATGAGATAGGCAGTGCCGCCAAAGGCGTCGAACCGGGGTTTCGAGCATGTTTCGGCCGTCTCGAACCCCCACAAGCCATTAAGATCGAACATTTCGGCGCAGAGCAGCACGAAGTCGACCACTGCGTCGGCACTGCCGGACTCCTCATCGTAGATCCACAGGGTCGAAGTGTTGTCGCAGAAGGGTTCGAGACGAAAACGATCGGCGTAAGGCTCGTTGGTCTCCTTCTGCAGCGAATAGGTATGAAGCTGGATGGCCGCGAGGGCATTCTCGGGCGTTTTGACGTCGAGCGTGACGGAGAAATGCGTGTAGTAATTGGCCATGGCAGGCGCTCCTCATTTGAGTTTTCGGTGTGATGAGCGGGCGAGAATGATCTAGGCGGCGTTCTGGCGCTGATCGGAGGCGGGCTGCAGGCCGTGCAGGAACCGTACGGCCTGTTCAGCGTGGGAAGCGGCCTTGAAAATGGCGCGCTTGTCGTTCTTCAGGCACTTGATCCAACTGGCGATATAGGCCGCGTGGTCTTCGCGCGGATGGTCCTCGATGCCGAGATCCGCGCAAATCATTGCAGCGCCCGTCTCTGCCACGGCTTCTTCCAGGGCATAGGCGTCATCGCCCCATTTCTTGCTGCCGAAATCGCGGGCGAGGCGATCGGCGTGCATGGTCCAGTGAACATGCTCATGCCCGAGGACGGAAATATATGAAGATGCCGATTCGAACGCCTCGAATACCGGCATGGCGATGAAGTCGCCGGAGGGCATGTAATAGGCGCGGTCTCCGCCGTGCTTAACGATTGAGCCGGTGTTTTTGAAGAATTCGTCGGCGTGCGGGATGCGTTCCTTCGCCGGCGTCTGTACGATGGGGGCGGGGTAGAACCGTTCGGGGAGATTGTCGATCTGGTCGCAGTTGAAGACTGAATACCCTTTAAGAAAGGGAATACGGCGCTCGACCTCTTCGCCGTTGTCGGCTTCCTCCGAACGTTCGATGGCTCCGGCGTAAACGACAAGGGTGGACTTGGAACCCTTGCGGACCTGCCCTCCGATTTCCTGGGACTGGCGATAGGTCATCCAGTAGGGCGAGGAGAAACCATTGGCGTTGCTCGACATCCAGAGCAAGACGGTGTTGATGCCGCGGTAGGGAACGGCGTTATGGCGAAGGGGTCGGTGCGACGTGCCGATTGCACCCCACGGCTGATGCCATGGTCGAACGCCGGCCTCGAGCTGGGCGATGATCGCGTCGGTAACGCGCTGATAGATGTCGGTGAGCGGCTTGGTCGATTTAGTCGAAGGCATGGACGGCTCCTCTGGTGAGGGCCGGAGGAGAGCCTCTCTCTCCCACGACGGCCCGTCACTGCGGGCCGGCCTGACTTTTACTCGACGGTTGAGGGAGGGCGGGGGCGGCTGCTGACGGCCGCCAGCCGGATCGGGAGCGCTCAGGCGAGATCGGTAAGGCTGAAATCATCACCCTTGTAGATTAGCCGCAGGCGGTGCTTCTTCGCTGCCGCATAACGAAGCGCGCAAAGCTGGAGCGCCAGTCCAAGCCGGGTGTCGTTGCGCCGCCGCGTTTCGAGTAGGCGACGATCATCCTCATCAAGGCTCCAGTACCGGATCAGGGTGTCGTCATCGGTGGGCAGGGCAAGAAAATTCTGCCGATCGGCATCCGTCAAAATCATGCGGCGGGGCATTGGTTCTCCGTCTGTCACAAAAAGACCGGAGATAACTGTTAACGGAGCTTACTTTGCACGACGGGTTATGTGACAATCTACAGGCTTTGGCGTTGCCTGTGACCTTGATCGCTATTTGGCACTAATTATCAGCGCTATGTGGCACCGTCGTGTAGCGCTCATTCAGCTGCCCTGTGGCTTCGCGGAGCGCATCCGATACACCAAATCTCGAAGGGATGCCCTTCAGTTGCCTCCTGCGAGCGCGCGTAAGCCACGCATTCTCACTCCGTTTTCGACCGTAATCGCGTGGCGTCTGAGCCCTGCGAAGAAGGTCGCGAAATCAGGAGATTCATAAACAAACATGTTCTTGCCAGAGCGTTCACCTTTGGTGTCATCGAACAGCACGATTTTGGGCACCGTGCGGCCCTCGCGATAGTCGAGGCAGAGCCAGATGTCCGAACCATGACTGCTGATCGGTATGAGATGATCGATGCCGGGAATATAGCTGCGCCAAGCGTCATCCGCGTCACCGAAGTCTATGCCATCAGAGAAACTGCCAAGAGTTTGCAGGCGTCCGAGCGGCGTGATATCCATACCTGGAAGCGCTGACAGCCAGATATTATAAGCTTCGTCGGTATCCGCGTCCGACGAGCCACCGAATTCATAGGGTGGGTCTTTCTCGTTGCTGGACAGATAGAAATCGGTATGCCCTCCATTCTGGAGAATGTAGAGATCGCGCAGGATCCGTGGAAATTCTATCCTAAGCCGCTGCTCTGTCGATCGGATTGCCTGTTGGGCTATCGTGACATCCCATGGCTTTTGCTCGTTCGAATAGTGCCGTGCGTAAAAGAATGTCGCGACCGTCGGGCCATCGCGCTCAATAACGATCCGCTCATCTGCCTGGGGGGCGCCACCGGCATCTCTCAATTCGACAAAGCGGTTGGTTAGAACGTCCTCGACCGCTCCGAGCCGCGTTCTGAGCTGATTGAAAACCTCGGGTGGCAGAAAAGCGCCGGGCTTCGCACCAAGCCATTCTCTGTTCAACCGCTCTCGCAACGGACCGATTTGGGCTGTCGAACTTGCGGTGTTCGCTTTGGCCTCTATTTCATCAAAAACAGTTTTGATGTGAGCCTCGAAGCTCTCCGCCGTCCACTCTGCTGCCATCGCTCCATCCTTCCAAATCGTGACAAGAGGCACTCCCGCAAAGTATGTGAGCACCGCACGTCGCGTGATCATGCCTGCCTCGCCACTTCGCGCTCTAGCGTCGCGACCTTCGCCACCTCGTCAATCTAGTCGACGATTTGACGAAGCGGAACATTGGACTGAAAGTGTTGGCTGGCGAAGGCGCGTCGATCGACACCTCGACCGCCAATGGGCGGCTCGTGTTCGGGATATTCGCCGCGCTCGCAGAGTTCGAACGGGCATTGATCATCGAGCGGACGAAAGCAGGGTTGGCGGCAGCCCGCGCGCGTGGCCGAAACGGCGGAGCACCATTTAAGATGACGCCGGCCAAACTGCGGCTCGCCCAAGCAGCGATGGGGAAGCCCGAGACGAAAGTAGCCGATCTCTGCGAAGAACTCGGCATTGCCAGGCAAACCCTTTATCGTTTTGTCGGGCCAAAAGGTGAGTTGCGAGCAGATGGAGAAAAGCTACTCGAACGACGCAAGGCCACAAAGATATGAATTTTCGGTCGTGCGCCATCGCCCCAACATTCCCCTGGGGCCTGCTGGGATTGCACTGCACCGGCGTACACATTTTTGAATTCATTTGCCTAAAGAGGAGCCTGTCCTGTGACCGACCTTGCCGTCTTTTACGGGACGACCATCGCTTTCGACCTTGACGGAACTCTCGTCGAATCGGCCCCTGACCTGATCGGGGCAGTGAACGCAGTTCTAATTGCGGAGGGCTTCAATCCCCTGACCTATGACCAGAGCCGACCCTTCATCAGCCGCGGAGCGCGATGGCTATTGCAGTGGGGACTTGAGATCGCCGGAGAGCAAGAACCAGCTGCCCGCACCGCGGCCCTTTTCGGTCGTTTCATCAGCTACTACAGTGCCCATATCGCGGATGAGAGCCTGCCGTTTCCGGGTGTCATCGACGCCCTAAGAATTCTCAAGGCGGCAGGTGCCAAGCTGGTGGTCTGCACGAACTAGCCTACAGATCTATCGCGTAGTCTACTGACCAAACTAGACATGATGGGACTATTTGACGGTGTGGTAGGCATTGACGCCGTCACAGCGCCCAAGCCTAACGCCGCGCACCTGATCGAAGCCGTAGACGCCGTGGGCGGCGATCTGGCCCGCACTGTCATGGTTGGTGACGCTGATACCGACGCCGGAGCCGCGAGAGCCGCAGGAACGGCGTTGATCCTGGTCAACTTCGGTTATACCGAGATCCCAGCGGCCGAACTTGCGCCCGACATTCTGCTACATCATTTCGACGATTTGGTGGATGCCTGTGCCGCCCTGCTCGATGGGTTGCGTCCTGTCAATCTGCCTTGCGAAAGCACCTCATAAAGGCCGGTTCCGCACCCAATCCGCAGACTACCGTATATCTATGCCCCTTTAATGTTCAGAGGCCAGATACGCCTTCATGCAGCCCGTGACGGCCTCGAAGCGCACCATCGGGGTGACCTAGAGCATTGCCTTGGCTTCCCTGGAGCTGTTTTTCGAATTCTTCGTAACCAGGTTCTTCAAGGAGGATGGCGCAGAAGACGGAGGCGTCAACGAGGCTCATGCGCCATGCTCCCACAGATCGTCCATGATCTTTTTCATGTCGAGGTCGCGGGGCGGCGGCCCGAGTTCGTTTCGCAATTCCTTGCGGATCGCCGCAAACTTCTGGCGCAGAGGCACCTCGGCTTCACCTCTCTCCTGTTCGTGTCGCAAAGCTGTCCTGACCGCATCTGTCTTCGTGCGTGCGCCGAGTTGCACGCGCACTTGTTCAGCCAGTTCGTCGACGGTAGAAACCTTGATGTCGAGCGGCATTGGCCATCCTTCTTTTCATATCCGTATATTCTATAAGGATATCCTCAAAAGGCAAAGACGCGATACAGGTGCTGGTTGGCGCGGTGGTATGCGAGCGCGATGGCGCAGATCTCGAGTACGGTCGCCGGCGTGGCTTTATTGGAGCGCCGCTTGAAGTCATCGAACAGATCCTCGTTCGTCGTGGAAACGTGTATCCGACCGACGAGCCAGGATATCTCGCTCACCGGGATTACCGGGTCGGGCGTGAATTCCTCGACATTGAGGGTGCCGCCGCGGATGCTGGCATGTCGGGAGGCTTCCATGGCGTGTCCGCTCTCGGTGAATAGGGCGAGCGGCAGCTTCTGATTGGCGGCGAAGCCGTCGGGCACGAAGACGTTCTCGCCGTTCGGAGCGACGTAGAGCAGCCGATCGTCATGGACGCGGCCGTCATTGTAGAATTCTTTTGCGCAATAGAGGGTCATGGCGCGGGCCTTTCAGGATCAGGCGCCGGCCTGGAAGAGCCTCTCTCTTTCCTCAAGGGCCGGTCGCTGGACCGGCCTGCCTCTGTCTCTGATGGTGTTGGGAACACCCGGAGGTTGGTGCGAATCGGATGAAAGACCCTATTTTCGCCAAAGGAATCTGCACGCAAGGCACTTACATCGAAGATCGGTTCGAGTCATAACGCGTTTGGGCTTGAAAGGGTGATTTGGAATGCCGCGACATCGAAGTGATGGCAAGCACAAGGCAGATTTTGCAGCAGACTGGAATGACGATGAGCGGCTGCACAAGCGCTTGAGCAAGGCACTCATTCATATTCGGGATTTGAACGGCCTGATGAACAAGGAGTTGGCCGTGCGGCTTAAAGTGACGGAAGGGTATATGTCTCAGGTCCTGCATGGCCGGCGCGACGTGCGCTTATCGATGTTGAACCGAATGTCGAAAGAGTTCGGGATCGAGGCGTACGAATTGCTCGAAGACAAATGGGGAGAGGGAGAACCGCGGAGGCGACGCGCTAAATCCTCGCGAAAGCGAGGGGAAGCGGCCTAGAACCGCGCGGTTTCTACAGGAAGCCGCATGTGAACGGTTGTTCCTTTCTGAATGGCGGAGTGTAGGCGGAGCTTGCCTCTTAGCGTTTCGACGATTTCCGTGCAGCTGGTCAGGCCGAGCCCCATATGGCGGCCGGACTTGGTCGAAAAGTATGGGGTCCGGGCTTTGCTTAAAATCTCAGGCGACATGCCGCGGCCGTTGTCGGTCACTTCGAGATTGAGTTCAGACCCCCGCCATAATCGAGCGGGTTTGACGTCCCCTCGGATCGTGATCGAGCCGTTTGCAACGCCGTTGACGGCGGTGCGGGCGTTCGACACGAGTTCGCTCAAGAGCAGGATAAAGAGCCTGGATGGTATCGGCAGATCGCGGGCGGCGGGGCTCACGTCGATGATGAGACCGTCGGCGTCGTTCTGTCTAAGCTGCAACAGAATGTCGCCAAGGGGTTTCGTCTGATTGTCGCGCCTGGCCGCCGTGATGGCGAGGAGCGTATCGTTGATCGTTTCGAGTTCTGTTGCTGTCCGATGAGCGGCCTCGACGAGCGTTGGAGAGGGCTTCCGCGATCCAAGCGATTCGGTGAAGAGACGCAAGGCGCTGACACGCGTATGGGTCATATGCTGATAGAGGACAGCGAGCGACCGCATTTGCTTGTTATGGCGATCCTTGAGCACGTAACGCTGATGCAGCGCCAGGGCGCAGATCGCGACCAGGGCAAGGGCAATGCCGAAGTAGTACCAATTCCGAGTAGCTGCGATATCGATCAGGGTCTGTTGCTGCAGGGTCGAGCTGTGATTGACCGTCGAGCTGGATATCTCGATCATTTGTTTTTCCAGAGCCTGCATGGTCGCAAGGGCATTCGGAAAGTTCTTCCGAGCTGTAAGCGTAGGGGCAACTTCGGCATTGATCCTTGAATTCAGCTCCTTCAGCATCTGCCGCTCTCGTGTCGGCATGAAGGTTTCGACGTAGGGCAGCGCCAACAGCTGCTTCACATTGACGTCGATCAATTGAATTTGGCGGTGAATGTCGGGGTCCAGAATGCCGGCCTTGTCGGCCACTTGCAGGTAGCCTGAGACACGGATGAGCCGCTCGCGGACCTGGGCGACGCGCCACTGGATTTCATAGGTCTCGCTGAGAATTTCTTCCGATTTCAGGCGGTACTGATCCGCGCGGAAGTAGGACCATGCTCCAAGGCTGAGAGCGACGATAAGGCCGAGATACGGGACAAGCATCAACGGCGAGAGTCGGGGGAGGCTCATTGTGGCGATGGCCGAGCGGCAACGGGAAAGAAGACCCAGATCGAGTTTCTGGCCGGGACATAGGAGGAGGGGAGTTTGTCGAGCGGCCACACGATAAAGTGCGGGCCTTTCTCATCGAGGTCGATCGCCCTGAATTGCTGACCTGCCTGACATTTGCCCTTGGTGACGTCCGCTCTTGTGCAGCTGCGTTCGAGTGCCAGGATCGGCCCATATGACCGTATTTCGTCGAGCGTGATATCCGAAATGAAATCGTCGTAGGCGACGATCTGGACCGATGAGAGCGTGTCCAGGCCGCCGCTATGAAGAAGGTCGAGAAGCGGCGGGCCGCGCCATTGGATTTTCGCACCGTCGGTGCTCCAGGGCGTTGTTGTGGTGATCGTCACAGTCTTGAACTCGGTGCGGAGCTGGTTCGACGAGAATAGTTTGACGGTTTTTCCGCTGGCGTCTTCGATTGCAAACGACTCCGGGTCGACGCTTGCACCCTGGGCGGATGTTGCGACCATGATCGATATGCCGATTGCCGCAAATGCAGATGCCTTCATTCGAGGTCGTCTCCTGCCTGATATGTGCGTGGACGGTAGTCTTTGGAAAACAGCACGCACGGGCCGCTGGATCCGCGAGGATCATAGGCAAAGCCCTTTGCGGTCATGCTATGCATGATGTCGCGGACCCCTTCGAGACCGTAGAGGTGATCGTGCAGCTCCAGCAGGATACGCTCGACGCCATTCAATTTGGCGTCTCGGAGCAGCTCGCGCTCGGCGCCCTCGATATCCATGACCAGGACATTGATCTCGTGGGCGTCGATCTCCCGATCGATATCGCGCGATTGAAGGGTGATGACGGATTCGTATGGTCCCTGCTCCGCGATCAGGGACGACATCCACAGATCGCGGCGGACGTAAAAGTCGTAGCTGCGTGGAGCGCCAGCGGTCAGCAGGCCAGCTTCGATCCGGATGTTGTCGACATCGTTGGAGGCGATGATGCGTTTTGCGAGGTCAACGGTAGCTGGATTGGCCTCGTAAGCCCGCACGGTTGCGTCTGTGAGGGAGGCGATGACACTGGTGACGATACCAAGGCCGGCGCCGAGCTCCAGCACGCGGTCGGTGACTAGAATGGACCGCCTGATGGCTTTCACTTCCTTCGCCTCATAGCGGCCGGACACGAGCTCGTCCCAGATGACCGGGGAAACGTCATCTCGGCTTAGCGGAAGATGGATGTCGTGTACGACCAATTATATGTCTCCAAGAGGGTGTCCGCGCATTCGCAGTTTGCGAATGGCGCTTTTGAAATACTGCTCGGCGGTCGAGGGCTCGATCTTGTATATTTCGGCCGCAAGTTGGTAGACGTCTTTTCGTTTCTGGCCTTTTGGGCGTTCCATCATCAATTCCATCACCTGACGTTCCCGCCGCGTGAGATCCGTGAGGCTGAATTGCCGAGGTCGCGAAGAAGTATCGGCCAACTCCTCGGCCAACTGTACGGTGAAGTTGCCGGGAGTGGCCTTGGCCAGCTGAGCCAGGAGTCGTGTGCGCGACAGGCCTCTCTTTGCCAGATAGCCGTTGATGCCGAGCTTCAGCATTGCCCCTGCCTCCGTCTTGCTGTCAGTGCTGGTCAAGACGATGTGTTTGGCCCCATGTGATGCCTTGACGATCCGCGAGACGACGTGAAGCCGGTCTTCCTCGACGTCGACCCTGAATCCCGGCAGACCGGGATCGATGATCACCAGATCGAATGAATTGCTGCCGATGGTCGAGAGCGCCTCTTCCAGCGTTTGCGCCCCTTCCACGTAACAGCCGTCATAATGCTCGGCCAGGATGTCGATGACCATCAGCCGCATAAGGTCTTCATCTTCGATGACGAGAGCGCGATCCATCCTCCACCATGCAAATAGCACTGCGGTGTAAGCGCCCCGATCTGAAAAATAGCCAGACTGGAGGAGAGGGGCAAGTCCGGGGAAAATTAGGAGGGAAAACGCCCCTTTCCTTTTTTGCAACTTTTCGTAGTAGTTCGCTCATGCGGCTCGAACTTGTAAGCACGAATTCGGCGGAAGATGTGGGCGATGGTCTTGATGCGGTCATAGCTGCGCATCGCCGCAAAGTGCGCGATCTGGTGAGTTTCGCGCGCGATTGCGATCAGAACCGCAAAGCCGACCGCTTTTCCGCCCTGCGGATGGAACGGCTTTCAAAAGATGAGCAGCTTGCACTGACAGTTGTTGCGGAGGCGGTTGTATCATCCGCTGCCGAGCGTCGGGCAAAGGCGATGTATCTGGCGGAACTGCTCCATGCAGATGCGGAGTGCATGAGACCGGAGGATCTCGTAGCGGCTTTTCGAACGCTGGCCTGAGCCATTTTTTAGGGCAGTCAGACTTACTCATTGAACAGGCGAAGCCGACGGAAAGCAGCGTGCTCGAGCACCCAGTGCTGCAGATCAGCGCCGAGCGCCTGGGCGTTTCTCCGGCCCATGTCGTCCGGCGTGATTTCATAGAGTGGCCCGATTTCCTCCATGCGCGGCAGCGTTTTTGCCTTGGCTTCGAGGTATTGGTCGGTATCCATGCCCATGGCTTCGATGACCAGGCGAACCGGAGGATGGTAGCCATAGGCCGTTTCAAGGATAAAATCCGGGCGGCAGAGACCTTTCGGCGTCGAGATGGCAAAGAGCGGCTTGGTGATGGTGATGCGAAGTCGCGGGGCGGCCTCGAAAAGGGACTTCTGAAGCCAGATCAGCAGATCGGTGACATCGCGCTCGAACCCGGATTCGACCGGAAACAGCGTATCGCCGTTGAAGACGGGCTGTGCATAGGATTGCACTGCGCGCAGTTCACCGTCGTCCTCGTCGCCGAAATCGGTGTTGGCTATCACAAGATAGGGACCGCGGCGTCGGGGATCACCGCGCAGTGGCTGGCGCACGCGCGAATGAAGCTCGATCGGTTCCGAGATGGCGGCTGGGCGGATGAGCTTTTCGGTCACGCTGGGAGCAAACAGGATCATGAAACCGGTGCGGCGCTGGTTGGGCGCCCAATCATTGCGCGACTTGCGCAACAAGCGCTGGAACCGGGAACTCTTGTCTCTGTAATCGCCTGCCCAGGTGGTCGACAAGGCGCTGAAGCGCCAGGTGCGCGTGACACGCCAATTGACGCCGGCGTTGTGGAGCGCGGCGAGTTGGTCCTTCAGACGGTAAGGGGAGGGTTGGTCCTGAAGCGCCTTGAGCACATTGACGGCGGCGGCATCCATGAGCCGCCAAAGCACGATAGCGAGCTTCGAGGGACGGTCGTTACGTTCACGGTCCCGGTCGGGAGGGGTGCGGTTCGGGTCGGCGAGCCGGGACGGAATGGCCGGCAATGCGTCGATATAGGCCGTGTCGCGATGGCGCACGGGTCGCAGATTGAAGGCGCGATCATGTGCCGGTGGCTCGAAGTCGCGGTCGACGTGGAACGGGCAATTATCAGCATGGTTCGGTCGATCGACGCGCGCATGGGGATCGCCGTCGGCGGGCGTGAGCCGCCGCAAAGTAAACGTCCGCTCTTGCTGTTGCGGCGCGAGGAGGGGTTTGAAGTCGCCTGCGATGCAATCGCACTCGATCCAGCCATCCTTGGTTTTGGCGCGGCGAATGACGGCGAGCGCAATGGCGTCCTGCTCGGCGGATGAGGAATGGCCGTACCAGGATCGAAGCGCCTCGGCTTCACCGGCCGTGATCTGGTCGACGTGGTAAGCTGGGGTGCCGCGAAGAACGATGCGCATGACGGCTCAGTTCAAATGACGCGAGAAGATCTTGCGGGCCTGGGATTGCAGTTGCCGGCGCAGATTGAGGCTGCCGGCGGCATAGCGATCGCACAGGTTTCGGAAGAGCCCGCCGGCGGATCGGGTGATCTCGCCGTCGGCTTGGCGCTGCAGGACGTGCGCGAGCAGGACCGCCGCCGGCGCGCGGCCGATCGTTTCGCAGGTTTCGGCCCAGAATTCTTGTTTGATGCCGGCGCCTGGGCGCATTTTCGCGGCGGCATCGACCAGATCGTGCATCGTGCGCAGCCTTCCAAAATGATACTCGCGTAAAATCGGGCAGGCGTCCAGCACAAGCGCGACCTCGATGACCGGCGCACTTTTCATTCCCGGCTTGCGGCCGGAGGCCGCTCCACTTTTTTGACAGGATTGTGGATGGAATGCTTGGTTGTCTATGTGGCTGCCGTCCAAATTGTCAGGCGCGGCCGTCACATTTTCAGAGCATGAAGCATCGTCGTCATGCTCGTCTCTGGCGGCATCGACGCGATCATCGAGCATTTGCAGTTCCGCCAGCAGCTGCCCCAGGACGGCAAGGTCGGCGTGGATGTGGCGGCGCGGCCGTCTTGCCAGATCTCCGTACCGATTGATGATCTGATCGAGGTGAGTGGCCAGATCCGGCCAGTCAGGGGCATCGGGGTGATCGTCGGTCGCGGCCATGAGCTTCTGCTTGATGGCGGTGCGGGTGGCAACGATCAGGGAGACAAGCTCGTGGCGCTGCTGGCGCTCGGCCGACATGCGTGCGGCCAGAGCCTGCAACTCGGCGTAGCGAACCGCTATAGGCGCGAGATTGAAGCCGTAGGCGGTGCCGTCGCTTGCGCGATAGCGCTTTCGGGTGGCGCTGTCGTTCATGGCGACCAGGCCGGCGTCGATAAGGCTGTTGGTGGCGCGTGCGAGGGTGCGTTCGCTCATGCACAGCCGGGCGCAGATGATGCGGTTTGACGGGTAGGCGACCGGCGGATGTGCCGGATCGGACCAGTCCTTGTCGCTTGTGACGCGCAGCAGGAAGTCGAGGAGCTGGCGCGCGCTGGCATTCAGGTTGAACGTCGGGATCACGTCGTCCCAGATCGCCCAGATTTCGGCTTTCGTTCGAATATGCTCGCCGCCGTACTGGCGCGCGACTTCGGCCGCTTGATCGTGGGCGGCTGTGGCTGGTCTTAGGCCAAGATACATCGTTGTCCCCTTTCCTTGCGGTGCGGGAACGCAGGCAAAAAAAACCCGTGGCGCCTGAAGCGCAGCTATTGATTCTTTGGAAGAGATTTCGTAGGATGGACCCAAGATTTTTTCAGAGCTCGCAATTCTGAAAATATGGGTTCGGGTTGCCACCCTACGAAAAGCTCCCAAAAAGAAGGTCCGGCAATGCCGGGCTTTTTTTTTGCGCTCTCGTCTGTCTCCATGAATGTGTTGTTGTCGAACCAGCGTTGTATACGCTGAGTTGCGACCGTACGTGATTCACCCCGGTGCTGTCCATAACGGATTACACTATGGTAGAATTATGGGATAGTGTGTTAGGATCCGGCGGAATCAGGCATGGCGATTAAGCCGGCTTAGCAAGGCCGCGTCACAAATTCATCTGAACGGTTGATGGAACTGAACCTAATGATATCCGAAGATGATGATGGCCGGGGCTATCTTTCGCCGGGTTTCGGAGTCATACATTTTGCGGCGGATGGGCACGAAAGCGAAGGATCGTGATGCCGCGTCATCGGGGAGAGGGTGGACGGAAGGCAGGTTTGGGCAAGGTAGCGGACGACGAGAAATTGCATCGACGGTTGAGCAAGGTGCTCAGCAGGATTCGCGATGAGCAAGGGCTTCTCAACAAGGATATGGCGGAGCGCCTTCAGGTGACGGAAGGCTATATGTCCCAGGTTTTGCGGGGCCGGCGGGACGTTCGATTGTCAATGCTCAATCGCATGTCCAAGGAATTCGGGATTGCCGCATCGGACCTGATCAAGAACGAGGATGGGGACGATGATGACAATGGGGGCGGCAGCGACGGACCCGCGCGCGAACGCAAGAAGCGCTCGAAGCCGCCTGAGCCCACGTCGGGGACGGAGGCGGTAGCCAGCTGGTAAGGTCCGGGAGATCGGTTCTCGAAATTGAAAATGCCCGCCGAAATGGCGGGCATTTGCGTGATGGGCGATGGAAAGTCTCAGTGCCTCAGATTGAAGAAGAAGCGCTGGACCTTGCCGGTGTCCTTGTTGCGGATATCGAAGTACCAGGGATCGGGGCGCCTCGGGCGCGGGATGTCGAGATAGGTGTTCGTCCGATATCCGCGGCCATCATCGAAGACACGATCGATGTGCGCTTGAATGGGCTTGCCGTCAATCTGGACGGTTGCCGTGATGATACTGCCGCCATCGCCGCCGCCGTAGCGCTGTCGGTTGTAGCTGACCGATTGGGGCAGTTGGCTGGCGTCGATACGGCAACGAGCGGCCTCGCGGAATTGGCCGGGCCGGTCGCCCGGCGCTGAATAGGGGCTCCAGCCTTGCGGGCAATCCTCATATTGGGCATAACCCGGCTTGCCGGTGCCTGCCTCTGGACAGGAGGGCCAATAGCCGGGGTGGACCTTGCGGATCGCCAGCAGTTTCAGCACGGGCGGCACGCAGTAGGGCACGCCTTGCCAGGAAGGGTTCTGGGAAGCGACGCATAGCAGGATCTTGCAGCCGAAAGAGGCGTCCTGGGCCTTGGCGCCGTGGGCCGTGAGGCTGATGACGGCTCCCGCGATAGCCGGAAGCAGGTATCGTAAGGGCTTCATGGGGTCTCTCCTTGTTGCATCAATTCTGCGCTGTCCAAACGCCGTCGATTTTAACGAAGTGAAAAACCTTGCGGAAAGTGAGGTTTTGGTCGTCCGAGACCGTGAGCGAACAGGTGACGGCACCGGGGGCAAGGCTGTCCTTTTGGCACTGGTCGATGTTGGCCTTCGTTAAGCTACTACCGGACATCATGCGTTTGCGAACGGCGGCGAGCGCTTCCTCGTTAGAGGGGGCTTCCACCTTGGCGGCCGCCTCGTAGTCGTCGACCTTCTTCTGCAGCGTTGCGATCTGGCCGGTGAGATCGGCAAGCTTGTTCGCCTGGATCGAGTTTGTGTAGGCGTAGCTGCCGGCCGCGCCGACGATCAGCGATACGAGTCCGGTAAGGCTGAGAGTAACTGTCTGGTTCATTGGGACTATTGCCTCATTAAAAGTCGGTGATGCCGATTCGGCGCAGGACCTTTCGCGGATCGGTCTCGCAATCATGTTTCCAGTCCGGGTGCTTGACGCAGGCATCGGCATAGTAACTAAGGGCAACCATGGGGAGATTTGATATTTCCATGCCCTTGGCCACCCACTCCTGGACGTCAGGAGGCTGGCACCCCATGCCGCCGGCGCCGCATTGATCGGGATCGAATTTTTGGGTTGGAGCAGGCTGCTGCTGCGCAGTCTGCGACGATGCCGGCGATACGAATGGCGTGCCGGCTATGGTGATCATGAGGGCGAAGAGCAGCTTTCTCATCTTAGCCTCGTGGTGAATTGTCGGCCTGCCCTGGAGCGGGAGGTGGAAGGGGAAGGCCAGGTTCCGGCGTGTCCGTCGGCGTCGAGCCCGCCAGGGGAACAGCCGGTTTATCGGGTTTGTAGTTCCATGGCGGGGCGAGTTTCGGATCGGACCAGATGCCGAAGCCGAGGCCGCGCGCGCGTCGCTCGATATCGAAATAGGCCGGAACCTGCGGTTCGCCAGGATAATTGAACGCGTATCCGATCCCTTCGGCGATCGCGGTCGCTGCCAGATTGGTCTCTTCGACGAAACAGTGGGCGAGAATGGTGCCGTTGGAGTCGGTCGTGACCGGGGCGCAATTGACGTCATGTTTCAGGGTTCGCAGGATCAGCCAGTCGCGCGCCACCTGTCCGGCGGGCCATTCGACGCTGTCCGTCGTGGCGACCTGATCGAGGCGAGGCGCAAGATAGCCGGCGAAGCGCACGAGCTTCTTCGGTTTGACGAACTCGACCGTGGATCCGTCGAGCACTTGCACGCGTCCGTAAATTTGCCTTGGCAGCGTCGCGTCGGCCGAGCTCTGCGCGCTGGCCGGCAGCGTGGCCGCGAGCAAGAAGACGAACGAGATGGCTTTGACGTGGGTCATTGTTGACTGGCGGCGTTTTGCGAGGATTGCTGTTTGTTACGGCCGATCAGGATGGACACCGGATGCGGCAGATCGGAATAGGCCCAGAGACCTTCTCGCGCCTCACGCGCGCCTTGCTCGACCACGCGATAACCGGGAACGATGAGCTGGCCGGTCGCGTTGGTGGCGGCAAAGCCCCATCCTTGCGCGATCATGTAGGTGGCGAGGTCGTAACCCGTTTTCCCCGTCGTTGTCTGACAGACAACGAGAAGATTGTTGGAGTCGAGCTCCCGGATCGTGGTGCAGACCGGCTTGCTGTCGCGGATAATGGCCTGAGCCATGATCAGGTTGAGCTCGCCGCAATCGCGCTTGACGCCGGCAGCGATCGTCACCGAGGTGCCGCGCAGGCAGGCCTGCAGGCCGTAGAGACGATAGCGCTTGCCATCGGCGATCCAGCTGTCGCCGGTTTCGAATTGAGCCGTCGCCGGGAAGGGCACGAACTTGCTGGCGTTCCTGGGGGCCTGGCTGCTCTCGGCCTGCGCTTGTACAGGGATGACCTTGGCCCTGGGAGGTTCGTCAATGTTCGGCAGCCCGACCGCGTAGAGGTAGGCGAGGGAACCAGCGACGGTGACGATCAGCATGATTAAGGCAACTCGCATCAATTCATCTGGTTTAGTCGGAACCGCTCGCCATAGGGGTGAGGGAACGAGGGGTTTGCCCAAATGCCAACGCGGGCCTTGGCGGCGGCGGCTTCGGCCGCCGCGTATTCAGGAAAGAGTGCCGTGCCGTTCGGTGTGCGGGCGGCAAAAGCCAGGCCGCGCCGGATGAGATATTCGGACAGCGATTGAGCCTTGTCGTCGGCGCCGATGAAGAAGCATTCCGCGAAATGAACCGCCGGCGTTCCGGTGTTCATGCCAAGAAAATGGCACGGGAAGGCACCCCCTGCGGGGGCCGCCGCCGTTTGCAGGGCGGCATTGAGGCCGGCGAGGGAAATCATGGTACAGGATGATTTCATATCGCCGAACTGGAGCTGTTTAGTGGACTGGCAACCCTGGACGCCGGCCAGCTTGATGACGGTGTTGTCTTCCTCGGCGAATGCGTTGCCGGTCAATGCGGCCTCGGGAATGACGGTTTCGAGCTTGAGGCCTGTTGCCAGGCTGGTCGGATCCAGCGGCCGCTGCGGTCCGGGTATCAGGTCGCGACCGTTAGCGTAGGCATTCTGGTAATATTCGACGAATTTGGCAGGGCTCGGCGCCGTCGGTTTCTGGGCAGCGACGGGCGCGGCCGAGGCCGCGAGGACAGCAATGCAAGTCGGCACGATCGCGCGCATTTTGAGTTCGGTCCTTTTGAAACCGATGAGAAAATGCTATAAATGAAAATTACACGACAGTGCAAGCGCGTTTAAATGGCGCGGCTGCAATTGGTGCGCAAAACACGGCCGAATTGAAGAGGCGGCACAGATGATCACGGCCATCAAATACACGTACCGTACGATCAAATTCACGGCGCTGGCGTTCTGGATGCTTGCCGGCCTCGTCATGCTTCTCGCCTGGGTGGGCTTCGTCGGGTGGCTGCTTTTGTGGGCTGCATCGAGCGCTTACGGCTGGGAGTGGGGACAGTCCATTGCTGTTGGCTTTTATAAAATCCTCCTGGGAAGCTTCTGGCTGAAGCTGCTCCTCGTCTTCGCGATCCCGTCGTTCTTCGGTTTGTTCCAGGGAGAGGAATCGATCCCGCGCACCGTACCGGAGCTGGAGAAGGCACTTAAAAGAGCGCGCCATGCAGAAGCGCTAAAAGCGCTAGAAGAAAAGCGCAAAAAAGAAGAAGAGTGGCAAATGGCCGCCATCCACGGCGCCATCGGCGCGCGCAATATGGAAGAAGACAAACGCGCGCATGAACAGTCGTTGAACTATCGCTGGTAGAAGCGCTGTCTGGCGACATAAAAGCCGAGCAGGGCGGCGCCGGCGGATAGCGCCAGGCTGGCAAGCGTCAGCCGGTAGCTCCAGAACAACAGGGTTTGGCCGATCGGATCCTCGACGCGCGGGATCAGCCAGCGCAGCAATAGCACGACGATTGTGAACCCGATGGAGGTGAACGCGGCAAGCGCCGCGTTCGCTTCCGCCTGCCGGCGTGTCTGTTCCTTCCAGGTCCTGACGCGCCTGAGCGGCTTCGGCACGAAATGCAGGAGCGTGTCGTAGGCCAGGATTGCGACCGGATAGATGGCCAGGAGGAGGAGCGGACCGCCGATCCCGAGCCACAGGAGACGGACGGGTTCCAGGAGGGTCTCGCGTGTCGGGAGAATCCAGTAGACGGCGCGGATGAACAGGCCGGCCGAGAAGAGGAAGCCGAACAGGCGCCCGAAGAAGCCGATCGCTGACGGCGGGTCGGCTGACCGTCCGTTGTTCAGCACCACGGCGCCCGGCCGTGGCCATAGGATCGGGCAAGTCTGGCGTCCATGAGGGCCGACCCGACGTCGCCCATTCGGGTTTCGACTTTCACGAGCGTGCGTCCGTAGCGATCGCGGCCGAAGGCCGTCATGGAGACGATGCCCGATTCAAGCAGTCTCTGCAGCATGTAAGTCGCGGCGACGCCGGTCTGATATTCCTGCTGGCAGTTTGCGCCGCCGGCGATCTCGGGGGCGTCGATGTCTTTCAGCCGATATTTTTGGCCGCCCCGCCAGAACGTGTCGCCATCCACGACGCACTGCGTCCGCTTGCCGTAGGAGCAGATCGGGAACGCGCCCGATTGCGCCAGTGCCGGCGTTATCGGGCTGAGGAGGGAAAGGGCGGCAAGGATGAGGGCGAGGAGGCGCATGTGACGAGAGTGTAATCGGCCGGAATCGCCAATGCAATGTTGGCGGGTCTCGGCCTGGCGCGGCGGGTCCGGGATTGCGCTGCGGTCTCCGCCCCGGCCTGCCGGACCTTCCGTTTCCGGGAAACCTGAAGGATGCCGTGGACGGCGTGGATTAATTGAAGCGCTCACGAACGGGAATGTAGCATTGGGCACGATTGTCGGCGTTCCAGTAAGGTGGACGCCAAGTGTCCTCGGCCTGTGGGCTTGCTGGATCGATGCCGGTGGCGCAGTCCCGTTATTGGCGGGATCGACAACATGACCGGTCGGCTGGTGTGGATGGTGGCGAATCGGGCAGCCCCGATCGCGGGGTCGGAAAATACATGATGGCGAGTTCACGCTTGGAGCAGACAGGGCAGTGCCCCGTTTCGTGGGGATCGATAACCTTTGGCGACGGAGCCTGGCGGTGTGGTTGCTGTGCAGTCCCCCGCTTCGCGCGGGATCGGAAATGGCGAGACCTAAATCGAGTACACGCTGGCGAGAGCAGTCCCCATGTGGGGATCGACAATGAGTTGTGGAGGGTATCGACAGAGCAGTCCCGGCGGGCAACCCGCCGGGATCTTCGTTCATGCGCTTTGATGCCGGTGAGCAGGCAGCGGGGCCGGTGGCGGCTAGGAGGCCGCCACGGTCAGGGTGGAGCGTTCCAGGGCGAGATCGAAGCCGGCTGGGGAGCCGTCGCGCATCCTGGGGATGATGACGGGCCGGTAGCCTGTGATACGGGCGGCGAGATCCTGGGCGGCGATCGTCGGGGTGAGGCCGAAGGGCGTTGCGTTGGCGTCCTCGGGTGATTTGCCGTCATCGGCGAAGATGACGGCGCGGCCGGCGAGGAAAGGCAGCTTGTCGATCTGGAACAGGCCGGAGGTGTAGCCTTCGAAGCAATGGGCGTCATGCCAGACTAGATGGGCGGCGCCGTCGAGTTCGACGGGCAGGACGTCGAGGCCTTTGGCGTTGAGGCGGAGGAGCATCTGGCTTCTGGTATCGTGTCCGAAGCGGTCTGCGGGATCGTGGATGGTCACATAGGACAGCACGCCGGCGGTCGGATCGATAAGGTATCCGGTTGTCTGGTTTGGCATATTGGTCTCCGGAATTGCCAATAGGGGTGAAGGCGGGCTCACGCCCGGCCTTCTCCTTGCCGGCAGAAGGGGGGATGGCTGAAAGGGTCAGCGCGGGTGCGCGGGTGCGCATGGCGGTTGCATCGCAGATGCGACCGAGCTGCTGCATCCCGCGCGCCAAGGTGGCGCTTTGCGACGGAAAGGGGGGCTTGCCCCCCTTAGGGTCGCGTCTTTCGACGGACCTTTACGCATTTGCCGGTTAGATTCGGCTGGGCCTGGCGCGAAGGGTGGCGCATGAGCGCTGGCCTCGGCGTCGCAAGAGCGATTGTAGCCCGCAGGGCCGAGACCCGCTTGCGGGGCTCGGGGAGCTTGGCGATCGCGCCCGCGCAGCGGGTGCGGGAGCCTTAGCGGAGGTAAGCGCGGTCGCAAAGCGACTTGCACAGTAGTGTAATTTTCTGGAAGAATTGCCGGGACGGCCAGCGGTGGAGATCCGGCCTCGAAAATTGACTATTGATTCGGTGATCGCCGGGCAAACAACCCAACCGACGAAATACAACCAACGCCAGAAAACGAAAGAACATGAAATGCTGAATACGGCGATAAATCAAGTGCTTCTGGCGGAAGACAATCTCGTTACCTTAGAAAGAACGTCGCATGCGATACGGACTTATTTGTCCGAAAGGAAACTTGAAGTGGCGGCGATGGACGAGGCGCGGATAGTTCGTCTGGCCTACGAAAATATAGTCATGCTTGGCTTGATAGGAGCCTCCTACGAACAAATTTTCGATGCCGTCCGGCAGGAGATTGAATCGGAGACACACCAAGCAATACATGCGGTTACGGGAACAGCCTTGATGATGAACGACACGTCGTTGCGCATGAGAAGCAAGCGTTTCTGGTGGCAGACCGAGCAGCGGCGCAAGTCAGTTATCGTAGTGCTCTTTGTGCTCTTAGCGATCGTGGGGGCGCTCGTGACATGGCAGATTTCAGGTCTTTTGTCCGATGATGGGGACGGGGGAGAGGTCACGGTAGAAGACTTCGTGCCGCCTCCCTTAATCTTGAATCCTGGGAGGCAGGAGAACTTAACGGAGCGGTCATCGCCGGCAGAGACGGACATATAGAAGCGAGCGCGGCCGTCAGGCCGCGCTTGGGGACGCATTCTGCTTGCTTCACTGGAATTGCGGTCGAACGGATTATACGCTAGTGACATCAAGAACGCAGATGCGAGGTCGACATTGGCGGATAGCGAGGACCCGGCAGCGCCCGGCGATGAAGGGAAGGGCTATACGATCCAGGCGAAAGGGGTGAACGAAGACGTCCTTCAACTGGCGACGGCGTGGTTGAATGCGAGCGAAGGCGATGCGCTGAGGGCGTTGGTCAACCTGGCGGCCCGGACCGTGCAGATCGGGTCGGTTATGTCGAGCGGGATGGCAAGAGGGGCGTTGAGTGTCTGGCCGGACGAATCTGAAGCCAAGTGAGAGGACAGTGTCGGCCGCTAGCGCGGTGTGGTCGATGGACTGGTATCTCGTACCGTTTCAGCACGATTGTCAGCATTGCGGGGCGCAGGCGGATGGATACGGGCTGGTGCTCGGCCCGAACACGCAGATCTCGGAGGGGATCGCGGCCGAGCATTGGAAGATCGAGCGGCTCGGAACCTATGGCGTGGTGCGCGGCTGGAAGAATGCGAGTTGGCGGGGATGCGAATTCGTCTCGAACATGAGCGAAGGCAGGCTGCGGTTCAGCGAGGGTGAGCTGCGGATCGTGTGTGAGCATTGCGGCGGGGAAACAGGGCTTGAGACTGTTGCGTCGGCGGTGATGGAGAATTTCGTGCAATGGGGATCGTTGCGATCGATGCGCAATGAAAGACGCATGATCGTCTCCAGGGAAGCTGACGTCGCGCAGTTTCATGATGGGACGGTCATTGATTTCGATGAGGCGATAGGGCCGTCCTTCGCCGTGGTGGCCCGCGGAAGCTGCAGCAGGGAAGACGGTGTTGAGGGCCATATGGATATCCTGCTCGATCTGGCTGCGGGGCTTTACGCCTGGTCGGCCCGGTTCGGGGCGCAGAGGTCGGAAAAGAATTGGTCGGCACTGTCGGCTGTGTCGGGCAGAGAAATCGCAACCATGCTGGAGCAACTGGAAGAGGTGGGGATTGGCCTGGCGTCGTTGAGTTGCGTCGATGAAGAAGGGCCGGTCTGCCTGTTCGCATTCAAGCAGATCATCGATGGATTGATGGATGATGGCTACGAGTGGGCCGAAAGGGAGAATTAGATGAAAGTTCCGGTCATAGCGGCGATAGCGATGGGGATGTTTGTGGCCGGATGTGCGTCTCGGGTCCCGCTTGCCTATTACGTCCCGCCACCATGGTCGGGGCTGAAGCTTACAAGATGCAAGGCGTATGGGACGTTTTCGGAATGCCAGCTGGTGCAAACGTCGTCAGCTTATGGGCCGTATCGGCTGGGGCCTGTGCAGCAGAAGAACCGTCAATTTCAGACCCTGAGCGATGATTATCAGTATCAGATCATGGGTTGCCACGAACTCCGACGGGTGAACCGGCCGTTGCCGAACTATCTGTGCCGGATCGTCAGGTATCGGACGGGAGCGGATGCCGGGTCGGTCTTCGTCAAGGGGGGCACGGCGGTCAATCTGGCCAAGTATCTCGGTGTCCGGGAGCAGTTGCGTTATCGGTGGAAGCGCGATCCCTGGGAACGCAAGAACCCGTAGGAAGGAAGCCGTCGCTCTGTAGCGCGGTTGTTTAACGCTGTTGATCGACGCGCTTTTCCAGTTCCAGCGTGCGTTGGCTGATATCGGAGAGTTCGAAGTCTTGAGAAACGATGAAAGCCACCGAGCCGTTATCGGGATCGGCGGCGAGCCTGTGCGTTTCGTTGAGATGGTGCTTGAGCCACACGCGCTGTTCACGTCGCAACCTGTCATGTTCGGCGTGGCTGCCGTGGTGCATCAGCGTTTGATAGGCCGCGTTGAGGCGTTTGTCCCATTTGTCGATTTCGATCTTGCCGCATTTCAGCATCTCGGTCGAAACACCGCCCGAGCGATCCACACATGCCTTCATTTCTGCAACAGATTGCGCGGAAGCAGCCTGGACCATCGGCAGGAGGATGAGACTGGTGGCAAAAAGCGTCCTGAACATGCGTGGTTGTCCATAAGCCCCGGACGTGTCCCCGATCCTTGGAAAGGTGCTTGCCGGGCCGCCAGAAGTATCGGCCGACATCCGATCTTCCCTGCGGCAGGCAAAGAGGAAAAGCGGGCGCCGTCTTGCGACGGCATTGCCTGAGATCGCCTACCCGCCAACGGGCCCGAAGGTCCGCCGCACGAACTGAATGACACAAAATGGTGATTTCCGCCACTGACCAAATATTACAGCACAAGACGTCGATGCTGAGCAGTGGCACGACGCAGCGCATGACAGGAAATTACACCAAGGGCGAATTTTTGGGCTTGACCGCAGCGAATTAGATTCTACTAGAGTGTAAGTAGAGCGTCTAAAAGCGTTCAGGGTCAGATATGCCGTTTTTATCAAGGAGAGGGGCGCGACTTTGGAGCGTCTATGGCCTGGGTGCCGCCGCACTGTTGTGCGCGGCAACGCCTCTCCATGCCTTTGGCGAGGAGCCTGATTCGGCACGTTTCGGCACTGTGATGCCGTTGAGCGATCAGGCGTTTGCCATGCGCGCCGGGGGCGGGAAAGCGGCGTCGAGGACGGCGGCGTCCGCTTTCTCCTCGTTGAGCCGGGCGAAATCCGTCCGGGCCAGCGCCAATGTTTTTGCCTATCGGGATGAGCCGATAAAGGTTATGCCGCCGCGTGATCTGACGACAGGAAGTGCGTCGGGCGATGCCGGCCGGATGATGTCGTCAGGGATTGGCGACGCGGATTCGAAGGTGCGGCCGGACCTGCTGGCCGGGATGCCCGACGATGTTGCGCGGTTGATCGTCGAGGCGGCGCGCGAAGAAGGCGTCGATCCGAATCTGATGCTGTCGATCGCCAGGGCCGAGAATGGTGCTTTCGATCCTGAGGCGGTCAGCGGGGCAGGGGCGGTCGGGATCATGCAGATGTTGCCCGATACGGGGGCGGCGTTTGGTGCGAAGGACCTGACCGATCCGGCGCAGAATGTTCGGGCGTCGGCGAAGTTCCTGAAAGTGCTGGTCGAAAAATACGCAAATCCGGTTCTTGTGGCGGCCGCTTATAACGCCGGTGAGCCGAAAGTGGATGTGCGCACGTCGATGCCGCTGATCAGAGAAACGGCTGATTACGTGACGCGTGTGGTGGGACTTTACACGCACGCTTACACACCCGGCGACATCGAGGCAGTCGGCAGAGCGCGTGAAGGATCGCGATCCAGCGGGAAGGCCAAATTGGCGAGGCGACGCGGCTCCAGCCCCGCGCGATCGTCGATGCTGGTGTTTTCCGCATCCAAGCCGGATTTCGAGAGAGCATCAACATTTGAGAAGGCACGGGATCCGAACGGGCCTGTGAAAGTGAGAAAGGAAGGCAGCCTATGAACAGCTTGATGACGTTTTGCGGCGGATTGAAGGATGCCGCCAGGAAGGGGTGGAACTCCCCGTGCGGCAAGAAGGTGGTCGTACATTCCACAATGGCAACAATGTGCGCGGGGATCCTGTTCATGTCGGCGATCGAACCGGCAGCGGCGCAAAACCTGCAGGCCCTGGAGAATGCGGCCAACCGCATCGTCCAGTTCTTCACGGGTCCGTTCGGTCGCTCGATCGGCGCCATCGCCTTTATCGGCATGTTTCTGGCCGCTGCTTTCGGCTACTGGAGCTGGGGGGCGCTTTTGCGGGTTGGCGGTTCGCTCGCCGGCATGTTCGCGGCGGCCGAGCTTGTCGACTTCCTGGCGCAGGGCTCCGGGGGATAAGGGGCCGGTATCGTCATGGCGAGCAGCGACGAAGACGAGATCGTGGAAACCTATCCGGTCATCCTGGCGATGACGCGGCCGCCGACGGTCATGGGCATCCCGTACACGTTCTTTCTGGCGGAATGCTTCACGTCTCTGATGCTGTTTCTGGCGCTGGGGTCCATCTTGTGGTTCCCGGTCGCCTTCATCGTCCAGCATTCGATCTTGTACGTGGTGAGCACCAAGGTCGATCTGTGGTTCTTCGACATCCTGCAGAAACTTTCCGCATGTGGGGTCAATCCGCTCGGACGGCGGATTGGCGGCCGGATCAGGACATACGGTAAATGACGACGGTAGCGAGTGCATTGCGGGCGAACCTCAGTCGAGGATGGGAGATCTTCGCCGACAAGGGGATCTCGACGCATGTGCCGTACTTCGCGCCGATCGAGAACGGCATCATCCGGTTAAAGAACGACTGTCTTGTCACGACGGTGCGTCTCAACGGGTTTTCGTTCGAGACGGCGGATATCGACTACGTCAATCTGTTGCAGCGGCAGCGTAACACGGCGTTTCGGGCGATCTCGAGCCTCGGCAGCTTCGCCATTTACACGCATGTCGTGCGTCACAAGGTGAAGCCGTCGCTGCCGGGCAACTTTGCCGATCCCTTCATGGCGCGCATGGACGAAGTCTATCAGGCGAGCATCTCCAATAACGAGATGTTCGTGAACGACACCTATGTGTCGCTGGTGGCGCGGCCGGTCTTCAAGAAGGGCTCTGTCTTGAGCCGTATAGCGGGCGTCGGCGGTAATGTGGTGGCGCGGGAGCAGCTGCGCCACATGCGCGATAAGCTGCTCGAAGCGACGCGCGCTCTGGAAAAAAGCCTCGATCCATACGGCCCGCAGGTCCTGCGCGATGTCAAGCGCGTCGAGGTGGCAATGCCGGATGGCCGGCGGATCTATCGCGACGTCAGCGAGGATATGGTTCTGGAGCCGGATGCGCGGATCGTCTGGTTTTCCGAGCAGTGCGAGTTTTTCTACACGCTTCTCAATGCCGGTAAAGTTCGGCCGATGCTGTTGAGCAACATGCCCATCGACGAGATGGTGCCGTCGCGTCGGACCACATTCGGCAATCGTACGATTCATCTGGAGGGCGACACGCGGGGCGAGGATCGCTATGCCGCGATGATCTCGCTGAAGGAGTATCCGCCGGAGACGGGCGCCGGGATGCTCGACTATGTGCTCAAGCAGCCGTTCGAGATGGTGGTCACTCAATCTCTGTCATTCGTCGACGATCAGGGCGCCCGCTACAAGATCGACCGCCTGGATCGGCAATTGTCGAAGTCCGATGAAGGCGGGTCGTCGATCCAGAGCGATCTCGATTTCGCGCGCGACCAGCTGGCGCGAAAGAATGTGGCGTTCGCCGAGCATCATCTGACGGTGATGCCGATCGCCAGGAGCATGGATGCTCTGGATGAGGCGGTGGCCGTGATCGGCTCGGAGTTCGGTGCCCTCGGCGCCAGCTATGTGCGCGAGGACCTCAATTGCGAGCCGTGCTATTGGGCGCAGTTGCCCGGCAACCAGGCCTATATCGCCAGGCGGGCGACGATCTCGACGTTGAATTTTGCCGGCCTGTCGTCGTTCCATGCCTATCCCTATGGCAAGCCGGACGGCAATCATTGGGGGCCAGCGATCACCATTTTCGAGACGACGTCGGGAACGCCGTTCTTCTTCAATTTTCACCAGAGCGATGTCGGGCACACGACGGTGTTCGGTCCAACCGGCTCGGGCAAGACGGTGCTGATGTCGTTCCTGATCAACCAGGCCTACCGCGTCAATCCGGACCTGAAGGCGGTGATTTTCGACAAGGACCGGGGCCTGGACATCATGGTGCGCGCCGCAGGCGGCTCGTACATGACGCTCGAGCCGGGCGAGCCATCGGGCTGGAACCCCCTGATGATGGAGAACACGGAAGAAAACCGTGTGTTTCTCTATCGCCTTATCAGCTTCATGCTGAAGCCGAACCGCGAGGGGGAATCGCTGACCCCGCAGGAGGAGCAGATCATCCGCTCCGCAATCAAGCAGATCATGTCGTCGGAAGACACGAAGTTTCGGCGTATGTCGGCATTGCGCTCTCTGCTTGCGGGATCGCAGCGGACCGAGTCCGGCCTGATGGCGCGGCTCGATAAGTGGGTCGAGGACGGGCAGTACGCCTGGCTGTTCGACAATGCCGAGGATCGCCTCGACATTTCCAGGCCGATGGTCGGCTTCGACATGACGTCGATACTGGAGGACCCGCAGGCGCGGACGGCCGCGCTTCTTTATATGTTTCACCGGCTCGACAAGATCTACGACGGCAAGACGCCGGTCATCAATCTGATGGACGAAGCGTGGAAGCTCCTCGACGACGATGAGTTCAAGCGCTCGATGAAGGACTATTTCAAGACCATTCGTAAGCGCAACGGGATGATCATTTTCGGCACGCAGTCGCCTGACGATGTGGTGAAGTCGAGCGTGTCGCGCACCATCATCGAGCAGACCTCGACGAATATTTTCTTTCCGTTTCCTAAGGCGGACGAGGACAGTCTCAAGAAGCCGTTCGGGCTGTCGGACGCCGAATTCACCTGGGTCAAGGAGGGTGATCCGGCGGAGCGCTTCGTGTTGATCAAGCACGCGCGCGACAGCGTCGTTGCTCGCGTCGACATGAGCCACATGATGGATTTCGTGAAGGTGCTGTCCGGGCGTGAGGACACGGTGCGCCAGGTCGAGATGCTGCGCGAGGAATATGGCGAGGATCCGCGCGGCTGGTTGGACAAATTCTGCGACTGGAAGGGGTGAGACGATGCTGCGACCGATAGTGTTGAAGATGCTGGCCACGGCGTTGATTGCGGGTGCGATGCTGCCGTCGTCGACATCGTTTGCCCAGGTGCCGGTGATCGACGCGGCACGGTTGACGATTCAGAAGACGACGCAGCAATGGTACGACAAGTACCAGAAGAACCAGCGGACCACGCGCGGCAATTCGGGTGACACGACGAACAGCTATGCGCCGGGGCAGGGCGTTGGCGGGATGGACTGCTCGTCATTCGGCGACGGCAATGGATGGGGCGGCCAGGTTGCGCCGAACAATCCGCGCAATGCGAGCCAGGAGCAGATTCGGCAAATGGTCGCGGAAGAGGCTCGGCGCCAGGGCGTCGATCCGAATTTCGCGATGGCGATCGCCGAGCAGGAAACCGGGTTCCAACAGGGGTTGGTGTCGAAAGCGGGGGCGATCGGCGTGATGCAGCTGATGCCCGACACAGCCGCGGGTCTTGGCGTCAATCCCTACGATCTACGCAGCAACATCCGTGGCGGCGTGGCGTATCTGAAGAAGATCCAGGGCATGTATCCCGGCCGGTACGATTTGATTGCTGCCGGCTATAATGCGGGTCCGCATAGGCAGTCCTTGCGCAATGGCAAGGTGCCGGCGATCCATGAGACGCAGAACTACGTGAAAGCGGTGAGCAAGTTTTATAATCGCAACAAGAAACAATATGGCGATCAAAGACCGATGGGAGCGCCGGTGCCTCAGACGGTATCGGCCCCGGCCGGGTGCGGCGAGGCGATCAAGGAGGCGGTGGACCGCAACACCGAGGCGCAGCTTCAGCGGGCGCAGACATGGAACAGCCTGGTCGGCAAGGCGCTGGAGGCGAACCAGCTCAAGCAGCAGTCGATGCTGCGTGACCTTGCTGCGACCTCGGCGTTCGTTAAAGGGTCCGGCGGCGCTCAGAACGGCAATTTCGGCGACGGCTCGGGCGAGATCAAGCTTGCCGCGATCGCCTGCCCCAGGACGGTGGTGAACACGGGATCGACGCGTTGCTATGCGGTTCCGCCGCAGATGACGACGTCGGATATCCGCCGTCTGCTGCAATATTTGCAGGAGCAGGCGCGTACCCAGGGGCTTACGGCGACCTTCGCGGCGATGGAGGACAATGAGGTTGGGCTGGTGGCGATCGTCGATAGCCGGCAGGCGCAATGATCGATCTGAAGGGAAAACAGCGGAAGGAAGTGAAGCGATGAAAAAGATCATTCTTGGAAGTGTCATGGGGCTGCTGTTGACGACGGCGGCCTATGCCCAGGTGCCTGTCACGGATGCCGCCAACATCCAGGTCGACGAGCAGATCAAGGCGCTGACGTCGCAAATCCAGTCGGATACGACGGTCATCAAGGACAATACGACGAAGACGCTGCAGGCGATCACCGGCGACAGGACGCAGGATGCGAACAAGTTTTCGTCGTTGGCGACCGGCGGCGGGTTCTCGATGAGCCAGGCGCCGGATTTCGGCTCGATCCTGCAGGGGAATCAGGCGTCGTTCGGCGGCATTGGCGGGCAGTTCCAGAATATGGCGGCTCAGGTGATCAACGGCTTGAACCTCGTCAAGATGGTGAAGGATGCCGTGACCGGTGGCGATCTCAGCGGCGCCAACCAGGCCTACAATCAGGGCGTCCAGACCGTCACGACATTGACGGCGCTGACCGATGCGATGAACGCGGCATCGAAGGAGCGTACCAACGCCTTCTCCAATGCCGCGGGCCAGATCGGCAAGGCAAGGGACATGAAGGGGGCTTTGGAGCAGAATACGCAGATGGTGCTGCAGGGCAACCAGACAGCCAACGAGGCGGTCGGCGCCTTGAACAATGCGGTCATGCTGGAATCGCAGCGCTACAAGGCGGCTCTTGCCGAGCAATCGCAGTTCCTGAAGGCGGCTTCTGGCGGGGAGGAGCGCAGGCGAAACCGGCAGAACGGCCAGCCGCAGGATGGGCAATCGGTCAGGGACCAGTTGCAGGAGTTCGAGGCTCAAGCGCAGTGAAAGCAGCCTGTTTTATCACAATAATCGCCTGCGCGACCGTGTTGAGCGGCTGCGCGGGCTACAAGGAGCGTCTGGCCAAGTGTTCGGCCGACGAAAACCCGGTTGGCGCGCTGGCGTATGGAGAGAAACCGGAAACCGGTAACGCTGGTGCGATTGTCGCCCAGCAGATGACGGATGAATGTGGTCCGATGAGACCGGTTAACCAGTTCTGATCGGAAGGTGTTTGGATGGATCCGCGGGATGGGCTGACCGATTTCTATGGGCGAGCGCTCAGTTATTTCGACAAGATCAACGAGGACACGATCGAGCGGGCGTGGGGACTGTTCGCCGAGCATCGGGGCCTTGTGACGTCTCTTCTGGCGCTGTTTTTGATCATTTATTTCCTTTGGGGGGCATTGGGCCGCTCGCATATCAGCATCCAGGATATGGCGATCACCGGATGCAAGGTCGCCCTGGCCTATGCGTTCATCATGTCCTGGTCGATCTTTCATGAAGACGTAGGCAAGTTGATCCTCGAGACGCCGGATCAGCTTGGTGCCGCGCTGTCATCGCGCATGGCGGGGATTGCTGGCGGGGACACTATGGCGGACCAGGTCCGTCAGGTCGGCGACAAGGTCTATATCTTTGTGTCCAAGATAGTGGATGCGAACTCCGGTGGATGGATCGGGCCGGTCGTCGGAACGCTCTACTATATATTGATCGTCGGCTTCGGATTGATTCCGATGATGCTGATCCTGACCGGCGTCACGCTGTTCGCGAAGATGATCGTCGCCGTGATGCTGGCGGTTGGTCCGATCGCCATCCTCTGCAATTTTTTCGGCATTACCAAATTCGTTTTCGAGGGCTGGTTGAAGGGCATCGCATACGGCATATTTGCCATTCTCTTCACCTATGTCATTGCCGGCTTCTGTTTCGGCTTTGTGCGTTCCTATCTGGATTCGATCGATATCGCGATGGCCACGAATGAGGGGTCATTGGCGGTGGCTGCTGGGCTTGTCGTGTACATGCTCGTCGTGGCCTTTTTCGTGCTCATGGTGCCGAATCTGGCGCAATCTTTCGCGTATGGGACGACAATGGGCATCATACAGAGTGGCGGCGGCGTGGTTGAATCATTAAAGGCCGGAAAGGAGGGGGGGTCGAAAGTCGCGGCTGCTGCAATGATGGCGTCACCGGCGGGTATCGTTGGCGGCGCGGCGAAAGGCGGGTTGGCGTTGGCAGGCGATACGGGGAGAGCTGGGGCGTACGTCGCCGGCCGTACGGCCAGAGGATCGCGTGCCATGGGCCGGATGCTCGCGAATCGAATGCGGAACCGCGGACCATGAGAATCGAGGTGTGGCGGCGCTGCACCACTTTTTCGCTTTTCTTCTACTCTAGTGTAATTTAGGGTGCCCTTGGCATTGCTGCGGGCTTTATGTTTGCGGTGATTCTCGAGATCGATGCGGAGATGAATTCGGGTGGCGTTTTTCAGGAAGAAGGCAGTCGGGGAGCCTGAGGGGAAAGTACCAGGTCCTGAAGAAATCTATCAGCAGCATTTGACGTGGGGGGCGCGACAGAAATCGCTCCTTTCACTGCTGGCGTTCGTGCTTGGCGTTGCGGCCGTGGCTGGCTGGGCCGTCGCCGGCGTTTCGGTCTGGTCGTCGGCGCAGCTGTTTCCTCTGAAGTCGACTGAGGTGGTGCCACTGATCGTCGACAAGGCCACCGGCTACATGGAGACGGTGACGACGCTCGACAAGAACAAGACCGTCTCGGAACTGCAGGCGGTGCGGGCGGCGTTCATCGGCAATTACGTGATCAAGCGGGAGTCGTACGATCCGCGTTATCTTTCCGACACGTTCGACATGATCCAGCTATGGTCGGATCCCAACGCACGGGCATTCCACGACTATGAAGAGCTGATGAATCCGAGCAACCCGCAGTCGCCGGTCAAGAGGATCGGCGCGGAGGGCGATGTCCGGGTGAACCTCTTGTCTGTCAACCCCTTGAACAAGGAGACGATGAACGTCCGCTTCGAGACCGAGGAGCGCCGCCAGGGCGGCGTGGCGCGTGTGGATCGATGGTCGGCCACGGTCCGGTATCGGCAGGGCAATCTTCAAATGACCCAGAGGGTGCGGATGTTCAATCCGCTCGGCTTCCTGGTCACGGATTACACCAGGGTCCCCGAAATGATGCCGAGCGGGTTGCCGCAATGAGGAAAATCGGGCTGACAGCGCTGGCGTTGGCGTTGAGCGCGACGCTGGCGCACGCGGAGCTGGTGGCGCGACCCGGGCGTTACGACCCTCGCGTTCGCACGGTCCCCTATTCCTCGGAGCAGGTTTTCGAGGTCACGGGCACCTACGGCATGGTGACGGTGATCCTGTTTGGCAAGGACGAGGAAATCACGCAGGTCGTCGCCGGCGACACGGTGTCCTGGCAGATCCTGACGTCCGCCGATCGGCGTTCGCTCACGTTGAAGCCGATGGAGAAGGATGCGTCGACCAATCTGGTCGTGATCACGACGAAGCGGACCTATTCGTTTGAGCTTCTGGTCAACAATTCCAGGAGCCAGAGGAACCAGACCTACAAGCTTCGGTTTTCCTATCCGGAAGACGCCGGAATGAAGGGCATGGCGGAGCTTTGGAAGCAGGCCCAGGAGGCGCAGAAGAATCCGAACATCAAGAACATCCGCCGCGACAAGGTGAACTACGATTACGGCTTCAAGGGCGATCCCGGCGCGAAGCCCGTATGGGTGTTCGATGACGGGATCAAGACCTTTATGAAGTTCTCGGGCAAGACGCCGGCGATCTATACCGTCGACGGCGAGCGCCGTGAATCGCTGGTCAACTATCGTCGTGAGCAGGATTACATCGTGATCGACGCGGTGTCGCGCCAATGGACACTTCGCTTCGGCACCGAGACCGAAACATGCCTGTTCAATCTACGTACGACGCCGGCGGACGTGCCGGCGCCGATCGAGGGGGTGGTCGGGCCGAAGCGGCTGGGAAAGGGCGGCGTGTATTCGAAGATGCCCTCAGACAGGAGCGGAAGGTAGTCTGATGTCCGATCCTCAATACAGTCATAGCATCGAAAACGAAGGAACGATCGGCGGCTCGGTGCGGCGGCGCGGGATAGGCATCGGGCGGCCATTGGCGCTGCTGGCGGCGCTTGGCGGCGTTGGGGTCGTGCTCTATCTGGCTTTCTCGACACCGCCTGAAAAGGTGGCGACGAACCAGTCGGAGCCGGAGACGTTCGAGCCCGTCAGGGCGCCTGAGAGCCCGGCCTTCAACACGCCGCCGCCGCCGCCGCAGATCCCGACAGTTCAGGTGCCGGAGGCTCCACCGCCTCCTCCGCCGCCGCCTCCGGCTCAGCCGGCAGAATTGCCGCCGGCAATGGCGCAGCCGGTCGATTGCTCGAACGGCAACAATCCGGATGATCCGAAGTGTATCGAACTGGCGCGTCAGCAGAAGCTGCTCGAGCGCGTGAAGGCGAATGCGATGGTCTATGACCAGTCGCGGAACCAGCCTGGCGCGGATATGGCGCAGGCGTCAGTGCAGCCTGGTGGTGGTGGTGATCAAGGGATGTTCGGGCTGAACGGGGGCAAGGATATTCCTGGGCAGGGCGGTCCTGACGGGTCGGGCCGTGGTGGTGCGGGCCGTGGTGGTGCGGGCGGCGATGCCAACAGGTCTTTTCTGGCGGCGATGGGAAACCAGGACGTTACCGTTTCGCGGGCCGTGAAGAACAATCGGACCGACGCATGGATCCCGCAGGGGACCATGATCAGGGGCACGCTGGAAACGGCCATCAATTCGGACCTTGCCGGCATGGTCAAGGCGACCGTGCGCGACGATGTCTATTCATTCGACGGCCGCCGCATATTGATCCCGGCCGGGTCGAGCCTGATCGGCGACTACAAGGCCGACATACAGCAGGGCCAGGAGCGTGTGTTCATCGTCTGGACGCGCATGATCCGCGGCGACGGCGTGTCGGTGCAGTTGGGGTCGTTCGGAACGGACCGCCTCGGCCGATCGGGCATGACGGGCAAGGTGGACAGGAAATATTGGGAGCGTTTCGGACCGCCGGCGCTGATGACGATGATCGGCGGCGCGGCGCAATATGTGGCGACGCTTGGCAATCCGAACCGCGACAACGACATCACCATCGTCAATCCCGACGGTACGGTGACGCGCATTCCGCAAAACACCAATGAGTCGCCTGAAGATCAGGCACGCGGCATAGCAGCCCAGACCATCGCGGCCGGCATCCAGCAGATGGCGTCGGAGGCGTTCAACAACACCAAGGACATCCGGCCGACCATCCACATCGATCAGGGTTCGGACATCAACGTGTTCGTGACGCGCGATCTCGATTTCTCTGATTTGTACGAGGATCCGGTCGTCGAGGAATTCGAGCGGCTTAAACGGCTGAAGCGAGCGAGTAAGTAGGATGGATGCGGCCAGCGATGCGAATTTGAATGGGTCGGCCGGCAAGAAGGTGGTGACGCCGCTCAAGAAGGTCGATGCCGCGACCAGCAGAAGGGATATCGACCTTCATTGGCTGGGCGAATCGCTGAAGCCGATCAGGAAGTGTCTGGACGATCCGGAGGTCGTCGAAATCTCCTGCCAGAAGCCCGGTGAGCTGTGGCTGGAGAAGGCCGGCAGTCTGGTGATGCAGAAGATCGAGGTGCCGGCGCTGACCGAACATGCGGTCGAGAACATGGCCGTGCGTTCTGCCGCCTTGACGTCTCAGGTGATCAACCGGGAAAATCCGTTGCTGTCGGCCGTCCTGACGGGCGGCGAGCGCGTCCAGTTCGTGCTTCACCCCACCTCGGCGACGGGCAATGCCTTTTCGATCCGCAAGCAGTTCATCCGGCGTCTGTCGCTGGAGGATTACGAGAAGCGCGGCGCCTTCGACCATGTGAGGGTGACGGGCGATGACGATATTGACCAGGTCGACCGGGAATTGTCGGTCCTGTTGCGCAACAGGCAGATCCGGAAGTTTCTCGAGCTCGCGGCGAGGGAGCATCGCTCGATGCTGGTATCCGGCGGCACGTCATCGGGCAAGACGACGTTCCTGAACACGATGCTGACGGCAATCCCCATGCACGAGCGATTCGTTACTATGGAGGACACGCGCGAGCTGGAGCCGATGCAGGAAAACGTTGTGTCGCTTCTCGTATCGAAGGGAGACCAGGGCGAGGCGAAGGTGACGATGGAAGGCTTGCTGGCGACGGCGCTGCGTCTCAGACCGGACCGGATCTTCATGGGTGAGCTGCGCGGCCCGGAGGCCTTCGACTTCCTCAACGCGATCAATACGGGCCATCCCGGCTCAATGACCACGATTCATGCAAACTCGCCGCATCAGGCGTTCAACCGCTTGTCGACGCTGATCGTGAACGCCGGCGTTCGCATGGAGCGGGACGATATCCTCCGATACATCCGCTCGATCATTCCGATCGTGGTGCAATTGCGTAAGGGCGACGAAACAACAAGCCGGGGGGTGAGCGAAATCTATTTTCGGGATGAGGTCAACGAAGATGGCGAAAGGGTTCACAGCCAGGCCTATTGATGGCGGGCGTCGCGACCTGGGCGATGACGTAACGGACGAGACTGAACGCCAGATCAAGGTGACGCGGCAGCCGGCCAATGACCGGCCGGTCAGGTATTCCGACGATAGCGGATTGCTGCAGGATCCTTTTGCGATCGACGAGGCAACGCTGCGCCAGGCCGCCGAAGAGCCGCCACGACAGAAGCAGCTGACGCTGCTTCAGCGGTTTTCGTTCCTGATATTTCCGTTCGTGATCGCGACCGCGGTGCTGATGTGGCTCGCGATGTTCGTATTCATCTACGAATTGTATTCGACCTCGTTCGGACAGGCCTCGTTTATCGACTATCTGAGCCGTGCGCCGTTCATGGATGGTGTGAAGCAAATAATGGTGACTGTGTTCACGCGCAACACGGTCGGGCTGTCGCTGCTTGCGCTCGTGGTCGTGTTTCCGTTCATTTATGTCTGGCTGACCTGGTGGATGCTGAAGGGCGGCCGCTCGCTGTCGCGGCTGATCCTGTATCTCCTGCGTGTGCGATCGGTCTTCAGCCTGCTGACGACCTCCGGCATGGTGTTCGCGGCTTGCTGGGCCGGTGTCGTCGCCTATGGGGTGGTCTTTTATCTGATCGCCAGCAAGGGGCTGACATTGAGCGACGTTGCGAACTATTACGGCAGCGCGCTGACGGCTATGTATCAGGCGCCCTTTGGCGGGACAAGTTCGGCCGGCCAGTTCATCGCACCGGCGAAACTGACGGTCCTGGCCGGCCTTGGCGGGCTGGCGGCGGCGGGGCTTTTGATCGGATTTCCGATCGGCAAGGCGGTGATGCGCCGGGAGTTTCAGGTTTTCGGCAACTCACGACTGGCGACGCTGCAGGATGCCTACGATTACCGATTGCGCGAGAAAACAGGGGTGGTGCTTGGCTACAAGCAGGGGATGCTTCTGTGTTCGGGCAGCGATCAGCATATCATGGTGATCGGTTCGCCGGGGCAGGGCAAGTCGCGCAGCTTTGTCATGCCGACGATGATGAATTACCCCGGATCGATGTTCATCCTCGATATGAGCGGGGAGCTCTACGAGAAGACGTCCGGCTACATGAAGAAGAAGGGTTATGAGGTCTACCTCATGGCGCCGGGGCAGCACGGGACGCACTGTTTCAATCCGCTGGATGTAATCAGCAAGAATCCGCACCAGCGCATCACCGATCTGCAGAAGCTGGCGCAGATGCTGATGCCGGAACGGCTGCGCTCGGACTCGAACGATTTTTGGGAGGAAAGTGCCAGGATCCTGTTGGTGGCAATGCTGGGCTTTGTGATCGAGTGCCCGGATACCCGCAAGTCGTTGAGCGAGCTTTATCGCATCCTCAACTCCATGTCGGATGAACGCACGGCGATCGCGCAGCTACTTCAGCGCTACGGCGATCATCTTTCCGACCAGACGCGTATGCAGCTGACGAAGTTCATCGGCCGCCATGAAAAGCTGGGTGAGGGCATCGCGGCCGAGATCGGCGCGAAATTCAATTTCCTGCAAAACGAGCTCATCGAGGCGATGACGTCGGTGACGACGATTCCGATCACCGAGATCCGCAAGCGCAAGATGGTCATTTATTTGCAGGCCGACTGGAACATCATCCAGATGTATGAGCGGCTGATTTCGATCTTCGTGCAGCAGATGGCGGACAATCTGGTGCAGTTGGGACCGCTGCGCAGCGGCGAGCACGAGGTCCTGATGATGCTCGACGAGTTCGGCAATGGCGGCCGGCTCGACACGGTGCTGACGCTTGCGCCGCTGATCCGCAAGAACGGGGTGCGGTTCGTGTTCATCCTGCAGGACGGCGCGCAGCTGGAACGGCTTTATCAGCGGCCGGGCCAGAAGATCCTGATGGGGACGTCGACGATCAAGCTGTTCATGAATTTCCAGAATGTCGAGGATGCGCAGGCGGTGACGCAGATTGCCGGCGTGACGACGAAAATGCTGCCGCAGCCGTCCTATTCCTATCGCCACGGCCGTCGCGACCGTGGAGGCTCGATGATGCCGATGCGGGTGGAACTGCTGCCTGTTCACGAGCTGATGCAGATGAAGCCCGAAGAAGCGATCCTGCAAGTGACCGGTATGCCGATCATGCGGATATTGAAGCTCGACTCCGGCGGTGAGCGGCAATTCCGTGCGATGGACAAGTATGAGGAAATCCGCAAGCCGCAAATACAGCCGCGCGCCTGGACACTCGAGGATGACGAGGCGTTCAAGGAGCGGCCGGAGGCCTTCGAAGGGGTGATGACGCGCCAGATGCTCTATCCGGATGTTCGCGTCGTGCGGCAGCGGGTGGCGGCGCTGAAGTCGGGGGGCGTAACCGGCACGGCGCTGAATGAGCCATCCAGGACCCGTCCGGTCGATCTTCTGTGGCAGGATATCGACGGCGAGCGGCATATCTTCTTTTCGTCGCTCGATGAGTTGACGATCAGGCTGAACCTCGATGCGACACGCGTTCCCGGCGTGATGCCCGGTGAAGCGGCGGCGCAACCGGAGGATCGAGCGGCGAGCGATGGGGCGAGAAAGAAGGCCCGCGAAGGAGAGGGTCGGGGGCCGGCCGAGGAAAAGCCGGAAGCCGATAAGAAGGAAAAGCGCGCTTCGGATCCTGATCTTCCCGACGTCGACACACGAGCGCTTATGGGGGGCGATCGGGGTGATGATGACGATCTCGAGGTGAATGTCCAGGCATTGATGAAAAAGGGCTACATTCCACCAACGCACAATGATCGGTCGCCGTCCTTGTCGCGGCAGGACGTAGCGAGGGACGAAGCCGATGTCGTGCGTTCACCGGTCCTGAAGCGGCAGGAGGTGAGCGGCGAGTTCGGCAAGATGAACGCTTCGTTGAACGCGATGCTCAAGGAAAGCGCCAAGCCTGTCGAGGATGTCGACGCCCTGGCCTTCAATGATGGGCTGGAGTCGATGTGGCAGACGACGATCGACCGGATGGAAAGCGAGGAAGATAGGGAACTTGTCCGAGCTCATGCTGCCGTGGTCATGGATCCGCTCCAGGAAGATCGGGGAGGGGGGTAGTGAGCTGGTCGCGGATCTGAACCAGGTCGATAGACGCGTTCGAAGCGAACCTAACCGAAGTCGTGGCCGAGGAGTGGCTTCATGGCTTTGATGAAGAGAGGGAAAAAGCATGTTTGTCGTCTGGAAGGGATGGGGAATTTTGACCGTCCTCATCGTCGTCATCGTGGCCGGCGCGGTTACGATGGCTCTGAGCGTGGCGTTGGCTGCGGCAGGTCTGACCGACACGTTGGAGCTTGCCGCGATCGCGATCGGGCTGTTCGCGGCGGCGGTAGCCAATTGGTATGCGGGAAAGCACTTTAACGATGTGCCTGGTCGTGAACTGGTTGATCCGAAAACGGGACAAACCGTCGTATTAAAGCCGCGGCACGATCTCTTTTTTATCAAGATGGAATACTGGTCGATACCCGTCGCCATCGCCGGCGTCCTCGTGCTTCTCGGCTATTTCGTAGGCTGATGGGGCGAGTGTCGTCGGTGCTGCGCAAACCACCTTCACCGAATGAACCGTTTCGCCTGCTGTGCGCCCGATGCGGCCAGCCGGCGGTCGTATTCACCGTTACAGAGCCTTACGTCTACCTCTGCCCCTTATGCGATGCTCCTGACAATCTCAGGCCGGCCGATAAGGCGACCGAGGTTAAATCGTGACGCTCGTGTTCCGGCTTGGATGCTCATCTGGGCGATTGCTGTTCGCAATCATTGCCGCGCCAGCGATGGAGGGATGAGAAGGCGGCCGAAAAATTGCTGGGTGTGCCTGTACGGATTATGGTGGTGCCTGACAGGTTGTAACGTGAACCTGTCCCGTGATGGTCACTAGCGAAGAAAGTAAGGACACCATGATCCTCTATGCCTTTTCTCCGGAATCCGAGTCGGACGAGGACCGCTGGAAAGATACCGGCATCCGCGAGCTGTTTTGTAAGCGGTTAGCTCATGGCGTGTCGGGGGTGAAGTTCCAGGGCATGAGCTGATCGATGCGGGAGATTGTCCAGCCGCCGGCGATCCGCTCGAGGGTCTGCTGAAGCCAGGCGAGCGGATCGACGCTGTTCATTTTTGCTGTCTGCAACATCGTGGCTATGGTTGCCCAAACCCGTCCACCCCCTTCGCTGCCGGCAAAGAGACTATTTTTTCTGATTATTGTCTGGGGCCTGATAGCGCGCTCGACAATGTTGGAATCGATTTCGACCCTGCCATCGACGAGGAAGCGCTCGAGCGTGGCGCGGCGTGAAGTGGCATACCGGATCGCCTCTGCCAATTTCGACTTTCCGGAGATGCGAGGCAGCTCCTTTTCCCATAACCTGAACAGGTCGGCAACGATGGCTGCGGACCGATCCTGGCGGGCCGCCATGCGAACCGCCGGATCGCGGCCGCGGATTTCGTCCTCTACCTTCCACAACTCGGCCATTGTCGAGACCGTCTGCGTCGCCAGACGCGACACGCCGCTGACGTGCAACTCATAAAAGCGCCGGCGTAGATGCGCCCAGCATCCCGCGAGTGTCACGGTATCGTTGGCGCCGGCATTTGCCTTGGCGAGCTTGGTATAGGCGGAATAGCCGTCCACTTGCAGGATACCGGTGAAGCCGGCCATGTGGCGTGCGACACACGCGCTGCCGCGACTGTCTTCGAAGCGGTAGGCAACCATGGGCGGCGATGTTGCGCCATATGGCCGATCATCGCGCGCATAAGCCCATAACCACGCTTTCTTCACCTGGCCGCTGCCTGGCGCAAGGGTCGGCAACGACGTCTCGTCGGCAAACACCCTTTCGGCCTGGCGGATGCGCTCCAGCACATAATCGGCCAGTGGCTGAAGCTCGAAGCCGATCTTGCCCATCCATTGCGCCATCAGCGCGCGGCTGAGTTCGACGCCGTCACGGGCATAGATGGTCTCCTGACGATAGAGCGGCAGCCCGTCGGCATATTTGGAGACCGCGATCTGGGCCAGAAGCCGTTCGGTGGGAATGCCGCTCGCGATGATGTGGACGGGCGCCGGCGCCTGGGACACGCCGTCGCGGTTTCGGTAGGCATATTTCGGGCGGCGCGTGACGATCACCCGGAACTTCGCCGGCGTCACGTCCAGGCGTTCCGACACGTCCTCGCCGATCAGGAGCCGGTCCAGACCTTCGCAATCCTCGGGCACCTCCGGCTCGATAACCTGCTCCACCCGCTCGAGATGGGCGGCAAATCCCTTGCGTGGGCGTGGCGCGCGCTTCGCACGACCGGGTGCTACAGCCTCCAGATCGGCAATCGCTTCGCCGACGCCGCTCTCGATCTCCTCGAACACGAAGGCACATTGCTCGTCGTTCAGCCGCTCCGAGCGCCGGCCATAGCGCGATCGCTCCAGCATCTTCACGATCGCCGTCAAGGTGGCGATACGTTCATCGGCCGCTTTGATACGGGCCTCAGCGACTTCCGCCCGACTATCAGAGATAGCGATCCGCTCGGCCGCCAGACGTTCGTTCTGAGCGGCCTGGTTCTCCAGCAGCACTGCCTTTTCGGTCAGCGCCAGAACCATCGCCTTCAGCGCGTCAACGTCGTCGGGAAGCTCTGCGACAGCCGTCTCCATGGCCGTCATCACAGCACAGATCAGGCCGTTTTCCCAACCGTTTCAGAGCCGTGATTCACTTTGCCTCAGGCACGTCAGCCCAAGCTTTGGGGTCGCTTCACCCCTACCGGCCGAACCCGCTTCCAGTCCAGGCCGTCGACCAGTGCAAGCAGTTGCGCATGGTTCAGCCGAAGACGCGCAGGCCCGATCCGGGGCCAACAAAACTGCGATTTCTCCAGCGTTTTTGCATACAGGCAGACCCCGGAGCCATCCCACCAGACGATCTTCACCCGATCTGCTCTTTTCGGACGGAAGACATAAAGAGAACCATCGAAAGGATCCACACCGCCGTCACGAACAAGCGCCATCAACGACAATGGTCCCTTGCGGAAGTCGACCGGCGTGCTCGCAACATAAACAGTAACGCCCGAGGGGATCATGCCGCTCGTGCCGCCCGGATGACCCGTGCAAGATGATCTGGATCCACGTTCGCCCCGACCCGCACGATCAGGTCGCCCACGACAATTTCGATCGCAGCGCCATAGGCCGGCTCGAACCGGGTGAACTGAACCGCAGGACCATTGTCCTCCGAGGCCGGCAAATCCTTCCCAAGAGCTTTGCGCCGCCAGCCGAACAACTGCGACGGCGCCATCCCCGCTTCCCGTGCGATGGCCGAGACGTTTGCGCCAGGCACAAGCGTTTCCGCTACAAGCCGGGCCTTCGCCTCTTCCGACCACTGACGGCGACCTCGAAGGGGACGCGCAGCAAGATGCTCGATCACCTGACTGTTTCTATCATCAGGCATAGGCCTGCTTATGGAAATTTCCATCATCAGCTCCAAATCCCAAAGCTGATGAATCCCAAATCCCCGCTGCCGCCGCTACGTGGGATGTCCTTGCCGCTTACGCTGTTTTACGCCGGACTGGATGAGGTTCGGCAAGAAGTCTTCGACCTGCGCAAGGAGATTGCAGCCCAAGGTGAAAGCTCCGAATGGCGGCCTATGCGGGTCGAGCGGATCGAGCTTCCCACGCCAACGGCGGAAACTATGCTGACCTTGCTCAATGAGGGGATCGGCCCGCTGATAATGGATTACGAGATAGTGGAAACGATCGCCTGACATTGGGCGGGTGAGCGTCAGTTTCCTTCGCCTGCCAGGGAGCCGGAGACTGTTGGAGCGTTCTCGAGGCGAATTGGCTCGATCATTCGGGCATCGTCGTTGCGCATCTTGTCCTTCGTGGATTTGTTGACCTCGCGGCCGACGCGGTAGAATTTCAGCCGCCCATCGAGATTGTGGCTCAGCAACTGTTTTGCGTCCGGAACGGAGGTGACGGGGTCGAGCCAGGCGTCATAGACTGATGGGTCGAGGATGATTGGCTGACGATCGTGAAGCTGGCGCATCGGTTCATCTGCCGCCGCCGTCAGAATGGTGCAACTCGTGAGATCGAGCGCCTTGTTGTAGGCCCACAGACCGGCAAAGCTGAAAGGTTGGTGGTCCGGCCGAAAGATATGCCAGGGGTCTTTCTCGCCATCGGCCGGGCTCTTTGTCCACTCGTAAAATCCGTCCGCCGGTATCAGACAGCGCTTGCTTTTGAAGGCGTCCCGGAAAGCAGGCTTCTTTTCCGCATCCTCTGATCGGGCGTTGAACATCGGATATTTCGGGATCTCTTTTGCCCAAAACGGCACCAGCCACCATCTGCCTTCGTGCAGCTTTTGTCCGTCATCTGCACTGGTGATGAAGGGAACGGTTTGTGTTGGCGCGATATTGTATCGCGGCTCCATGTCGTTCCTGCCGGTGTCGGCCGGCGCCGTGAGCCGATAGAGACGATGGATTTCAGACCAGGGCAGATAGCGGGTGTAGCGGCCGCACATGGGCTTCCTTTCGCGTAGTCAGCGCTTTGCGGCCGATTGAGTCAGCCCGACCTCTTTTCCAGCGTGTCGATTGCGTTCAGAACGGCTTGCCGCTTGGGGTCGACCGGGTCAACCGGTCTGAAGCTGGATAGCTGAAGGGCAGTAAACGCGATCGTGACCTCGTTGACCAGTTCCTGCGCATGACGTTCGTCCTCGACGTCGGCCGCCACGATCCAGGCGAGATCGCCGATGGTGGCGTCGAGGTACTCGCTTGGCTTGGTGGCCTCCTCGACGCGTGATCGAAGCAGGGCAAGTGCCGTCGTGCGATCGACAAGTTGGGTTGCCGGATCGGTGACGAGCTGTAGGTGAGCGCTCAAGGGCGGTGATCGCCCCTGTTGCGCCCATTGCGCACATGCCGCCTTGACGGCCGCGTGGTCGGCCTCGTCCCAGACGGAGGCGTTATCCATGTCCTGGTCCGAAATGTCGAAGTCGTCGGGAAAGCCGGCGATGTCCCAGGCTTCACGTAGGCTGATGCCGTCGGCTGCTTGCGCGGGGGAAATGCCGGCACGGCTGAATACGGCGATCGCCGCGTCCTCTCCACGCTGTAGCTCGTTGGGGGTAGCCTTCGGAATTGAAATCTTGACGACCGGGAAGTTCCGCTCGATGCGTTCGTGTCTCATGGCGAACTCCTGTCGGGGCATAAAATAGGAACAGAATGAGAACGCGAGTCAAGTGGGAAATTTAGAAATCGGGTAGCAAGATCGGTCGGTCGAAGAGGGAGACGGTGTCTATGAGCGGCCGAGGCGTTGATTATGTCGATCGGTGGATCGGCAAGCATGTGAACCTGGAGATGTATGAACGAGGTGACAAGGACCGACCGCGGAAGCTGGCCGAGCAATGCCTTGCCGATGCGGCGAGGGAGGGAATTGTGGCGGGTGAAATCACCGAAGAACTCGGGGATCTGGCACGGAAATTGGGATTCGCGCTCGAGGACACCGTAGAAGGGTGGTCGCGGGACTGATAAGGAAATTATTCCTTTTCCTCTTGACGGTCGAGCCGGATTCTGTGTTCTCATTCTGTTCTCGTGACAGAATGAGAACACAGAATGCGCAAGCCGGAGACAATCGAGCGCCTCTACCTCGATATGGATGGCTTCTTTGCCAGCGTCCACCAGCAGTGTGATCGGCGCCTGCGCGGCCGTCCTGTCGGCGTCGTGCCGTTCGAGGGCACGACGCGCACGGCCGTCATTGCCTGCTCGCGGGAGGCGAAAGCCTATGGCGTCAAGAACGTCATGCCGATTGAAGAAGCGAAGCGGCTTTGTCCCGACCTGATGCTGGTTCCGCAAGAGCCGGACCTGTACCGGCGCGCTCATAATGCGCTGCTGTCGGAAATTGAGACCGTTATTCCGATCGACACGGCGAAGTCGATAGACGAGCTGACGTGTCGTCTCGATGCGAGCGGCCGGGCGGACCCGTGGTCCCTGGCCGCTCGCATCAAGGCGGCGATCGCCGACAACGTCGGACCATGGATTACCTGCTCGATCGGCTTTGCCGCGAATCGTCAGCTCGCAAAAATGGCCTGCAAGGAAGGCAAGCGTCATGTTGGCGGCTATGGCGATGGCCTCGCGATTTGGTCGCCGGCGGACCTGCCCGCGCCGCTGCTGGCCGTGAATATGGAGGATATTCCCGGCGTCGGCGGGAATATGGCGAAGCGGCTTTACCGTGCCGGCATATCTTCCACCGAAGCGCTCTACAGCCTTCAGCCGAAGCACATGCGCAAGCTGTGGGGCAACGTCACCGGCGAGCGCTTGTGGTATGCCCTGCATGGTTACGACATACAGGCGCCCGCTTCGAGCCGCGGCATGTTCGGGCATGGCCGCGTGCTTCCTCCGGAGGCGCGCAACGTCGAGGCGGCGCGCGGGATTTCGCGCCTGTTGCTGACCAAGGCGGCGCGGCGGCTGCGGCGCGAAAATTACTATGCGTCGGGGCTGTGGCTCTGGCTTTCGATCCGCGACGGTTCGTGGATGGGGAAATGCGCCTTGCCTGTCGTCAACGACGACCAGGCCATCCTTTCAGCCCTGGGCGAACTGTGGGGCAGGGTGCATCGCGCCTATCCGCGCGGCCTCACGATTTTCCGTCTTGGCGTGACGCTCTACGATTTGTCGTCGTCGAACGAGCGTCAGCTCGATTTGCTGCTCAACGACGATCGGCAGCGCCGGCGTTGGGAAAACGCCAGCCAGGCTATCGACGGGCTCAACATGCGCTATGCCGGCACGGTGGTCAGCCTCGGCATGTGGCGGCCGCCGGCCGGCGGCCATGTCGGCGGCAAGATCAGCTATACGCGCATTCCCTCGGCGGAGGATTTCTGGTGATGGGCTGGAAACAACAAATCCGTGTGGGTGATCTGGCTGACCATCAAAAGATCGAGGCGCGATGCAAGCGATGTGGGCACGTCCATTACCTGACGCGTGCGACGGTCTGCACGTCTCCGGAGCGCGAATTTATCTACATCGACGAGCTGGAGCGCGAGACGGTGTGCAGGGCGCGCGGGTGTCGGGGCGCCGTCCGTCTGTCCATGGTGCGGCTAGATGAATTGAGCGGCTTTGTCGGCGGGCTGGCCTAGCGCGGTCTCGTCTACCCGAGCACTCATGCCTCGCCCGCCGCGTGCTCCTCTTCGTACTCCAATTCCTTCGCAGCCTTGGGAATAAGCGCCAGCCACTCAGGCCCGACGCGTTCGATGGCTTCGGGCAGTGTGTAATTCATCTCGGCCAACCACTCGGGCCTGTTGAGGACAATAGCAACGGTCAGCCGCTCGCTTGTCGAGAGGACACCGTAGTCATTCTTGCGCTTGGCTGAGCGTGATACGGCAAGTATGTGCTGTAGTTCGTTATCCGTCATTGAATCGTGCCTCCTATACAGTGGCAGGGCCTAGTACACTGCCCTGCCGAGTTGTTGCCGGTTCACTATTGCAGGGCGTCAATGCCCTTGCGGCGGATGACGTTCAGCAAGGCAAGGGCTGGTCCCTTAGCCTGTCGAGCACCGCGCTCAATCTGCGAGACATAGCCGGTCGTCATGTTGAGGTATCGAGCGAACGCGGCTTGGCTCAAGTGCGCCTGTTCGCGCACCGCGCGCACTTCCGCTCCCGTAATCGGCGTCTCGGTCGGCAGGGCCTTCTCCCCAAGGTGGCGGGCCGTGATCTTCTCATAGGTCGCCTCGTCCATGATCCCATGGCGGCGCTGCGCGCCCGCCATTTCCGCGATTTCACGGGCAAGGCGGCTAGGCTTCTTCGTCGTGGTCATGCTCGATCTCCTGCAAATCTCCGTCCTGTAGCGCCTGCCTTACGACCTCGGCCGATGCGGCAAGCCAGTTCGCGCCGATCGTGCGCAGGTCCTCCAATTCGTCATCCTCGATGTTGTCGCGGTCACTCTTGGCAAACCCGTATAGAAACACCGCGCGGTCGGCCGTCCGATAGGCGACGATCATCCGAAACCCGCCAGAGCGGCCTTGTCCGGGCCGCGCTACACGCTGCTTGATGAGGCCGCTGCCTAGATCGGCGTCGATCAATCCGCGCTCTGCCCGCGCGATCGCCTCGCGCAAGCTGGCGTCGGCGATCCGTTGCCGGCGCGCAAACCGCACCACGCCCCTGATCTTGAATATCAGCACGCCGCCTCTCTATAGCACTCTCTACTATAGTACATATTGCTACAGACTTCAACGGTTGGGGGTTGGGGTTGGTTCCGGCTGGGGGCGAAATGCTACGTTAATCGGCTTCGAGGGGCTAGATCATGCTCACTCAAACCGGCTATCGAAGACTCCTCACAGATGATCGCAACACCCTGCAATAAATCCAATACTGCGCAAATTGCAATTTGGGTGAGAAAAACAACAGCAGGCTTACCGCCTAGTTGCGTTCCATAATGTTTATTATGCGATATTTTTTTTATACTGTTATTTTGTAGAGATATATTGATTTTGCAAAGTAGGAATATCACCCTACTCGTTCGTGAGCAAGAGCGAAGACTGCGGGGCGGGACTGATTATAATGAGCGGCGCGAGTTAGGAGAAAGAAGAGGATAGCTCGGATGTGGCGCGGGACGGCAACGATCGAAAAGGTTAGCAACTGTCAACGCCATTCGAGGCGCGATGCGGACAGCGGCGGGAGTTCAGATCTGCCTACGCATGAGGACGGCGGCTGTCGTTCGCTATCGAATATTCTGAGGTGATTTCGGCCAGCGCGCTTGGCCCGATAGAGCGCGATGTCGGCGTTTTCGAGCAACTGACGGGCATCGAAACCATGCAAGGGAGCGAACGCAATGCCGATGCTGACGCCGATGGTCACCGTCTCGTCGCCAATGTCATAGGGTTCGCTGACGGCCCGCCGGAAGCGCCGCGCCGCCACCACGGCATCATCGCCATGGTCAGCACGGCTGATCAGGACGGTGAACTCGTCGCCGCCCACGCGCGCGACAAGGTCGCTGGCTCTTGAAGTCGATGCCAGGCGTCGCGCGACCTCGACCAGTATGGCATCACCGGCCGCATGTCCGTAGCGGTCATTGACGGGTTTGAAACCGTCGAGATCGAGGCATAAGACGGCGACGATCCCTTCCCCTGGATCAAGCGTCGAAAGCGCCCGGTCAAGCCGCCGCTTCAACAGTCGGCGGTTGGCAAGGTCGGTCAAGGGATCATGATCAGCATGATGTTCAAGCAACGCTTCGGCCTCTCTCCTGGCGGTAATCTCGGCCACCGTGCCGGCATAGCAGGCCGGCCGGCCAAGCACGTCGGGGACGATCCATGCCGTCTCAGTGATCCAGATGCGCTCGCGCGTGCCATGCCGATAGATTTCCGACACGAAGTCAGTGACCTTGCCGTGCTCCTTCATCAGCCGGCAGAACGCGTCGCGCCGCATCGGATCGACGTACCATTCGGTCGCGATGTCATTGATAGCGGCAACGAACTCTTGTTCGCTTCGGTAGCCGTGCAGGCTGACCAGCGCAGGATTCGAGCGCAGCAGGCGGCCACCGGGCGTCGATCGATACATTCCGACCACCGGATTATTGAAGAATGCATCGAATTCGGAAGCCGCCACCTCGGGTACGCTGCCGCCAGCGTCAATTTCTTGCACCGCGAGCCATTGCTGACACGCTTCTGCCGTCAGCAATTGGAGCCGGATTGTCGATAGCGCAGTCTGCGGGATGGCATTCTGACCAGAGGCCAAAACATTGTCGTCTGGATCGAAGAGCATAATGGACGGCAAATCGCATAGCAGGCTGCAGGATGCCAGAATGGCGCGACCTTAGCGTTAACGAATGGTTTAGCGGGTGCGCTGGTTACGAAGCACCCTGCCGACCAGGGTTTCACCCAAAGAGGATGCAACCTATTTCAACCATGATTGTCGTTTCCCGGTTCGCGTTGTAATCGCTCGGCGCGTCTTTCCAGCACCTCAGAGGCGATACGAGTGTCACGAGCGGCATCGGTCGGATTCTGTGCCATGGCCATCTTGAGCACGGCTTTCAGGAATACAGAGGTTTCCGGAAGGCTTGTCATGGCATCGATTTCGGGTTCGAATTTCACTACTATTGTCTCTCCATGCGTCTTCGCGTCGATAGCCGTATGCTATCTTCGGTTGTAGGCATCAGCCTGCGAATTCCCATGCGCCAGCGTCTTTGGTAGTTTCAAATCGGGCGAATCAGTGGCTTCTTGATGAGCATCGCAATGGACAGCAAGGCCTCAGGCGCCGAATTTCCTGAATATGTTGATGAAACAAGCATAGTGGTCGCTGTCAGTGGGCTGGTCAAATGGTTCGACGTTGCCAAGGGATATGGCTTCATCCAGCCGGACGACGGCGCTCTTGGAGATGTCTTCTTGCACGCCCACTGCCTGCAGCGCGACCGCTACCCCACGGTCCTTCAGGGCGCGCGGTTGCATTGTCTGGCGGCACAGAGCGACAAAGGGTTACAGGCTTTCAAGGTCCTGTTGGTCGACAATTCACTGGCCACAGCGGGGATCGATGCGGCCGTTGAACGCTGTCTCAATAAGGTAAGGGACATCTATGGTCCCGAACCGGTGACCGTTAAATGGTTCAATCGCGAAAAGGGGTTCGGCTTTCTGACTCGCGGTGTCGGCACCGAGGATATTTTCGTCCATATGGAAACGTTGCGTCGGTTCGGCATGACCCGCCTCCTGCCCGGAGATGCCGTCAAGATCCGCTTCGGGCGCGGCGCCAAAGGTTTGTCGGCCATTTCCATCCACCCGATTGCCTCATAGGGCCTTGAACGACGGGTGATTTGTGTCTTCGATGGCGAGAGCAGCGCGATCGGACAACCGTAGCTGATTTCATTGCAAGCAGTCGCCGAAGAGCAGTGAGGCTATAGCCGACCAGGTCGGAGGTTTCGGGATTTTCGCGACAGGTTGGGGATAGGTTTCATGAAACTTTTTGCCATCTCGGAGCGAAAACCTGCCGACAAGTGGAAGGAGCGATTTTCCGAGTCATGGCCGCGCTATCGTGAGTGGTATCTGAGCGAGGGAGAAGCGGCTCGCCCCACACTGGAACAGGCGAGAACCGCGATAGGCAAGCACATGCCGGAACTCCTGCCGCTCTATGATCGTGTTTGTAATCTCGCGACCGCCGACGCGATCGCGCAGCGCGCATTGTCGCTGTATCGCACGCCGCCTGTCATCTCTGGATGCAGCGTGGCCCTGGCTCCCGGCGACGAACCCATTTTGGTGCGAAACTACGACTTCAGCCCGGATTTCTTCGAGGGAACAGTCCTTCATAGCCGGTGGCTAGATCATGATGTGGTCGCGACCTCGGAAGCGTGGATCGGATGCCTTGACGGCGTCAACGCGGCCGGTTTGGCCGTCGCTCTAACGTTTGGGGGGCGAATTGCACACGGTGAGGAAGGTTTTCAAACACCGTTGCTCCTGCGCTATGTGCTTGAGACTTGTATTACGACTGCGCAGGCCATCCAAACCTTGCAGCGTCTTCCTGCACAGATGGTCAATAACGTGATGCTTCTCGATAGGAGCGGCGATTATGCGGTGGTGTATTTGTCACCGGACAGGAAGACCGCCGTTCGAAAGGTTTCAATTACAACAAACCATCAGCTTGCCTTGGAATGGCCGGAAGACAACAGACGGTCCGAAACGGCCGAGCGGTCGGAGTGCTTGACTCGACTCAGAGCCGACAAACCCGATTTGAAGACGTTTATCGGCGCTTTTCATCAGAAGCCGCTCTACCGCACGGCATATAGTGAAGGGCTTGGAACGCTTTACACTGCTGTCATCCGGCCGATATCCGGAACGATAGAATATCATTGGCCTCGCCAACCGCAATGGGTGCAATCAACGGACCATTTTTTGGAAGGCGCAAGGGAACTGCCGGCCTGAAACGTTGTCGCGAATATCCTACAGACCGTCCTAAAACGCTGCCGGCATGGGCTCGTGGGTGGATCTAAGCTTGATCGATGAGAACTTCTCCGGCGATTTCCGAGTATCGGCGCTTGGCGGCGCATATGGCCTCAACAGGACGCTTCCGGACTGTTTCGTGCGATTATAAGGCGGATTTCGGGGCGATCATGCCTTCGCGGCGGCGATCAGGCCGGGAACCCCGACGATGGTGATGGCCCTTTTGATATTATAGGCGAGCGCGGTGAGGCTGAACTCCCCTCGCACGTTCTCCAGCCGGCGCATCAGGAACGCGCCCTGGTTCATCCACTGTTTGATCGTGCCGAATGGATGCTCGACGCTTTCCCGCCGCCGGTCGAGGACTTCGGGCCGGGCAGCAAGCCGTGCCGCCATGCGGTCGAGAACGGCTTCGTTCTCCAGTCGTGAGACGCGGCGGAAGGTTTTGGTGCAGCGTTCGCGCAGGTGACACGCCTTACATGCATCGCGGTTGCTGTAGTCGATTTTCACATTGTCGCGAGACTTGCTCTCGTAGCGCGCCGACAAAACCTGCTGGCCGGGGCAAATATAGGCATCCCGGGCCGCATCGTAACGGAAGTCGTCCTTGGAGAAGAACCCCTCGCGCACGGCAGGACCGCGGATCGGTTTGGGTACGTAGGCGGTGATACCCGCATTCTCGCAAGCCTCTATGTCCTCGATCTTGAAGTAGCCGCGATCGGCGACGGCCTCGATCTGCTCTACGCCGAGTGTCTCCATTGCCGCCGCGGTCGTCGGCGCGAGCAGCCCCATGTCGAGGACCTGGTTGCTCACTTCCTGTTCGGCGATCAGCTTGTGCTTCACATCGACGGCGAGCTGGATGTTGTAACCGACGCCGACCTTCGTCATGCGCGCCATGGCGCGGGCATCCGGGTCCGTCAGCGAGATCTGATCGTCGCCGGTGCGCTCCAGTTCATCCAGCAGCGCCTTATGCCGGGCGCGCTTGCCCTTGATCGCCGCGATCTTCTCCGCCAGATCGCCGCCCGAGCCGTTGCCGCCGCTCGCCCTCTCCTCGTCGGCATCGCCCGCGTCCAGCCGCTTCATATAGTCGGCCAGCTTCTCGTCCGCCTCGCGGATGAACTTCGCTAGAGTGCCGCGCGTGAAGTTGCGGTCCTTGTTGTTCACCGCCTTGATGCGCGTGCCGTCCACAGCCAGAAGCTCGCGGCCGAACAGGTCAAGCTGGCGGCAAAGGATGACGAAGTCGCGGAATACCTGTTTGAAGGCCACCCGGTTCACGCGCCGGAAATCGGCAATGGTGCGGAAATCCGGCTTCAGGTGCCGGAGCAGCCAGATCACCTCGATATTGCGGTGCGTCTCGGCCTCCAGCCGCCGGCTTGAGCGCACGCGATTGATGTAGCCGTACACGTACAATTTAAGAAGATCGGCCGGATCGTAACCCGGACGCCCCGTCTCCCTCGCCGCCACCCGCACGAACCCGGCGGCAGAAAGATCGAGGCCGTCAACGAAGGCCTCTATGAAGCGGACCGGGTTGTTCGGCCCAACGTAGTCATCAACCGCCTCCGGCAGAAGCAGCAATTGCGAGCGGTCTGTTCCTGAAAGATGCGCCATGGCAAAACCTACCACAGGCCGCTACACGCCGGAATCCTGCAGCGGGTTTTCAGACGGTCTGCCTAAGTTTCGCGACAAGATCGCCGACGCTGATTTTTCAGGGAAAATTCTGTCGCAAATGTCGTGTGCGAAAGTCCGCTTTACGCGACTGATTTTTGCGACACGTCGCGGCCCGAATTCCGGGCCGTTGCGGACGTGGTGTAGGTTTCAGAAGTTTTGCGACTTCGAGATAAAATTGATTCTAAGGCTGTCTCAGCTAGACTACCTCCATGCAGAAGGCACTGGTATTCGGCATAACAGGCCAACTCGGCGCGGCCGTCGCGGATCGACTGCTAGAAGCTGGCTGGCAGGTTTGGGGTGTGGCACGCGGTGATAGGATGCCGCCTGCCTCGCTGCTGAAACACGGCGTTCGCCCGGTTGAGGGGGCGAACGAAAGCTATGAAGGGGTCGTCCGCAACCTCGAATTTCCGATTGATGCGGTTTTCGTTCCCACCGCCTATGATATTCTGGATGCAACGGACCTGCTGGCCGCCAACACAAGGATGGGTTCACTGGTCGTCATCTCGTCGTCCAGTGTCTATGCCGACGACATAGGCAGGTCGTTGGACGAGGCAAGCGAGACGGGATTCCCGGTCTTCGGCGGGCCGATCAGCGAGGACACACGCACCGTCGCGCCGGGGCCGCAAACCTATTCGACGCGAAAGGTCGCCATGGAGCAGGCTTTGCTCGCATCCGGCTTCCCCGTCACGATCCTTAGGCCCTGCGCGATCTACGGCCCGCTTGCCAGACATCCGCGCGAATGGTGGTTCGTGAAACGGGCATTGGACGGGAGGGATCGCATTCCCGTGTGTCGGGGAGCCAGGAGCGTCTTCCACACAAGCAGCGTGCGCGGCATAGCCGACATTGCGGAAATTTGTATGTCGTCACCAAGGCAACGCATCCTGAACGTAGCGGACACGACACCCCTGACGGTCGCGGAAATCGCCTCCGCGATCGCGGAGGCGCTCGGGAAGCCGATCCACCTAACTCCCTTCGAGGGTGGGCCAGTTGGCCCCTCGTACGTCGGCGCGACACCTTGGTCAGTGGAGAGGCCCTATGTCCTAGATACCTCGCAGGCCATGGAACTCGGATGGCACGGAGGCGAATATAGGGGTCAAGTTGCGGATGCCTGTCACTGGATTGTGGAAGCGGCCAGAATAGGAGACTGGAAGCGCCATTTCCCGACCTTCGCCCAATATGGCTATGATGCGTTCGATTACCAGGCGGAAGACGCGTGGTTTGCAGCGAGGTGAACGCGGCGACCGGCGGAAAGACCTTCCGGTGGCGGAATACTCAGAATTTGTGCAACGATCCGGCAACTAGCGGGATAAAGCCAACTTAATGTTCAGCGCAACAAATCGGGTTTCCGGGCTGCTATCCAGTCCCGCAGTCGGCTTTGCAGGCTGGGAACAGCCGCATGGTGATTGAGGAAATCAGTAATCCGCATGACCTCCCATCGCTCCCCTTCGTTGCCGAAGCGTACATCCTCCAATCGTTCCCGGTCCAAAGGCGCAACGAGAAAATAGCTAAAACCTGCTCCTCCTACGGTTCCGGAATAAGGGCGGCACCACTCCACCGTAGCCGCATCAATTGTTAGGCCAAATTCCTCCTCAACCTCGCGGATGGCGCAAAATATCGGCGTCTCATCGCCTTCCCTCCCGCCACCGGGCAGGTCCCAAAGGCCGGGGTTAGGTATGGTAGGAATGTCGTCTCGCTTGTAGGTGACAAGGCAATCCCCCATCACCAGAGCAATCTTGGCCCCGTGAAAATCACGACCGTCCCACATGGGTTCATGTGTAGGGTCGACGGCGATGTATGGCAATGTCCGCATTGGACTTAAACCGACTATCGCAAAACCTAGTATTTTTGCGACAACGAAGATTCGTCTACTCGACCGACAGTGCGGACCCGGCCCTCTCATTTGTACAAGAACGTCGAAAACGCACTAGGTGAAAGATATTGAATCGCCGGATCGGACGCATCCGCCTTTATTCGAGGAGGATCAGGTATGAGCGTTCCCCGATCTCTGCCCACCGTCTCGAGCCACCCTAAGACGGTTTCCACCAGACCTTCGGTGACGGCCTCATCCGTGATTGTTAAGGAGATCGACCTGAGCTTCGTGCCCAGGCCGAACGCGGCTGTTAAATCATCCGGATTGACGCGTCGCACCGAAGCTGGGTTGGACACATCATCAAAGGTAACGAGGAGCGGGTAGCTTGGCCTGGAAACGTTGCGTTCCTCGCGCAGATTTTCCAGCCGCGTAGCCCAAATCTCGACATCCTCTCTGCCGAAACCAGTTTCATCTCTGAACGTCTCTTGAGCGATAGTTTCCGCATTTGTCAGCACCGCAAAAAGGTAACGGCCCGGTGCCACCTCGACGAACGCCGCCTCTCCCTTGACCCCGCCGGTTCCTTTTCGCCCGATCCCCGGCACGTTGTTTTCTATTCGCAGGCTCACCCGAGACACGCTTGAGCCAACCTTCAGCCCATCCGGTGTTTCGACTTTTAGCGTCAGCTTTTGGTTCCACGAAAAGCTCGGCCCCCAAGTGAAATACAGGAATGCGGCGGCAAGAGTCAGAACGACACTGACTAAGATAAATAAGACGCGGTACAACTTGAACCTTCTCGAATGAACCCATCGGAACGATAGTCAGGAGATTTGCGACAATGGCCTCGCCACTCATCGTCGGATGAAGTCGCTACGGCCAAATTTAGAGGCGGCCGTCTGGAAATATGAATTCCTTATGCCTCCATTGCTCAGTGCATCGTGGTGCATTGCCGCCCAACGCGCGAAAAAGTCTTTTGTTAGAATTGCATCGACCTGCCCCTCTGAGACGGGTTGATCTGTGATTTCTAGCGTGATCGCTTTCAGGGCGTAGCCGTGGCCGAAGGTGGCCGCGAGATCGGCAGGATCGACACGGCGCACGGTCTTGGGATCGTTCAGGTCGGTGAACGTCACCAGCAGGGGGTAGCGATTTTGCGGAACCTCCCTCTGGCCTTTCAGGCTTGGGATGCGTGGTAGCCAGTCTCGGCGCAGCTTGGGGAGTTCGCTTTTCCACGTCGCAGCAGCAAGCTCCTTGGACCCTTCACCCAACAGCGCAAACAGATAGTGTCCCGCCGACACTTCCACCGCCGTCGCCTCGCCGGCGATCGTATATTCGACTTCGTTGCCGCTGGCTGGAAGCTGGCCGAACAGCGCGACGACTTGAACGATGCCCATTCCTGACCGTTCGCCGGATGGTGTCTCTACCGTCACCGTGAGTTTCTGATTCCACTCATACCGATCTCGGCACCCCGCCAGCGCAAAGGCGAGCAACGCCACGGCGAGGACCGAGAGAAAGCGGAATCGAGCGTGCAGCATAGGTCTTTCCAAGACAAAATCGCTGCCAGCCTACGCCGAACAAGCTGAAGGAAGGTTTAGGCGGGTTGGTCTATGAATTGTTGCCGCTGTCGCGAAAATCCCGAAATTTGCGACCGAGCGATTCCCAGGATTAAGCGTTTGGCGGTCAACATCGCTGGCCAGAAACAGCGGACTTCGGCGCGAGACCGAAAGGCAATCGGCAAGATGGAGCTATGCGATGGCGCTCTCCGGCCGCGTGAAGGTTTTGACATGGCTGGTGGTTGCGGCATCATTGTCAGCTTGGCGGATCACCAGCGCACCGCCCTTTTCGTGGTAGTCGAAAGCGATTTCGTCGGCCGCGGCCATGTCGCCAGTCAACTTGACGGTGATTGTGTCGCTGCTGTCCGCGAAGGAAATCGTCAGCGTGTTATCGTCGTTGCGGCTGACCACGGCCGAAGCCATCCCGATCTTGCCCGTACCATCATCGCTGAAGCGGTAGATCTCCAGCGGTCCGCTTGTCTCAACGAGATCGTGACCGTCGCCTTGTGCAAAATACAGCGTAGAGACGGTCTCAGATGAGCCGTTGAGGACGATGTGGTCATCGCCCTTGCCGCCGCTGACGCCATGGATGCTGTCGGCGGTGATCTCGATCCTGTCGTCGCCTTCCCCGCCGTCGACCGCCCAGACCATTCCGCCGGCCTTGATCGCAATGTCATCATCACCGCTTCCGGAATTTATTCGGAAAACATCGGCCGCGCCGGAAATCGCCACTCTGTCGTTGCCTTCATCGCCATAGGTGCGGTCGACTCTGCCGTGGCTGGCAATGGAAATTGCGTCATTGCCGGCACCCCCGTGGACGCTATCGACCGCTGCCCATGGCGCTGTGTCGTAAAAACCTTCGGGCAGGGCGGTCGTTCGTATGCCTATGATGTCGTCGCCTCCTCCGGCGTAGACGCCTACCGCCCTGTTAACATTCATGGCGATGGTATCGTCGCCGTCGCCTGTCTGAACCCCGGCCGTTCCCTGTGGGGCGTCGATTGTGACCGAGCTGTTACCCTTCGAATCCATAATGATCTGCATGATCGCCGAGATGGCATTGTTCGCGGTGCCGTCCGTTGCAAGGCTCAGGCTCGCTGAAGCTCCGCGCAATCCATTTGCCGTTGTCTGGGAAATTGCAGCTCTTTGCAGCAATTGCAGCGATGTGCCGGCGGTGGAATTACCGCGGAACGCGGTAGCGATGCTTAGCACGAGGGCTCCCCAATCGCGGTTGAGACGATATTAGCTTCGACACACGTAGCGATTGTCGGTGAATCGTCTTGGCGAAATCTTAACGGGCGGGGATTTACCCGATCAGCGCGCCGACCTCTTCCTCAAGCCGAAGAAGAAAACCGCGCTGAACCCCAACAGCACAAACCCCGCGGCAAGCGGCGCGGCGATGGGCGTTGCTGCGCCGATTATGAAGCCCAGCGCCGAAGATCCCATGGCGCTGCCGACCGCGTAGGCCAGCGCGAAAACCGCACTGCCCGCGACCAGCATTCCCCCGGTGAATGCCTCTCCGAGCATTGCAAGGCCGCATGTGAACAACGCGAACGCGGCCGAACCCATGATCGCGAAGACGACCAAGATGGCAGTCTCGGACGCCATGAACGGAAGGACAAGGTAGGAGAGCGCAGCTACGAGGCCGCAGCACACGGCAATGGTCGGACGGTCGAATTTATCGAGAAGCCATCCGACAACGGGTTGTGCAAGCGCAGTCGGCAGCGCCATCGCCGTCACGCTGAATGCGGCAAACGCCTCCGTGTAGCCCGTCCGGACGAAATAGATCGGCATGGCCGAGATCGCGGCAATGTCTGCAAATCCGTAGGCGACCACCATCGCGACCAGAATCGGAGCGCAGCGGATGAATTTCAGAAGTTCGCCTGATGAGGAATGCGCCGGATAGGTCCGAGTCCGGAAGCTAAGCAGGGTTGTGAGAAAGGCGACCAGGGCGACATAGACGGCGAGCAGCGCGAAGGCGAAGCCGCTTTCTGTACCAAACATTGGGATCGCCAGCGGCCCGAGCGCAAAGCCGCCGCTCATTCCGGCTCCATAGATGCCAGAGACTCTGCCGCGAAGACGATTGGGGCATGCGGTGTTGAGCCAAGCTTCGCTCAGCATGAACACGACGCTCGCGCAAAATCCGAGCGCGTAGCGGGCGAGAAACCACGCCCAAAGCTGGTCGAAGATGGAGAAGCAGCCTAACGCCAGCGAGCAACCTATAAGCCCGCCCATAATCAGGCGATCGCCGCGCGCGAGAGTGGTCAGCGGACCGATGGCGAACGTCGCGGAGGCGAGGCCGGCGGCAAATGCGCCGGCGTTAAGGCCGGATAGCCCGGCCGAAACCCCACGCTGATCCAGAAGCAGCGAAATGAGCGGATACGTCAGTCCCTGCGCTACGGAAAACGCTGTAACGCCAAGAATGACAACGGCGATGGCGGCACGATCCGGCGCGAAATCGAGTTTGACCGCTGCCGCCTGCACAACCGCCCTCCCTTGCCCGACCTGCATTCATTCTAGCCACTCATGGGAGAGTATCGTTTGGGGCGAGACGGTGCAAATGTCAGCGTTTCCGCGACGTAAACCTTATGCAGGCCAGCTTAACACCGGGCTCTCAACTGAGCATTATCCCCACTTCTTGAGAAGCGCGTCGTAGGCATCCTGTCCCATACGGTCGACCAACGTAGGCATTCCTTGGGAAGCCAGGATGTCGTTGAGCGAGATGAAGAAATCAGCGCTCGGGGCGGAACTGTGATCTGTGTTCGGCTACGTCGCCGATGATTTCGGGAGAATGCTGTTGGGCGCTCGGCTCAAAGATTCCGTCAGGGTTTCTCGTCCTAATGAGCTAAGAAATTTATCCATCGAATCGACGTGCTCGGGCGACAATGCAAGCCCCTCTTTGTTGCCCTTCTGCAATGCCAGCCATTCGTCTCTCATCGCCCCCGACATGAAAGATTGGTAGAGATCGGAAGCCTGGATTTTTTTGAATTCCTCAAGTCCTTTCGCGAAGCCATCGAGCTTTTCAAGCCAATCCTTCTTTTCACTCGTGGAGAAATCATCGTTGGCGTTGACGTATGCTTTCGCTTCTTCCCAAGTGTTGAAAGTACCCAAATCGCCTATGACAAGCGTATAGCCGAGAGGTTTGTCCGAGGAAGCGGCATCGACGGTGAACTTGCCGATCGCCGCGGCGGCCGATTTGGTTCCCGCAGACGCTTCGACGGAAACGCCGTTGGCCGCCTTGAGGATGCTGTTGCCGGCGTCGGTCGGTTGTTTGGCCGCGTCCGGACGGTTGAACTGCTGAAAAAGTTGAAGGACGCTTGTATTGATCGGTGCGATCGAGGACATTTTTCGTTTCCTCGTCCCGACCAAGCCAATCATCGACCGGAGAGACTCATATGCTCGACATCATGTCGATGCGCGTGTTGCTCCTACGTTGCATGAACGCTAACGAATCGATCCTAACCAAAAGTATATTTTAACTGTCTGAATTTTTCGCCGGCTACGATCCTCAGCTTTCCGCAGCGAAAACCAAGTTTTGCGCGACACCGAAGTCTCCGGCCGTAACGCTTATTTGCCGAATTTCAGCATTGCGGTTCCTGCGGCGATCGCGATCGCGGACACGCTTCGGAGGGTCGTGATAGGCTCCCTTAAAAACACGACACCGAAAAGCAGAGCGAAGCCGATGCTTGTCGCGCGCAGCGCCGACACCGCCGCCATCGGTGCAACCGAAAGTGCCCAAACGACAAGCCAGTACGCAACAAAGCCAGTCACCCCTGCAATTGCACCCGCCGTCCAACGCTTCACCGATGAAGGCCAGAGCGCCCCACGTCTTGCGACGTACACCATCGGCAGAAAGGCGACGGCATCGGCGAGGCTGACCCAGATCATATAGGCGGAAGCGCTTCCTGCGTGCCGCGCCCCAAGGCCGTCGACGACCGTATAGACGGCAGCAAACGATCCGGTCGCCAGCGCCAGCATGACTGCTCGGGTATCCCGTATCTGGTCGAGCCCCCGCGTAAGCGACAGGCTCATAATGCCGATCGCGATGATGAGGATCGCCGCCAGAGATTGAGGAGAAGGCATCTCGCCGACGAACGTCATCGCCAAAATTGCCACGATCAAAGGCGCGGAGCCGCGCGCGATCGGATAGACGCGACCGAGATCCCCGAACCTGTAGGCTTCCACCAGAAAAAGCCTGTAGGCGGTGTGGAGAACGGCGGCACCGAGAAGAAACGGCCAACTCGCCGCTTCGGGAACAGGGACGAACGCGAGCAGCAAAAGCGAAATTGCTCCCTGCACCCGTAACGATCGCGGTCATGGCGGACATTCCGTCGCCATCACCCTTCACCAATGCGTTCCATAGAGCGTGCAGAAATGCGGCCAGCAGAACAAGGGAGAAAACTTCTGGGGTCATGACCGGCGTTTTGGCCCTTGCCGCCAGAGGTGACGGCAGAGCAACTTGCTCATGCGTGATCGACCATGGCGGCGACGTTTCGTGTTCCCGCATCAACGTCCCGCAACTGCCGCTCATTGAGGCCGGTAAGGCTCCGGTCACGCGATGCACGGCTCGGCAAAAGACCGCGGGCAAGACGCGAAAGCGCGTTCCAGGCTTCGATCGCTCTTTTCCGACTGTTGGTCAGCATGGCCGACAACTGTTAGGGCAGCTTGTTCGTTCTCATGTCTGGAGTCATAACCAATTGAGGTAACGCGTAAAAATGAGTAGTTCTTGCAACAGGTGATAACTTTTCTCATGGATGAATGATGGCCGTTCATTTTCCGGGGCTGCGCGTGCTGCGAGGGTTCGAGGCGGCCGGCCGCCTTCTGAATTTCAGCCATGCGGCCGCCGAGTTGGGCGTGACGCCGGCGGCCATCAGCCATCAGGTGCGGGAACTCGAAGACCAGCTCGGGGCGGAGCTGTTTTCCCGTACCAGTCGCTCAGTGCAATTGACGCCTGCCGGCGAGATTCTTCACCGCGCGGCCGGCGAAGCACTTGCGAGCCTCGCGCGCGGAATGGCGCGGATTCAGGACATTGGCGACGGCAACAGGCTCAAGGTCATCGCCTCGGCGTCGATCGCGGCTAAATGGCTGGTGCCGCGCATTGGCAGATTCATAGAACAGCGGCCCGACATAGATGTCCGACTGGACATTTCATCGCATCTTCGCACGTTCTCGCCTGACGATGCCGATATTGTCATTCGTTGGGGAAAGGCCGCTCACCCCGGCCTGAAAAGCGAGCGCCTGTTCGAAAACGTCGTGTTCCCGGTTTGCAGCCCGGTCCTGCTGCGATCGGCGCCGCTGCGCGAACCAGGCGACCTTGTGCGCCGTCGTCTGATTCATGTCTCGTGGAAGGGCCAGGATCGCGAACGGCCGAACTGGCGGACGTGGTTGCGTGCGGCCGGTGTCGAAGAGGCTCCCGACGATGGGGCGGGACTTCGCTTCGATGAAACCGGTTCCGCCCTCCAGGCCGCAATTGACGGGCAAGGGATTGCTCTTGGAGATTCGTCACTGGTTGCAGACGATCTTGCGGCCGACCGGCTCGTTCGGCCGTTCGAACTGACCATCACCAGCCCGCCGGAATTTGCCTACCATGTCGTTTCTCCGATCGAGATCGAAGAGAACTCCCCCGTCGAGGCGTTCCGCGAATGGTTGTTCGCGGAAGCGATGAGCACACCTTCGAAGCCGGCCAAGTAGCAAGCTTTAGGATTTGCGCGAGAATTGCAATGAGTTGTCCTCGTTAGCTGAGGCCGGGTTCTGCGCCTTTTTCTTGGCGCGATCTGCCTGGGTCTGACCGTCATAGCCCCAGTTGATGGCGGGCAACTCCTTCACAAGAACGTAGGTTGCTGTGGGAAGGGTCGGCAGCGCCCGCCGCAACAGTCGCATGGCATTGCCCACAAACGTCCGCTTCTCTTCCTCGGTGTTGGTCCCAGCCGTCACGCAGACTTCCAGGTGCGCAGCAACCTCCTGCTCATTTGCGCCGATGGTCCACTGGGACGCGCTAGGTGTTTCAACGAGCACCGATGAAAGTTCGCGTTGCTTGCCCAAGTCACTCGCGACGATAGCCGTCAAATCGGCGGCGAGTTGTTCGGCCATATTCGGCGTCGGGGCCGGGATCAGGGTCAATCTGGCAAAAGGCATCGTCCGTTCTCCTTCGATTGCGATGCCATAGTTTCTATCGAGAATTTCCAATGTATAATCGGGAACAGACGCATTCAGACTTGAGATAACCTCATGATTCCCGATCTGCCGTCCCCGCTGTTGCGCAATTTCGTTGCCGTGGTCGATTGTGGCTCGCTCGCCGCTGCCTCTGCGCGGGTGGGACGCAGCGAATCCGCGCTCAGTCTTCAGATGGCGCGGTTGGAGGACATTGTCGGCCAACCGCTGTTCGATCGCGACGGCCGCGCATTGAAGCTCAACCAGGCGGGCAGCCTGCTTCTGCCTCACGCCCGCTCGATCCTTGGCCGAATCGACGCGGCGAGGGCCGATCTCGATCAGGCAGCGGCCCCGCCGATCAGGATCGGGATCGTTCAGGACTTTGTGGGCGGCGTATTGCGGCCGACGTTGGCAGAACTCCGCGCAGATGCAGTCGGCCAACCGATCATGATCGTCATCGGCAACACTGCGGAACTCTTGCAGACGATGGGCGAGGACCGGATAGACGTGGCGTTATGCACCGGCGAGTCAGTTGGCGGAGACGTCACCTGTCGCCTGCCGATGAAATGGTTCGGCAATGCAGATCTTCTAAAAGATGACGTTCTGCCGCTTGTAGGTATCACCCCGCCGTGCCCCTTCCTGACGGCTGCGCAACGGGCGCTGGACACTGTCGGCCAGCCGTGGCGCATGGCGCTCATTACACCGAGTCTCGACGGCCTTCGCGCGGCGGTTCAGGCGGGGCTCGGCATTACGTGCCGGACAGTGGCAGGATTGGGACTGCCGCAATTGCTGGACAGGGGACTGCCCCATCTACCTGACATTTCCTATTCTGTCATCGAACGTCGGCGGAGAAAGGAAGGGACCAGCGCGGTCGCCCTGATGCTGGCCAGACATCTATCAAACGTCTCGCCCGACCAATGAATGTTATGCCCGGCCATCCGGACAATCTGTCGCGAAATTCCTGAAACCTACAATAGTTCTTGCCCTTTAATGGCGGCAGGTTCCGCAAACACCATCCTGGTTCGACGAGGAAGGACAGCCAGCATCAAAAGGCCCCGCGTCAGAAGGAAAATATTGAAGGCCAGCCAAAGGCCGTGATTTCCAAGCGTCGGCAGCACCGCGAACAGGATCACAAGGTAGCAGATGAGCGCGAGAGCCATCGTGTTGCGCATATCGTGCGACCACGTTGCTCCGATGTACACGCCATCCAACTGAAACGCGAGAAACCCTGAAACCGCCGTCAACGCCACCCATGGCAGATAGGTCAATGCTTCGGCCCGAACATCCGGGGCATTCGTCATGATCGCAATGAGATGTCCGCCCACAAAGTAGAAGACCAAGGCCAAGGCGACCGCGAGCCCCATGCTCCAGATGAGAGTTAGCCGAATCCCGCGATGGAACGCTGGCGGGTAATTCGCTCCGATCGCGCGCCCGCATATGTGTTCGGCCGCCGTCGTAAAGCCATCGGAAAAGAAGCTGGCCACCAGATAGAACTTAAAGAGGATGGCGTTGGCGGCCAAGGCAACCGGCCCGAGTTGCGCGCCCGTCCGGGTGAAGAACGCGAAAGCCGTGAGGAGCAGAAACGAACGGATCATTATATCGCGATTGATCGAGAACAAGCGGCCAAGGGCGGCCCGATCCAGGATCAAGCGGATTGTTGGTAGGGGGTGCCGTCGAAACGATGCCGTCACGATCACCATTCCGGCTGCAGCCGCGACGCTCTCGGCAATCACGGTTCCCCAAGCTACGCCGGCAACTCCCCATTCGAGGACAAGGCCGAGCCATACCGACATGGCCATGTTCACGCCGTTCAGCAGGAATTGAAGCGACAGACCCAGCGTCGCCCTTCCCCGGCCGAGCAAGACGCCAAGCACGGCATAGTTGACCAGCGCCATCGGTGACGAAAACAGGCGGATGGACAGATAGGTTGACATCGCCTCGGCAACGTCCGGCGAGGGCTGCATGAACAGCAGTCCTGCCCCTTTGATGAGCTGAGACGCAGCGATGAGAAGTATGCCAAGCGCCAAGGCTATGACGATCGCGCGCCAGAACACCGCCTGCTGCTCACCAATGTCATCCTGTCCGAATGCCTGAGCGACCAGGCCCGAAGTCCCAGACCGCAAGAAATTGAACGAGGCAAAGACGAAACCGAAGACGGTGGAGCCTATGGCAAGACCACCGATCAAACTCGCATTGCCAAATTGCCCGACCACGGCGGTGTCGATGATGCCTAGCAAGGGTGTGCTCAACGACGCGAAGGCCATTGGAACCGAAATGGCCATGACCATTCGGTTTGTTACCTCGAAAGGGCGAATTTCCTTGCTTGTTTGAAGTTCAGCCACGGTCGCACGATCCCGAGTTCATTCGGCTCTCAGCGTACCATCGCCACCTGATCTACTCAGGGTCTTTTTTTCTGCTTGGCCTTCTGCTGACGATCGTTTCTTTTCGCGAAAACCCCGAAACCCGCGACATAGCTAATCCTAGCATTTGCGCGCGATCGTGCGCCTACTTTCCGAATTTCAGCATCGCGGTCCCTGCCGCGATCGCTATGGCCGATGCGCTTCTCAAGATCGTCGCCGGCTCCTTCAGGAACACGACGCCGAACACGAGCACGAAACCGATGCTTGTGGCACGCAGCGCCGATACGGATGCCATCGGCGCGACCGTCAGCGCCCAAACGACAAGCCAGTAGGCGGCGAAACCCGTCACGCCCGCAATCGCTCCTGCCGTCCACCGTTTCGCGGATGAAGGCCAGAGCGCGCCGCGTCTGGCAAACTGCGCCACCGGCAGGAAGGCAACGGCGTCTAGGAGGCTGACCCAAATCATGTAGGCGGACGCGCTTCCCGCATGGCGTGCCCCAAGACCGTCAACGATGGTGTAGACGGCCGCGAACGTGCCGGTCGCCAGCGCCAGGACGACCGCTCGTCCATCCCGCTCCCGGTCGAGGCCCCGCGTGAGCGACAGGCTCATGATGCCGACCGAGATGATGAAGATCGCCGCCAGCGATTGAGGGTCGGTCGTCTCGCCGGCGAACACCATTGCCAGCACCGCCACGATCAGCGGCGAGGACCCGCGTGCGATCGGATAGACGCGGCCAAGGTCTCCGAACCTGTAGGATTCCACCAGGAACAGCCTATAGCCGGTATGGAGTACCGCAGCGCTTAGGAGAAACGGCCAGCCCGACGCGCCGGGGACCGGAACGAAGGCGATCAACAGAACGGAGATTGCCGCCTGGATGGTGACAATAACGGCCATGGCGGACATGCCGTCGCCATCGACCTTCACCAGCACGTTCCATAAGGCGTGCAGGAATGCGGCCAGGAGAACGAGGAAAAAGACTTCGGGGGTCATGATCTGGTTTTCGGCCCTTGTCGCCAGAGATCGCGGCAGAGCAGCTTGCTCATGTCGCGATCGACCATGGCGGCGATCTCGCGCGCTCTGACGCCACTGTCCCGTAGGTCCAGCTCGTCAATGCCGGGCTGCGAGCGCAATCCATGGTTCCCAAGGATGCGGCGAGCGAGGCGGACCAGCCCATTCCAGGCTTGGACAGCTTCTTTCCGGCGCGCGTACGGCATGGCCGGAAGCTGTTAGGGAAGCTTGTTTGTAATCATGTCCGGATTCATAACCAATTGAGGGAGCTGGAAAAAACGAGTAGTTCTTACAGCAGGTGATAGCTTTCCTCATGGATTGGCGATGGTCACGCATTTTCCGGGGCTACGCGTGCTGCGAGGGTTCGAGGCGGCCGGCCGCCTCCTGAATTTCAGCCATGCGGCGGCGGAGTTGGGCGTGACGCCGGCGGCCATCAGCCATCAGGTTCGCGAACTCGAAGACCAGTTAGGGGTAGAGTTGTTTTCTCGTTCCAGCCGCTCAGTGCAATTGACGGCCGCCGGCGAAATCCTTCATCGCGCGGCGGGCGAGGCGCTTGCCAGCCTGGCGCGTGGAATGGGCCGGCTTCAGGATGCCCGCGCCGGCAACAGGCTCAAGGTGGTCGCCTCGGCCTCGATCGCCGCCAAATGGCTGGTGCCCCGCATCGGCAGATTCATAGAGTTGCACCCCGACATAGATGTCCGTCTGGATATTTCGTCTCATCTTCGCGACTTCTCGCCTGACGATGCCGATATTGCCATTCGATGGGGGAAGGCGGCGCTCCCAGGATTGCGATGCGAGCGCTTGTTCGAGAATATCGTATTTCCGGTGTGCAGCCCGGCTTTGCTGCGATCGACGCCGCTGCGTCACCCGCGCGACCTAATGCGGCACCGCCTGATTCATGTGTCGTGGAAGGGTCAGGATCGCGATCGGCCGGACTGGCTGTCATGGCTGCGCGCTGCCGGAGCCGAAGATAGTTTCGATGACGGGGGTGGGCTTCACTTTGATGAATCTGGTTCCGCACTCCAAGCTGCTATCGACGGACAGGGGGTTGCTCTCGGGGATTCGTCCCTGGTCGCCGATGACCTTGCAGCCGGCCGCCTCGTTCGGCCGTTCGATCTTGTCACGGCCAGCCCGCCGGAATTTACCTACTATGTCGTTTCACCGATCGAGGTCGCGGAGAACTCCGCCGTCGCGGCGTTTCGCGAATGGCTGCTCGCGGAGGCGACGAAAACACCTTTGAAACCGATCACGTAGCAGGTTTCAGGAGTTGCGCGACAAGCCGACGGCTGCTGATTGCTACTTGCTATCTGGCCCATCAAGGAATCTCAGAGCTGTCGAGGTAAACGGGACCGTGGAGTCATAAACAGGAACATGGTCGCCACCGGGAATAATCCACAACGCGGCATCCGCTATGGAGCGGTACATGCTTACAGGGATTTCGACGGAGAAAAAGCGATCGCGGTCGCCGTGTATGATTAAGGTGCGTGCGGTGATGGCCGATAAGTCTGTCGCCGTGAAATTCATATCCTCATAATCGTCGCCCAAGGCATTGAACTGCGAAATGAGTTGCTGAATCTGCTCGTCACCGCGCTTTGCGCACGCCCGATACATTTCTTGCACCTCTTGGGGCATGGTGCCAAACGAGGCCCGGCGCAATATCGCTCTTGCCTGATCGGGAAAATGGGAAGTTGCGCTAATTAATACCATCGAGTCTATGCGCTTGGGTTGGCTCGTTGCCATGTGCAGCAGCGCCATTCCGCCAGAACTCATCCCCATAGCCGAGAAGCGATCGACACCCAGCTTTTCGAGCAACAAGAACACGTCACTAGCCGCTCCCCGGTGTGTGAACTTGCCCTCTGGGTTGGTGGAGTGGCCATGACCGCGCAGATCAACGACGATCAGTCGATGACGCCCTGAGAGCTCGGCGATAAAGGCATGCCAGTTCTGTGCAGAACCGCCAAAGCCATGCAAGAGCACGAGCGGCTTTCCGGCTCCGTACTCTTCATAATACATCTCAATGTTATTTATTTTAACGGTATGCCCACTATTGGCTGCCTGTTTGGGGGTGTACGTTGCTGTCATTGGTATACTCCTCAACAGGCTGTCACCGTCTTCGGTGTCGCGAAAATCCCGAATTGAGCACTCGATTTGATCGCACTGTCGATCGCCCTTCAACAGCGAGGTCGCAGCGATCAGGTTATCGGTGCTGTCGCTCGTGCGATCATGTCGGTCAAAAGGAGGGCGAGTTAGCGCCAAATCGGTGGCCACAAAAGAAATCCGGCGATCACCACGTCGACCACGGCGCACTGTTCGGCCCACCACCGCGCCACAACGATATCCCGCCGATAGTGATAGACGTCCCAGGCTGCATGGGCGACCCATCCGATCGCCAGGACGATGCGGGCGCTCGCGTCATCCAGGGTGAGTGCGAGGAGCGTGCCGGCGCCGAACACCGGAACCCCAACCGCTTCCAGCCAGAGGACGCGATGGTTGCGATAACTTCCGCGGACGACGCCCCAGGCAAGGTAAATCAGCGCCGCCACGACGAGCCCGTCGGCAAAGTTCCGCATGATACCGGTCAGGTATAGCACCAGGACGACCGCAAGCCCGAACGCGATCGGCCAATGCCGTGCCGTGGCACGCCACATACCGCCGATCTGCGAATCCCGTCCGGTATTCGCCTTTTCAGTCATGACGGTTCCCCTTCACTTTTTCGGGGTCAGTTCCGGCCGGGGCGGCGGCCATAGTCGTGTGACACGGAGCTTCACGCCTTGCCGTAGGCCGCGAGGAAGATCCTGACCCCGTCAACGGCCTGCCGACGCAGTTCCGCCGGCTCTGGAATGGCCTCGTCGCCAAGCAACATGGCCCGATTAAGCGGTCCGGACATGACCAGCCAGTTGAAGCGCGAGGCCGCCACCGCCGGGTCGTCGAATGACAATAATCCTCGTTCGGCCAGGTGCTCGAAGACCTCCGCCAACGCCGTCATGGCGCGCTGCGGACCATACTCCCAAAGAACCCGGGCCAGGTCCGGAAAGCGACTGACCTCACCGATAACGAGGCGCCGAAGTTGCATCAGTTGTGGGGTTAGCACGGCGGTAAGCTGCCGAAAGGCATATTCTTCAAGATAGGCAGCCACGTCTTCGACCTCAGGCAGGGGCCGGTTGTGAACATGGTCGCTGGTCGCGTTGGTCATGCTTGTGACGACCTCCACGAACAGCGCCTCCTTGCTGGCGAAGTTCTTGTAGACGGTCGGCTTGGAAACGTTGGCGAGAGCGGCGATCTCGTCCATGCTTGCGCCGACATATCCCTCTCGCAGGAACACCTCGGCAGCGGCATTCAGAATCTCGCGGCGCTTGCGTTCAGATCTGCTCAACTCTTTCAGCGCGGTCATGACTCTCTTCCTGGGCGTCGACGCAGGCAAGCCCGTACTCGCTCGCCCTTGACAGAGTTACCAAACGGTTTAGTGTTGTCAATTATAAACTAAACCGTGTAGTTTTAGAGCGACATATGCACATTCAGTTTGCTGAACTTCCCGTGCACGATCAGGATCGAGCGAAGACGTTCTATATCGACCGCCTCGGTTGCGGCGTGGTCGCCGACCAGAAGATGGGCTCCCATGGCTGGCGCTGGATCGAACTCAAGCTGCCTGGAGCGGCCACCAACCTGCATTTCGTCCGACGCGGCAATGACGAACCGTCCGAGGCGCCCGTTCTGGTGTTCGTGGCCGACGATGTCGGGAGCGCGGTCAGCACCCTCAAATCCAGGGGAGTAAAGATCATTACCGAACCCGCGCCGGCTCCATATGACCCCAGCCGCACGGTTGCCGAGTTTCGTGACAGTGAAGGCAACCGGATCGTCGTCAGCAGCTAGCGGGCCAGCTTGGCAATGACAGTTGAAGAGAGATGAGATGCACGTAGGATCCGGGAAAACCTCTACGGTTTCATGCGCCTGCGGCAGCGTTCGTTTGGAAGTCGAAGGCGCGCCGATCGCGAGCCTCGTTTGCTATTGCGATGACTGCCAGGCTGGCTCGCGGGCCCTGGCTGCTTTGCCCAATGCGGCCCCCGTTCATGATGAGGATGGCGGGACCGGATATGTCCTCTATCGAAAGGATCGCGTCCGCTGCACGCGCGGGAGCGAACTGTTGGCGGATCACAAGCTGGACGCCAAATCGGCCACCAGCCGCGTCGTGGCGACCTGCTGCAATTCGGCGATGATGATGCGTTTCGACGATGTTCGCCACTGGATGCCGGTTTACCGAGCCCGATTTGGTGACGATAGTCCGCCCCTGCAATGGCGTATCTGCACGAAGTTCAAGCGCGGTGGCGTCCAGGTTCCCGACGATGTGCGGGGTTACGAAATGTATCCGATGGCCTTCATGGCAAGATTGTTCACATCAGGGGTGGCAGCCCGTCTTCGTATCCGTCGCTGACGTTCTAATTTTGCGGGAGACGATTAGTCATGAACGGAAGGAAACACGAAGGATTCGACGTGATCGGGCTGTCAGCGCGGGTGAGCAACGACGAACCATCCGGCATCGCGGCGTTGTGGTCCCAATTTTACCAGAGCGGCCAACGCGAGCGGGTTCCGGGCGCGGTCGGTAGCAACGTCTATTGCGTCTATCATGGCTACGAGGGCGATCATTCCGCCCCTTTCACCATGACCATCGGCTATCGTGTGTCCGACGGCGCAGCTTGTCCCGAGGGCCTTTCCCGCGTCACGATACCGCCTCAGACTGTTGCCGTCTTTGAGGTAGTCGGAGCGCAGCCGGGAGCCTTAATTTCCCAGTGGCAAGCTATCTGGCGAAGCGATCTTGATAGGGCGTTCGTTGCGGACTTCGACACCCACGATGCAGAAAATCAGGACCGCGTTACGGTAAGCGTTGGGGTCAAATCTCTATAGGCTGGTTGCAAGGCCTGCTGTCGCGAAAATCCCGCAGACCGTCCTAAAACGCTGCCGGCATGGGCTCGTGGGTGGATCTAAGCTTGATCGATGAGAACTTCTCCGGCGATTTCCGAGTATCGGCGCTTGGCGGCGCATATGGCCTCAACAGGACGCTTCCGGACTGTTTCGTGCGATTATAAGGCGGATTTCGGGGCGATCATGCCTTCGCGGCGGCGATCAGGCCGGGAACCCCGACGATGGTGATGGCCCTTTTGATATTATAGGCGAGCGCGGTGAGGCTGAACTCCCCTCGCACGTTCTCCAGCCGGCGCATCAGGAACGCGCCCTGGTTCATCCACTGTTTGATCGTGCCGAATGGATGCTCGACGCTTTCCCGCCGCCGGTCGAGGACTTCGGGCCGGGCAGCAAGCCGTGCCGCCATGCGGTCGAGAACGGCTTCGTTCTCCAGTCGTGAGACGCGGCGGAAGGTTTTGGTGCAGCGTTCGCGCAGGTGACACGCCTTACATGCATCGCGGTTGCTGTAGTCGATTTTCACATTGTCGCGAGACTTGCTCTCGTAGCGCGCCGACAAAACCTGCTGGCCGGGGCAAATATAGGCATCCCGGGCCGCATCGTAACGGAAGTCGTCCTTGGAGAAGAACCCCTCGCGCACGGCAGGACCGCGGATCGGTTTGGGTACGTAGGCGGTGATACCCGCATTCTCGCAAGCCTCTATGTCCTCGATCTTGAAGTAGCCGCGATCGGCGACGGCCTCGATCTGCTCTACGCCGAGTGTCTCCATTGCCGCCGCGGTCGTCGGCGCGAGCAGCCCCATGTCGAGGACCTGGTTGCTCACTTCCTGTTCGGCGATCAGCTTGTGCTTCACATCGACGGCGAGCTGGATGTTGTAACCGACGCCGACCTTCGTCATGCGCGCCATGGCGCGGGCATCCGGGTCCGTCAGCGAGATCTGATCGTCGCCGGTGCGCTCCAGTTCATCCAGCAGCGCCTTATGCCGGGCGCGCTTGCCCTTGATCGCCGCGATCTTCTCCGCCAGATCGCCGCCCGAGCCGTTGCCGCCGCTCGCCCTCTCCTCGTCGGCATCGCCCGCGTCCAGCCGCTTCATATAGTCGGCCAGCTTCTCGTCCGCCTCGCGGATGAACTTCGCTAGAGTGCCGCGCGTGAAGTTGCGGTCCTTGTTGTTCACCGCCTTGATGCGCGTGCCGTCCACAGCCAGAAGCTCGCGGCCGAACAGGTCAAGCTGGCGGCAAAGGATGACGAAGTCGCGGAATACCTGTTTGAAGGCCACCCGGTTCACGCGCCGGAAATCGGCAATGGTGCGGAAATCCGGCTTCAGGTGCCGGAGCAGCCAGATCACCTCGATATTGCGGTGCGTCTCGGCCTCCAGCCGCCGGCTTGAGCGCACGCGATTGATGTAGCCGTACACGTACAATTTAAGAAGATCGGCCGGATCGTAACCCGGACGCCCCGTCTCCCTCGCCGCCACCCGCACGAACCCGGCGGCAGAAAGATCGAGGCCGTCAACGAAGGCCTCTATGAAGCGGACCGGGTTGTTCGGCCCAACGTAGTCATCAACCGCCTCCGGCAGAAGCAGCAATTGCGAGCGGTCTGTTCCTGAAAGATGCGCCATGGCAAAACCTACCACAGGCCGCTACACGCCGGAATCCTGCAGCGGGTTTTCAGACGGTCTGCCCGATTTTTGCAGCATTGGCAACCCTGGGCGTTTGGTATCTTCGGCGTGTCCAGTCACCATCACAATTCGCAGGTTGCAGGGCGTTGGCGTCGGATATGCGACGCCCATCTTCCGCCGATAACCACGAGGCCCATTCCCAATGCGGCAACGAAGTCGATCCGCTCGTTCCAGGTGAGAAAACCGATCAATCCGGCGAAGATCACCGATGTGTAGCTCCACGTAACCACCTTGTCGGCCGGCGCAACGGTACACCCCAACGCGAAAAATAATTGCGCGAGCGTCGAGAATATCCCAACGGCAAGCAGGGGCAATATCTGGTTCAGCGTGGGCATTTGCCACGTCCAGGGCAGCATGACGATGGAACAGGCAAGGGTGAATAGGGTGAAATAGAACATCTGACGCTGCGCGGATTCAGTTTCCGCCATGCACCAGATCACCAACGCCGCCACCCCGCCGAGTGCTCCAGCGGCGAGGCCGGCCGCTTCCCCTATCGAAACGGTCATTTCCGCAGGCTTCAGAACAAGGGCAACGCCAAGGAAGCCTATCACCACACCGATCCATACGTTCCGGTCAGATAAACGACGAAGCACAAGCAAAGCCAGAATGGGAATGAAAATAGGCGACGTCGATTGCAGGAGGACTGCATTGGCGAGAGGGATCGCGCTGATCGCGTAGAAATAGGTCAGGAAGGCGAGATAGGAAGCGACGCCACGCGCAATATGAAGATGAAGCTTCTCGGATCGTAGCGTAGGAAAACCGAAAAGCGCAAACCATAGAAGCACGCAGGCGAAGCTGATCAGGTTGCGCCAGAAAACCAGTGAGAACGTCGTAAGGTCGGGAGAAAGCAGTTTGGCGGCAGCTCCGGAGGCTGCAAACATCAACGCCGATGCAACGATATAGAGCGATCCCGCAACAGGGATGCTCGATGTCTGCACTACCTCTCCCGCTCTCACCTTTCCGTTCCCCCTTCACGGCCCGCTGGTGTCCGCGTCACCGCTGATTTGAGGTGTCGAAAGGCAACCGGTCAACCCGCTACCCTGCATAGGAACGGTGTCCTGCCGTTTCCTTGCCTCCACGATGATGTGAATGGCGACGGCAGCGAAGACGATCAATCCGCCGATAAGCGTGCTGCCGCTCGGCGTCTCGTTGAAAGCCAGCCAGACCCATAACGGGGCGAGCGGCGCGTCCAGGGAGCCGATCAACGCCGTCTCGATCGCCGGCAGCAATCGCGCTCCGAGGGTGAACAGGGTAAGGCCGACAGCCGAGTTCACGAGGCCGAACAGACTCAACAGAAGCAGCTCGTGTCCGGAGACGGCGAGCGGTTCCCCGAACGGCCAACACACCAGCCCGCTCAACAGGGCCGACAGGCACGCGGCTGGCATAGTGGGAATGTTGTGGAACCGCCTCGCGATGACCATCATTCCTGCCATGCAAAGGGTCATGCCGAATGCCAGAAGATCTCCGAACAGGCCGCCCTCTACGCCAAGCCCGACCATCAGGATGATCCCGACCAACGCGGTAAAGCTGGCAAAGACGGCATTCCGAGACGGCCGCTCCCGCATCACGAGCCAGGCGAAAGCGGCGGCGATAAAGGGGACCGTCGCGTAGATCACAGCAACATGCGCAACGGTCGTATGCCTGAGCGAGGTGATGAAAAACACCATCCCGAGCGCCGAGACGGCGGCGAACAGCCAACCGGGCCAGCCCATATCCCGAACCTTCTGCCATGCGCTACGGCGCTCCAGGGCGACAATCACGATCGCGATGCCGAGTGCGCCGAAGACACCGCGCCAAGCTAGTAGGGTCCAACTATCCAGCGGAATGAGACGGGTGAAGAAGCCCGCCGTGCTCCACGCTATAGCCGATGCCGTGACCAACAGCAGCCCAAGGCGGTATTCGGCCGCGCTCATTGCCGTTCAGCGCCAGCGCTCTGCTCGTCGGCCTTCTTTTTCCAATCCCCTGTCGTGTTCCACCAGCGGTTCGGATTGGCGCTGTCGTCAAGGCCCTTGGAGCGACTGGTGAGCACGGATTGGACCCGAATGACCGGCTCCTGATAGCTGTGGGTCTGGAAAATCGTCTCGATCACCTGTTCAATGAGTTGCTGTTCATCGGGAAGCTCGAATGAGATTTCGACGGTGCCCGGCCGCTTACGAACTTCGGTTTCCGCACCAGCGGCAGCGCCTTCGAGCGGACGATAGCGCTCGATGCCCGATCCCGACTGATAGGCATTGCTGTCGTAGTTTCCCATGGCGAGCGGCGTTACCTTAACCACCGCATCCATGATGCGGTCCACGTCTTCGGCCGGCGCTTGAAACGCCAGAAGACACATCCGCTCCATACGCGCCGACTTCGTTTCAAAACCCTGCGCGACCACTTCCGTGCCCTCCCGCGATTGGAAATCGTCGCCAGCATAATCGCGGCCATGCTGACAAGGTGTGTCAGCATCATCGTGGTAGAGGTCGCGAAATACGAGGGAAGTCAGCATGGGCCGATCAAGCCGGCTGTTCGAGATTATTCAGATTCTGCGGCGTGCATCCCGGCCGGTGGCGGCCCACGACATAGCCAGGACCGTCGAAGTCAGCACGAGAACTGTCTATCGGGATATTATCGCGTTGCAGGCCATGCGGGTGCCGATCGAAGGCGAGGCCGGCATTGGCTATGTCATGCGCGAAGGCTTCGACCTGCCGCCGCTTATGTTCACCGCCGATGAGGTCGAGGCGATTGTCGTCGGCCTCTCGCTGATCGGACGGACCGGCGATGCCGACCTGTTGGCGGCCGCCTCTCGCGTCAGCCAGAAGATCACTGACATTCTCCCTGACGCGAACGCCAGCCGAATTGAAGGATCGCCCTTACACGTTTCCCGCTGGAACGCCATTCCTCCTTCCCCGGTGGAGTATCGGACGATGCGACAAGCGATCCGGGAGGAACGGAAGCTCCATCTGCGCTATCAGGACGCTCAGGCTCGTTGCACCGAGCGCACCGTTCGGCCGATCGCGCTCGTTTACTACGTGGATAACGTCATCCTTGCGGCCTGGTGTGAGCTGCGACAGGATTTCCGACATTTCCGTGCCGACCGCATGGATGCCTGCATCGCAGCCGACAGCTTCTTTGCAGGCGAAGGCGATGGATTACGCACCGAATGGCGTGCGCGCCACGAACTGTTCTCCAATCTCTGATCTGCGTTCGGCTTCCGCCTGCCGCAATAATCAGGATTTCCGCGACAACCGACTTATAACGTCTTCGCCATCGGCTGACTGCGCAATTTGCCCCATGCTTGCGGCTCGCCTGCGTTCTCATAGCCAGCAGTGCAATAGAATTGATGCGCCGTAAGAGTGCTCGAAAGGGTGCTGCGCTTCTGTCCCTTCTCGCGTAGATACCCTTCGAGCGCGGCCAAGATCGCCTTGCTTACCCCCTGAAATCGAGCATCCGGCGATACATAGTTCAACGTGATCTCGCCAGCCTCTGTAGCGCCTCCTATGCCGACAATTCTCCCATCCTTTTCGGCAACCAACAGACGCTGTGTCGGGGCAGCAATCCAAGACCGGACATTCTCGGGTGTTTTGTTGCTAAGCCACCCCTCAATCGACTGTAGATCGTCGCCATGGTCAGCAACACATAGCTCCTTGATCGACCTGCGAAGAACTTCACATGCACCTTCGGCGTCATCCGCATGGGCTGTCCTAATTCGCATGGGCTTTCCTATTTGCATTCTCACCTGTCGCGAAAATCCCGAATTCTGCATCGTAACGGGTTTCAGGATTTGCGCTATCGAGTAGGGCTTATCAAGCCGATTCGTGTCGCCAATTCCCCGCCCGTTTGCCGGAAATGGCCCAATAGACGGCTCCGGCCACTATGCCACCACCGAGCATTCCGGCGATGGCATCAGGGGTCGAGGCAAGATCGCTGCCGCCATTCGTAGCGTGCAAGGAAAGTATCGCGAGGATGGACATGCCTATGCCTGCGGCAACATGGACACCGCATTTCCGGTAACTGCGGGCCTCGCTCCAAACAATGAAGATCGCGGCGGGAATGAAGGTGAGAACAAAAACGAATCCCGAAGCGACAATCGAAAGGATGAGTGCAGCACCAATCAAACCGCCCCAATGGCCGCCGCCGGCTTTGCCTGCAAGCATATTCGTCATGGTGGCTATGATGGCGATGGTCAAACCTGCGGAAAGCCCTGCCAGGAGATAACCACCCAACACGCGTCGAACGGTTCCCGGAGCAAACTGATGCGAAAGCGCGTCTGGGGGCTGAGTATAGATCATCGGGAGAGCACCAACACGTCCACCGTAGTCTAACCAAGGCAGGTTGAAAAACGATTAGGCGGTATGGCGCATGAACAGGCGCAGGAAATGGCGAGTACCCACGCCGAGCGTGTTGGCAAGACCAGCGACCGATCCATTGTCGAGATAACCTTCGTCAATCAATCGCATCCCGCGCGCCACTGTGGTTGCGGTTCCCATCCATGCGGGTGATCCGGGCGCTGCTGCCGGTTTTCCGTTTGTGGCTGGATCGATGGCGTCAACGCAGCGACCTTCGTGAAATGGACGACGACCAGCTTCGCGATCTTGGCATCAGTAGAAGTGAAGCGGTCGAGAGGGTAAAAAACCATTCTGGCGATGATCTGTCGCGAAAATCCCGAAACCCGTTACACTTCGCGACCGGGAAGGAGGCATCGCCCATGTCCGATATCATCTTCTACACAAATCCTATGTCACGCGGACGCATTGTGCGTTGGATGCTGGAGGAACTGGGTCAGCCTTACGAGGCGCGGATACTGGATTTTGGACCCCAGATGAAATCGCCCGACTATCTGGCGATCAACCCTATGGGCAAGGTGCCGGCCGTGCAGCATGGGCGCACCGTGGTGACCGAAGCCGCCGCCTGCTGCGCCTACCTCGCCGCAGCCTTCCCCGAGGCGGGGCTCGCCCCGGCCCCGGGCACCCGCGCGAGTGCGGCCTACCTGCGCTGGATGTTCTTCGCCGCCGGGCCGGGTGAGGCGGCGATTACCAATGCCTCCTTCGGTTTCGATCTGCCCGACGACCCACAGGCGCGAGGGCGGTCCGGGTACGGCTCGCTGGAGCTGGTTGCCGACGCGCTTGCCGCGATGCTGTCGGACGGGCGGGACTATGCCACCGGGGAGGCGTTCAGCGCCGCGGATGTCTATGTGGGCTCGCAAATCCTCTGGGGAAGGAGGCTCGGCACCTTACCAGACCGACCGGGGTTTGCAGAATACACAGCACACCTAACGGCGCGCCCCGCAGCGGTGCGGGCACGCGAAATCGACGACGCGCTAATATCAACGCCGGGTTGATACCAACAAATATCAGGAGTTGCGCGACAAGACACCTCGCCGCGATGAACACTCCCCGATGCCCTCAACGACGATACGGATGATGTGTCTGATTTCGGCCTCGGTGAACTGCCCTCCGGCGAGGGCTGAAAGCATCGCCTGCCCGTAGATTCCAAGAAGAACCAACGCCATGAAATTGGGGTCATCATCCTTGCGAATAACACCCTGCCGTTGGCCGAGTATCAGAATATCTCTGACAAGCCGCTGGAATGATGGTCGATCGGGGGGCGGCTCAAGGGATGGCCGCTCGGCCGGGACAAGGGCCAGCTTCGCAAGCGAGGGGTTCGCCAAGCACCAGCGCGCGCTGTCGAGAAAGACGCTTTCGAGCAAGGGAAGCACATCGCCGCCGGCCTCTATTCGATCGCGATAGGGCGCGTCGTTTGCTTCCACGCGGGCTATGAGCTGCGAGGCGATTTCGTCTTTCGAGGCGAACAAATTGTAGACCGTCTTGCGGGTCAGGCCCGCCCGCATCGCGATTTCCTCAACGGAAGTGGCAGCAAATCCCTTCTCCCGAAACGCCGCGTCGGCAGCATCGAGGATTAGGATTCGGGACCGTTCCGTTCGCTTCGGGATTGCCATATCTACACAATGGTATAAATTTACACTCCTGTAAACATTAGCGAGGCAACCGCCATGCTAAAGGAGTTCGGCCCGAATATCTGGATCACGGACGGGCCAACGGTCACGGCGGCGGCCGGATTTCGCTATCCCACCCGCATGACCATCATGAGGTTGAGCAATAGCGATCTGGTCCTTTGGTCGCCAACGGCGCTCACGGACGATCTTCGCGCCGAGGTCGAGACGTTGGGGGCGGTGCGGTATCTGGTCCCTCCCAACTCCCTCCATCACACATTCCTTGGCGACTGGCAGCGGGCATATCCTGACGCCACGGTCTATGCGCCGCCCGGCCTGCGGGAGAAACGCAAGGATATTAGGTTCGACGCTGATTTCAGCGATGGCCCTATCGCGGCATGGGCAGGGGAGATTGACCACGCGATCATGTGGGGCAACCGGATCACAACGGAAGTCGTTTTCTTTCACCGCCAGAGCGGGACCGCGATTTTCACCGATCTGATTCAGCAATTCCCGCGCGGATGGTTCAAGGGCTGGCGGGCGCTTGTTGCCCGACTGGACCTGATGACGGCCGCCGAACCTACGGTGCCGCGAAAATTTCGGGTCGCCTTCACCGACCGACATGCCGCGCGTGAATCTCTCCGGCGTATTCTGGCATGGCCTACGGAAAAGGTGATTGTAGCGCACGGCCCGCCGATCACCGATGAGGGGCAAGCGTTCCTGCGCCGCGCGTTTCGCTGGTTAGGTGACTAGGGACAGATTCCACGGCCTGTCGCAAAAATCCCAAAACCCGCGACAACACCTTGGAATTATGCGACCCGGGCTCGACCTCAGTTTCCGCTTTCCACTTTGGTGAACAATCACGACCGCCTAAACGCTTGGCTCAAGCGCGGTCGGCCGCATCAACAATGAACTCGTAAACGTCAGTATCATTGATCCGCTCTTCGTGACTTATCCACCATGCGGCATTCGTCAGTTTGGCGATTGCATCGGCCAAACGATCGGCCATCTTTGCTAAATCCACATTCAGAGTATCGACCTCCTCTTGTGTCGGAAAGTCATCCGGAACGCGCCGATTGGCGAACTTTTGGAAGATAGAGCCAACGTTGTTGACGGCGGCGGTCATTATCTCTCCGGCATCCTCCAATTCATCCTCCTCACCATCAAGTGCGGGAAGATCGAAAACCTCGAAGCGAAACGCAATCAACTTCAGTTTGCCTTCGGGACCATCCTGCCCCGTCATCATTTCCGCCTGAATATCTGGCTTGTTCATCTGGTCCAAAACTCCCGATAGGCGATCTGGCTGCTGCGGCAAATGACTTCAGCGGATTCCCATAGCAAGGTTCAGCCGAATCGAATATCGGATCTCTCGCTGCGAGATTCCCCACGGCAAGGTCGCGACACGTCTGAATTTCATAGCTGACCGCCTTGCCGGGAATCGTCAAGACTTGGCCAATGATGCGGGTTTTCGACGACCCCATCGAGGGTGATGTCGGTCGAGTTGATTATCTTTCTCATGGTCGTCTCTATCCGGGTCGTTGCGTCTGCCTATTGATCGCGCATCTCTGAATCGCCGCAGACCATGAAACCAAGGAAACCGGCGAAGAATGCACCGTCGGTTTCCGATCGCTCGAGATCGCTCCACCATCGGTCGACCGCGGCAGCCTCAAGATCGCCTTGCCTGATCGCGGTGCGCGTCGTTCCGTCCATCACCCGGTGAAACTGGTCGAGTGGCGTAAAGACCATGTGGGGGGTCACGGTCAGGTTTCGCCCACCCCGCTCGCGCAGCAGCCCCGGCAAACGGCGCCCGATCCACGGGCTGGGGATGGAGTCGGAAGCGAGTTGAACGATCCGCTCCGTCAGTCGTTTGTCGGGTGCATCCACCACGATGCAATCGTAGTCGAACTCGAAGAGCGCGAAGTGGCCGCCGGGACGCAGCACCCGGATCATTTCGTCGAGCGCACGTTCGGGCGTCTCGATGTACATGAGCACGCGTTCGATACGGCACAGGTCGAAATGATCGTCCGGATGGTCCAGCCGGCAGGCGTCGCCGATCTGAAAGGCAACTGACATGTCAAGACCTTCGGCCCGCCGCCGTGCTTCTGCGATCAGCGTTTCGCTTTTGTCGACGCCGATGATCAAGCCGGCTTCGCCCACCTTCGACGCAAGGTCCAGCGTGCTGTTGCCGATTCCGCATCCGATGTCGAGAACGTGATCCGACGATGTTGGCGGATGCAGTTCCAGCATTTGCCGGCGATAGGACTGGATGGAGTCCAGAGCGCTGACTTCATCCAGAAATCTGAACAGCGTCTCCGCCTCGGTGGCGCGGTCCGCATTCTGAAAGCCGACGTGAATGTCTGTCATGGCGTCCTCATTTGATGGAGCAGCCCGCGCCCGCATTCGCTACATTGCATCCGTAGGACGGATGATCGGCCCGCCGACCGACGCCGCGGTCCGCGTTTTCTTCAACCGCGCTTCGTTTCCGGAAGTCGTTATCGCACCCTTCCCGGCCAAGGGTACTCAAGCTGCATCGCGACGACATCGGCGGTGCGTTCGCTGTAACGTGCAGCGATGGCGCGGAGCGTCTGGTTGAGAGCGTCCACCGGTTTCCGGTCCGGGAAGATGGAAACGCGCTTCTCCTGCGACCAGTTACCGGCGCCGTCGTCCGGAATGACCCGAATGCCGTTGCGGGTCTCGACCGCTGCCGCCGTCGGGGCGAACGTCACCGCCTTCGACCTGTAGGTCCGCGACCAGGCATCGGCGATCAGGCCGAGCGACACTTCGTCCATGCCCGGCCGAAGCTCCACGCCAACCTGCTCGCGGTTCCAGAAGGCGAGGACATTGCCGAGCACCGTCGTCGCGAAGGGCCGCGTGAACCGGAAGGCGCTGCTTGAATGGCGGGCGCTCCAGACGGGCAGGCCGATATCGCGGGCGACCGCTTCCGCCTTCTGCCGTCCGGCAATAGCCTCGATCAGCGTCAGCATCATCGGCATGGCCGCCGTAATGCCGGTGGTCGTCGCGACGCCCTTGTCCGTCACCATTCGCCGGTCGGCCACATAGGTGATCGACGGATTCTGATCGAACATCCCTTTCCGATAGTACCAATGCGTCGTCGCGCGCTTGCCGTCGAGGAGGCCGGCGGCGGCGGCGACCTTGGCGCCGGCGCAAACAGCGATGACGGTCGCTCCCTTCTTCGCCTGTTCCTGAAGCCAGGCGAGGACGACCGGGTCGTCGTCGCGGTTCATGGCCGGAACGATTACATAGTCGGCGCCTTCGGGATTGCGTGCATCGAATTCCGCGACCGTCGCGTCGGGTTCCACGGCAAGCGCCGGATATAGCTTGACCGGGCCGGGTCCGGTCGCCAGCAGAACCACGTCGGCAATGTCAGCCCGGCGCAGGATTCCTGTCGGCATCAGGTAATCGTTGGTCTCGGTGGCATCATTGATGCCGACGACGACGACCAGGGGCCGTTCCCGCTTCGGCGGCTTCAACGAAGCCAGCATGGCGTCCATTTCACCCTGCGGTACCGCCTGCGCCTCGGCGCGGCTCGGCATGGGCAGGCTGAATATCCAGGCGCCGAAGCCGGCCAGTGCCAGGGCCAACAGCGCCAGCCCGCTCCAGATGACGTAACGCGCAAACATGATCGGCTCTTCCTCAATCGTTTTCGACCCGGCCAGCTTAGTGTTCTTTGCCATTGGCAGACATGACAATACTATGGTATTTTCTGCCAATGGACTGCGTGGTCTTCGTAGTCTATCCAGGTTTCGAACTCGACCTTGGGTGACCGCCAGAGCGACAGCGCATCAGCGACCGCGCGAGGATTTCGACAGGTGACGGTATATTTTCAGACACCGCTCCTGAAGGGGATCAGCTCCCGTATCCTCGCATCGCGCAGATACAGCCCTCCCCAGATGAAGAGTCCCAGGAAAACACCAAACAGAGTATGTGTGACAAGCGGACTGCCAACGCGAAGATGAGTAGCGATCGCGCCTCCAAGGTAGCCGGTCAGCAGTATCGCACCCAACGCCGTAGTGCGCGGCACAATATAAAGAACGGTGCAAACCAGAAGGATGATACCCAGTTCACGCGCCATCGCCGCGCCCGGGAAACCAATCTGCCCGTTCATCTCCAGCACAATTGGTAGCGCCAGGAGTTTCATCGTTGCATCGATCAGAAGGAATGCGGTGACGAGGCCGCTTACTATCCAGCCGCATATTGCCAGGCGGTCTCCGCTCGGTTTCGTCGTCCAGGTGCCGGACATGTGATACTCCCAGTCGGTTTAGGTGAAAGGAACAGGCTTCCCTGGCCTCCGTTCCCCGCGAAGCGGGATCGAGGATCTCATTCAGCATAACGATGCTCCGTGTTGGTCGAAATGACATAAAGATCAGAATATCTGCCAAAGAGCGGGTACGATTGCTCATACTCAGCCGCTTCTCGATCGAAGACGCAGACGATCAGAGATCCGCGTGCATTTCGCGGAATAGCCGCGGGGCGACGCCGAAATGGCGCTCGAAAGCTTCCGTGAAGCGTGCCGCCGGGAACAGACCTACCTGCATCGCGACCGTCTTCAACGGTAGTCCGCGCGAGAGCAACAGGCGCGCCGTGTCGAGCCTCGCCGTCTCAACGAAGTGAGCCGGCGTCTCACCGGTCGCCGCTACGAATTTGCGATGAAAGGTGCGTTCGGTCATGCCGGCGCGCTCGGCAAGCGACGGCACATCCAGCGGTGCGTCGAGGTTCGACTGGATCCAGCCGATCAGTTCGGCGAATGGGCTGTCACCTTTCACCTGCGCCTTGAGGACCGGGCTGAACTGCGACTGGTAGCCGGGCCGTCTGGCATAGAGGACCAGGCGCTTGGCGACTTCGCCGGCGATGCTGGCATCAAGATCGCTTGCGACCATGGCCAGCGCCATATCGATGCCGGTGGTCACACCCGCCGAGGTCCAGAGCCTGCCGTCGACGACGTAGAGCGCATCGGGATCGACAATGACACCGGGAAACGTTTCCGAGAGCGGCCGCGAGGAGTCCCAATGGGTCGCGACACGATGCCCTTCGAGCATTCCGAACGCGGCCAGCACAAAACCGCCGGTGCAGACCGAGCCGAAGCGCTCTGCCTCGTTGGCGAGCGCCGGCAAAGCAGCCCGGAGATCGGGGTCGGCCATAGCAGGCAACAATCGTTCGCGCTCGGCACCGACGATCAACACGGTTTCGGCTTCGGCAGGGCTCAGTCCAGCGATCGGCCGTGTCTCCAGCGCGATGCCGCTGCTGCTTTCGACCAAACCGCCCGATGCCGAGGCGATCACGACCTCATAGAAGGCACGCGCGCCTTGTTGTTGCAGGGCGCGGTTAGCGCCGCCGAAGACGGAGGCCGGGCCCGAAATGTCGAGCAGTTCGAACCCTGGATAGGCGATGAAGGTCACATGGTGCATTGGCGGACATTACCATATTTTCGTCATTTCTGCCAAGGTGTTTCACCCGTAGAGTGCAAGAAGTTGAAGCGCTGCAATAGGCCACTCGTTGGTTAGCGACGTTTCGGGTTTACGGTCGATCAAACCTCGACAGAATTGGCGTTTGTCCTACGTCCTCGCTTGAAAGGAAGGGATGCCGCTGATGAATGCAAGAAGGCAACTCGCCTCGCCAGCAAACCGCATGTCATCGGAGGTGCGCAAGGCCATTCTCCGCTATCTGAGCGAACGCTTGGAAAACCCGCTAATCTCCACATCTGACGCTATCAAGGTGATCAAGAGGCAGTCGCCGGAAACATCGACAGTTCCGGCTGCTAAGCTTGCGGATATGGTCGCCGAGATAGCAATCGAAGCAGGCTTCGATGTTGCTTTCGACTGGGAGAAGAGCGTCCATTAGCCCGACATTTCAAAGGCTTTCGATCGGAAGCGAGAGCATCCAAAACCCATAAATCTGTTCGCGGGTCATATTTTCGTCAATGCGGGAAGAATCATGGTCTCTGGAGGCGATCTGACGTGCCTCTATTTCTCGGCGTTGCCATTTGTGAGTGATCTTGTCTTGGCGCCGATTCATCCGTTCCCCAGCCGGGTCGTTATTGAGCCTGAAAGATTGGAGAAGAGAATGGCCGTTTTGGAACAGGAAGCAAACGCGTCGATGGTCGAAGAACTGGTCACGAAAGCGACCGTCGAAGCCTTGAACGTCGGCCTGGCGCAGGAAGGCGTATCGCCGGAGCGAATTATCGCCGTGCATTATCTTGAGCCGGCGTATGTGGGCAATGGTCACGGACCACGATATCGTGTTCTATATCGAACATAGCTTTCAGACGGCGATTTTGTCACCTTCGACAGGAGCGAGAAGGGATTAGTCTCTACATGCTGCCGGCGGGAGGGGCGCGTGCGTGATCAAGTATCAGATGCTTGGTTAATCACGAAACCGCATGATCGCGGCATTCAAGGCATTGATGAAGCAACCGCGCGGATGTCGACGGCCATCAGGCCATTGGCGCCGCGACCGAAGCGCACCCTGACGGCATCTCCGGGCAGCAGACTGGTGATACCGAACCGCCGCAAGGTTTCCATATGAACGAAAATATCCTCGGTCGCGGGACCGCGGGTGAGAAAGCCAAATCCTCTGCCGCGATTGAACCATTTGACGATCGCAAGCTCCGGATCGCCGATGCCTGTCACCGTGGCGGGTCTTGTCGATAGACAATTCAGTGGTCGACACGAGGGTCGACGAAGCCATGCAACGCAGCCTCGTCAATCTGGACGGCATTCTCGTCGTATCAGGCGCGAACCAGGTGTCAGGCCATTTCGAACGAACGCGCCTTGGGCGAGCTCCAAGGCATCAGATGCCGGCTGTATCGAGTAATGATAATCGTCGGTGTTGGGCGCCATATCCTCGATGGCGAACAGGGTGCCATCCGCAGAGATGAAACCGACGGAAAGCGGCATGTGTGTATTGCGCATCCAAAACACGCGCGGCTCGGTCGATGGCCATGAAAAGAGCATTCCGGATCCTGCGTCTTCACGGTACATGAGCCCTTGGGCCATCTGTGCGGCGGTCCTGGCGACGGGAACATTTGCGAGGCTGATGTTGCCGCTGAAATAGAGCGTGCAGCGTTCCGTGGGATTGGCGGCTGGTGGGGAACGATCAGAGCCGGCGAGGACCGTCAGAGCAAAACTGATAAGGATCAGGCCCGGTAGTGCCGTAAGCAGAACTGTCCGGCCCGAGCTCATACGACCGACATTGGATCTGCGAGAGAAAGATCGTCGTGCCAGTCGCCGGCAGTTGAAATCGCGCGTTGCCAGATGTCGCCAATGCGCGAATTGGAGGCGTGGTCGATGTTGGCTGTATAGACGATCATCGGTGCGGGCCAGTCGGGCCTGGTAGGCCTGTTGATCATTGAAAAGACCCCCTGCCCTGCCCGACAAATACGCATCTCGAGCTGGTCGGCGAGGCCATAGTCGTAAAGTGCCTGGAGGTAGGCAGTGGCGGACTCGGCCGTGGGATGATGGCGCACCACAAGCGAGTAACGATCGAAATCGTCCAGGGTCGAGATTGTCTTGAGTCCGACGAATCCGGGATAGACGGAGGTGTCGTTGTGGAGCGAGTGATAGATCTCGATGCCCGGCTGAACATCGGACAAGTCATAGGCAGCGATTAGATCGGGCGTGACGCGCTGCTCGATGCGGAAGATTGAGGGAAAGGAAATTCCAAGAGGCTCGCATCGCACGTCGCTGACGTGGCCGATTTTGATCGGAAACGTGATGATGTTGCTCATACGCCCGACCCATCTCTAGCGGCTGCGATCGCCGCGATCACGGTCTTTCGGAGGGGTCAGGACGACGCGAGACGGGATCTGGCGGTCTGTCTGCTTTTCCTGCTCGCGCTCTTTCGCTCTATCGCGGCCGCGCTCATGGCGATCGTCGGCAACCGCCCTGCCCTGATTGGCCTGGGCGATGCGTGAAACGTCGACGCTGCGATTGGTCGAGGTCCGGTCGATTTCGCCCTTTTCAAGCGCAACGTCGCGGCCGGCGGCCGATTTGGTCGACGTCGCGTTCGTGGCTCTTTCGTTGTTTCGGTCCTTGCCTTTGGCCACCCGCGAGTCGAGCTGCAGCTTGACGACCTTGTCGATGACCTTGGTCGCGGATTCGAAGATCGCGCGGTCAGTAGGATTGGTGATCGCCTTTGCGACGGTCGCAGCCGACGTGGTGATTGCGTCTATCGCGGTCTTCGCTTGTTTGGACGTGATGGGTGTGTTGCGCAGCATATGGATTTCACCTTTCTCGTGCGATGGAAGATCGCCGTGGGAGACGGCGTCTTGCAGACGCCGGTATTCGCGCCTCAGTCCGATTGTCAGATCTTTGGTGAGTTCGCGCGCAGTACTCGGTTGCGATCGATCCTTGGCAATCGTGTCGAGCATATCAATGACGCGATTAAGCGACTTCTTTGACGTGTTAAAGCGGTCGACGCCGGCCTGCATTGTTGGGGCTGTCGGTGTATCGCGGATCTTGTTCATGACCTTGGTCATGACGTTGGGCGGCGTGTAGGCGCCCATGCGGCGGAACATTTCCCACTCCCAGCGCTTGACGGGAGGCGGACCAGCTCTCTCTAGGCGCCGCTGATGATCGATAGCGAGCCCCTTTTCTCGGGCTTTCTCAGCGAAGCGTTCGCGCCAGCCGACAAAATGCGGGGTATATGGATTGAGGCGTTGGCCGCCAGGCCCACGAAGACTGACGATGGCGTGGACATGGGGATGCTTGTTTTTCTCATGTCGATTGTGAACCGCGTAGGCAAAGCGGTGACCTCGAAATTCGGAATCAAGGAATTCCCCTGCGGCTTCGATGAATTTGTCCCGGTCCACATTGGCGGGGCCGGACAGAAGTAGGTGCATGAAGTCGCGGGGCTGTCGGCTCTGGAGAAGAGCACCAACGGTACGGCCTTCACGGGTGAGCTCCTTATGATCGCTCGTTGTGATCGCGCGGCGTTCATTGGTGCGCTTGTAGATCGGTGTCTTATTGTCGCGCTCGACCAGGTGAGAGTGGGTTGACAGCGTGACCGCATTGTCCTGCCGCTGCATGGCGTGAAGGGTGGCATTGAGCCCCTTGGGGCCGGATGCAAATTTGGCGGGATAACGGGATAGTGGGGCAATGCCCCGTTCTTTGAGGCGGGCATCGATGCGAAGGTCGATCGCCTGGACATTTTCAATGGTGGGGCTAACCTGGTTGTCAGTTGCACGATCGGCGCGTTCGGACTTCTCGTGAGCCATGACGATGGCGATCTGAAGCCGTGTTTGATCCTTGATGCCGGGGCCAATGCTAAATGCGAAGGTACGTTGCGTATCGCCATCCTGGATGATGCCGTCGTTCGCCAGATCGTCCAGGGCTTTTGCAATGGTTTCACGGTCGGTGTTGGGTAGCTCATAGCTGAGGAAAAGGACATCTTTGGAACCGTCGCGCTTGGTGAATTCACGTTCCCATTGAGCGACAGCATCCTTGATGCTGGTGACTTCGCGGCCGTCCTGGTCGATCGCGCGTTCTTCTTTTGATTGGTACTCGAGCACATTGCGAGCGGATCCCGCGCCGGCACCATAGGAAAGCACTTTCACGACCACCGCATTATGGCCTGTGGCGCGGCTTAGGGCAGTGCTTGTCGCATGGGGGGCGGGGCGGGATTTAGCGCCTTTTTGATGACGGGGCCGCGGGTCACCTGTTCTGCCTCTGCCGCCTCCCCCGCGGCGATCGTCATCTTCAAGCAGCTCGTGGAAGAACGGCAGCCGTTGTTTAGACTGGTTGGGATTGAGGGGTGAGCTGCTCATCGTGCATGGCGATCGACAATTTCACTAGAGTAGAAGTTCGCACAAAAGAAGCGGCGCGGAAAGAGTTGATATTCTCGGAAATGCTCAGGTTCACGCAACGTGGCCGAGAGCGTACGTCGCAGCGAATACGGCCAATTGAAAGACCAGATGTCGAAGAATGGCGATCCCGTTCAGTCAGACAATTCCCCAAGCCCGGAAACTTCCCCTTCCCGTCAGCTCGCGCAGGCTGAATGCTCCGATCAGATCGAGTGCGCCCTGGCGCGACACTTTCAGCGCGCCCTGGACCATTCTGGTCGAAACCATCGGCCGGGAGAGCACCAGATCCATCAGCGCCGGCAGTTTCGAGCTGGCGCGGCGACCACGCAGCACGCGCTCCATCCGCTCCCTGGCGAGCAGCAGGCGGTCGTGTTCCTTCAGGCCAGAGAGAGCCGCCTCGCGCATGGCGTCGATGTGGGCGAGCACCCGCTCGGTGCGGGCGCGCGACCGCCGCCGCTCGCGCGGAATTTTCTGGGCGCCGAGATGCAGACAGGCGAGGTGGTTTGGGGTGACACCTTCCTGGCGCAGCAGGGACGCGACCAGCAATCCACCGATCCAGTCGCCGCGCTGCAGCACATCGATGTTGGCCCAGGCATCAAGAGCAAGGGCTGCCCGCAGTACGGCAGGCAGTTCCTTCGTGCGTTCGAGAACCTGCCGCCATTCGGCCAGGCGCGCATCCTCGTGCCAATCGAGGTCGTAGAGGACGGCAAGGCGCCCGTCGCCTTGCGGCGCGGTCTTCGGCGGAACGGTTTCGCCGGCGAGTAGCCTGGACGATCGCGCCAGCACCGCGTCGATTTCCGCAAACTCCTCGGCCAGCCGGTCCGCCTCGGGCTCCTCCCACAGGTTCTCACCGTCCAGCGAAGCCTTCCCCTCCCCTTCCCGGCCACTCTCCATCGGCGCGGCCGGGGTGCCGTCGCGGCCGGTCAGCTCGCGCAGCCCCTCCTGGTTGAGCGCCCAGTCGCACCGCTGCGACAGGATCCGGCGACGCTTGCGCAAGACGGCGTGCGCGCTCGTCAGCTCATGGGTGGGCGTGCGTTGGTCCATCTCCGCGTCGTGGAAGATCAGGTCTTCCAGATGCACGAGCTCGCCCTCGATCCACAAAGCCGCGACCGCATCGTGGAAATGCATCCGCTCGATCCAGCCGTCGCGAACCGGGGACCGCGAAATGCGCTCGTCGAGCCTAGCCAACTCTTCCGATGCACGCGCCACGGGGTCGAAGAGAGCATCCAGCGGCAATTTTCCAACGTCGTAAGCCATTGATTCTCTTCACAGTTGAAATGGAGAAGTAAAAGCGACATTTGCTGTCGCTTTTACTTGCCGATTTCAAACGGCAAAATGTCATGTGGCGGTTAGGTTTAGGCGCTAAAACGGCCCCGATTTTTCGCTAACGATTTCAACAACCCTTCAATATGCCAAAGCGACTGCAAAGAGCGGCCTCCCCCCTTTCATCCACTGAGGAAGCATGGTCAGCAGCGCGTCGTACGGCTCGCGTGTTGGACAGGGTGCTCGACGGTTCTGGGCAACGACTGGCGGCAATCGATCGGGCGGCCGCCGAGCTGCGGCTCTCGACCCGGCAGGTCCACAATCTGCTGGCGCGCTACCGAATTGATCGGACGGTGACGTCACTACTGCCCCGTCTCGGCGGTGTTCGTATGAAGCGCCTTGACCAGGGAATCGAGGAGATCATCGCGAAGACCCTGCGAGAACTGTGGCTGGTGCTGGAGGCTCCGCCGCTCGCTCCCGTCGTGGACGAGATCCGGGCCCGCTGCGAAGAGGCCGGACTGGCCGCTCCGTCCTATGTCACCGTCGCCCGCCGCATACCCGCGCTGTTCAGCCCCGAGGAGATCGCGAAGAAGCGATCAGCAAACCCCAAACATCTCCAGCGGCTCAAGCCGCGGCCCGGATACATCCACGCGGCGCACCCGCTGGATGTCTGCCAGATCGATCACACGCCGACCGACATCAACTTCGTCGAGGTCGTCGAGGGCGGCGGAACGTTCATCGGCAGGGCATATCTTACGCTCGTCACCGACGTGGCGACGCGCTGCATTCTTGGATTCTGTCTCACGCTTGAGAAGCCGTCGGCGCTGTCTGTCGCGCTCTGCCTCGCGCAGGCCATGTGTCCAAAGGAGGGATGGCTCGCCGCGCGGGGCATCGAGCACGGCTGGCCGATGTTCGGCCGACCGAGGGCGCTCGTCACCGATTCCGCCAAGGAGTTCAAAGGGCACGCCTTCCAGCTCGGATGTGACAACTATGGCATTCGCATCCGCTACCGGGACCGTGGACGCGTCCACCAGGGCGGCGTGGTCGAAAGGCTGCTCGGGAAGCTCAACGCGATACTGGCGATGCAGCCCGGCTCGACTGGCCGATCCGTGGCGGATCGCGACGGGTATCCCGCAGAGCGGCGAGCCCGTCTCAGCTTTGCCGACCTCGAGCGGTGTGTGACGCTCGCCGTGATTGACCACAACCTCCAGGAGAACGCGAAGACGTTAAGGGTGCCGGTCAAAGAATGGAACCGGCGGGTGCGCGACCTCCCCCGCTTCCAGGATGATCCGATGCGGATCCTCCTGGCATTCATGCCCGGCAAGGAGAGGCGGCTCTCGCCACAGGGCGTGAGCATGTTCTCGCTCGACTACTACTCGCCATGGCTTGGCGCCCTCGTTCCGCAGCGCGACCGGCTCGGCAAGCTCGAGGTGCGTTATGATCCACGCGACATCAGCCGCGTCTACATCCTGGACCCGGAGACGAGGGAGTTTCGGTCCGTCGAGCGGCGTGATGGAATGCTTGCACCGATAACGTTGTGGGAGCACGAAGCTGACCGCATGTGTCGACGCGCCACAAATGCGCGATCAAACGTCGAGAAGGTCACGCTCCGCCGACAGATCGCGGAAATCGCCGACGGGCCAAAGCCGTCGAAAATCGCGCTGCGCAATGCCGCGCGCAAATCGCACGCGGCAGCGGCGCCCAAACCCTATGACGCGATGCGTCCGGCAACGCCGGCGCCTGCCGAGCATCCCGCGCGTCAGAAGCGCCGCTTGCCGGTCGAGGATTGGTGACGTGGCGGATCACTTGCTTGACCACGTTCGCCCTTATCTCGACCGCAGCATGGAAGAGCGGATCGCCTATATCCAGGCGCCGCGTTGGATCGGACATCAGGTCGCGATGCAAGCGCATGAGCGACTTGCCGAACTGTTGGCCCGGCCACCAGGGCTGCGGACCCGAGGGCTGATGCTGGTCGGGCCCTATGCCAACGGCAAGACCATGATGGCGGAACGGTTTGCCGTCGAGCATCTGAGGTCCGCCGAGCAGCAGCGGGTCTGGGTGGTGCAGACGCGCGAGGGGGCTGGCCTCGTCCATTTCTATGGAAGCATCCTGCACGCGTTGCGCGCCCCGGTGGGCGGTGGCCGGGATGTCGGCCGTAAAGCCGAGCAGATCGATCACCTGCTTGGCTGCCTCAAGCCCAGGGTCCTGATCTTCGACGAATTTCACAATGCGCTGCGCGGTCGCGCCCGAGACGTCGAGGCGGTGCTTGCGTTCCTCAGGCGGATCGGCCGACAATTCGACATTTCGCCGGTCCTGATCGGCGAGGTCGCCATCTACGATTTCGTCAACCAGACGGCGGAAATGGCGACCCGGTTCGACCTTCATGCCGTACCGCGATGGCAGTATGATGAAGAGCTCCTTGCGCTGCTCGACAGCCTCGAAAGCGCGTTGCCGCTTGCTCGCGCGTCCGACCTCTCGGATGAACCCTTGGCGCGAGCGATCTTCCAGCTTTCCGAGGGACTGATCGGCGAGATCGTGGCCATCGTCGCCGCAGCGGCCACTGCCGCGGTGAGATCCGGTGAGGAGCGGATCACGAAACCGGGTCTCGAGGAGCTGCGCTACATCCCAGTTTCGAAGCGCCGTCGGGCGCGGGTGCGCGACGAGCTACTGTGACGGGCGACGTCACCCACGCGAATTTCACCATAGAAATCCGCGAGCGATACGGGGACATCGTCCGAGATCGGTGGCCGGTTTCCGTCGCCCCGCTTCCAGACGAGCTTCTGTCGAGCTGGCTCCATCGTCTTGCACTCGCGAACGGGATCGCGCCACGGCCGTTCGCCAGAGTGCTCGGGCTCGGCGAGGGGATGTGGTCGCCCCGTCTCGACCTTCGCCTGCCGCGTAACGTCACCACGTTGCTCTGCCATCAGACAGGCCTGCCGCCGGAAGACATCTCGGCAATGACGATGAGCGGCTGCGCCATGGCCCCGCTTCTGCTGCCGCTGCGCGATAGCGCGCACCGGAACCGTTCGACCTGGATGCAGTTTTGTCCGCTTTGCCTTGCAGCGGACGGGGCGCCATATTTCCGGCGGCGGTGGCGCTTGGCTTCCCGCGTCTCCTGCTTCGAGCATGGTTGTAGCCTCCGCGACCGCTGCCCCGCCTGCCGCGCCGGCATTGCAGCCTTCGACCAGGGCGAGCTTGTCCCGCAGCATTTTTGCGCACACTGCGGGTTCGATCTACGCGCTGCGCCAAAGGCCTCGGTCAGGCCGGCTGCGCGCCGTTTGGAACGCGCGATCGCTGATATATGCCGGGTGGAGTCGGTGAAGGGTTCGGCGAAAACCAGTGACGCCGTCTCGCGCGTGCTGCGTACGCCGGTCGCCGCCGATGTCCGCTCGGGGAGGACGCTCACGAATCTGTCGTCGGCCGCGCGCATTCGCTGCTTCGAGGCGCTCGCGGCGAAGCCTCCTGACTGGCTTGTGAACGGCATGGACGGCGCCGACACATTCAGACGCTGGATGATCGTGGCCGCAGGCGGCCATGAGACGATGATCGCGCGTTTCGCGGATTTCCTGGAGACGCACCGAAGTTCGCCACGACGGAAGCGCCCGCCGCCCGCCGCCGACCGATCCGCGCTTTTCGCCGCCTATTCTCGGATCATGCAGCCTCGAGGCATCCGCGCTTCAGCAGGATCGCGTAGAGGGCCGCCACCAGCCCCACATTGACGATCGCGAGCACAAAGAATGCAGCAAGCGCGCCGTCTGCCCCATACATGTCGATCAGCAGCGCGCCAAGCGATGGCGACGCAGCCTGCATGATCAGGCTCGGCATGGCGATACGTCCCATGATCGAGGCATAGCGATCCTCGCCGAAGACGGCGAGCGGCAGGGTGCCACGAGCGATCGACTCGATGCCAATGCCAGCGCCGTAGAAGATCAGCGCGGCCGCGATGATCGAGAAGCCGCCCCACAGGAGGCCGACGCCGGTCGCCACGAATATGGTGGAGGCGAACTTTGTCCAGATCGGATGATGGAAACGGCTGATCAGCATCTCGATCGCCCGTGCGCCGACTTGCGAGGGCCCGACGATCGCGCCGAGAGCCACGGCGGCCGCAAGCGCGATCTCGCGGGCCTGCAGGATCGTCAGCAGATGCACCGAGAGCATGGCGGAGATCATTGAGCTGATGGTGATGACGACTGCAATCAGTACGAACAGGAGTTTCGAGCTTGAAGCGAGAGGTCGGGCGGCGACTTCGCCGTCCGAAAATTTTGAAGGCGCAGCGACGCGAAGCTCTCGCCTTTGCTCGGTCGGCAGGGCGAACACGTAGAGCGGCAGCAGCACGGCGACGTGGATGGCCGCGTAGATCAGGCAGGCGTTGCGCCAGCCGAACTGGGACACGAACAGGGCCGACAGCGGCCAGCAGACGGTGCTGGCAAAACCGCCGAACAGGGTGAGCGTGGCTATCGCCGTGCGGGCGCGCTGGCCGTATAGCCGACCGAGCGTGGCGAAGGCGGCGTCATAGAGGCCCGCGCCCATGCCGACGCCGAGCACCAGCCAGGACATGATGTAGAGCGGCAGGTTGGGCGACAGCGCAAGGCCAGCCAAGCCTAGCGCCAGAAATACGGCGCTTGTGGCGAGCACGAGCCTGCCGCCGAACTTCTGGATACTGTCGCCGACGCGCGGCGAGACGATGCCGGCCACCAGTAGGCCGAGCGACAGGCCGCCGACGATCCAGGCCAGCGGCCAGCCCGTATCCGCAGCGATCGGTTGGGCGAGCACCGCCAGTAGATAATAGGAGGAACCCCACGCGAGGATCTGCGTGACCCCAAGGACCGGGATCACGAGGAGCAGGCGTGGCGGACGGTAGGTCGACGGCGGGGCGTCTGCTGCTGAAACGCTCAAGCGGCGACCCCGCAGCCGCATCCTTTGCGGCCTTCTTTCTTGGCGACGGCGTCGGCAAGGCAGCAGGCGTCGGCGGACCTCTCCGGCGCCGGCCCGCCGCAGCACCCGGAGGCCGTATCGCCTTCCGCTGGTAATGTGGTGACGCATACGCCGGTCTCCGGCAGCACGAGCTGCACGTCATCGGCCGCCGCCATGTCACCGGCCAGCGCGGCGGCGATGGAGCGTACCTGCTCGTAGCCGGTGAGCAGCAGGAAGGTCGGTGCGCGGCCGTAACTCTTGATGCCGGCCGTGTAGAAACCGGGCTCGGGATGCGCCAGCTCGCGGTGGCCATGCGGCGGCACAGAGCCGCAATAATGCTCGTTCGGATCGATCAGCGGCCCGAGCGCCCTGGCGCTCTCCAGCCACGGATCGAGGTCCAGCCGCAATTCCCGCGTCAGCGACAAATCGGGCCGCTGGCCTGTCGCGGCGACGATGCGGTCGACTGGACCGAGGGTGCGCGGTCCCGCTTCCGTCTCGCCGTCGACGAGAAGCCGGCCGCCCTGCTCGCGGATGCGAGTTCCGGCGAAGCCGGCGACGAGCGGCACGCGACCGCTCTCGACGAGGTCGCGGGTTTCCGCTCCGAGTTCGCCACGGGCGGGCAACTGGTCGGCGTCGCCGCCGCCATAGATGCGGATGAGATTGGTGCCGCGCGTCGCCCAGACGGCGGACGTGCCGGGCTCCGCCCTGGCCAGACGCGCGAGGTCGAGCAAGGTATTCGCCGCGGAATGGCCGGCGCCAACCACCAGCGTCGTGCGGCCGGCATAAAGCACGCGATCGCGGCCGAGCACGTCGGGAATGCCGTGGGCGATGCGATCGGCGAACGCGCCCTCGCCGTCGGCCGGCAGGCCGCTTGCCCCGAGCGGATTGGGGCTCGTCCATGTGCCGGATACGTCGATGACGGCGCGTGCGAGATCGCGGCGCGTGCCGGTCGGAGTCTTCACTGCCAGCACGAACGGCCGCTCCTCGCGGCCATGGCTCACGACCTTGTCAATGCCCAGCCGCGAGATCGCCAGGACGCGCGCATCTGTCTCGATGACAGTACCAAGTTCGGGGGTCGCGGCGAGCGGCTCGAGATAATCACGGACGATCTCGCGGCCTGTCGGAAACACATCGACGGGCGGCATCCTCCAACCTTGGCGCTCGAGCAAGGCGACCGAAGCCGGATCGACGCAATAGCGCCACGGCGTGAACACCCGGACATGGCCCCAGTCGCGCAAATTTGCGCCGACTTCCGAGCTGGCCTCATAAAGCTTTGCGGGGAGGCCGCGCTGAACCAAGTGCGCGACAGCGGCAAGGCCGACGGGACCTCCGCCGATGACGGCTATAGGCAGATTGAAGTGAGCTGTCATGTTCACGTCTCCGATGTTCGTCAGCCGCGATTGAGGTGGGAGGTTAGTTCCACATCGGACCCTGGCAACACAGCCACCTGAGAACTGATGTAGGATCCCGGAAATACGCCGACCGGATCGTTGTGGTCACGAAGGGGGTTCGGCTGATGCGCGAGCGTTGCGGCGCGTTGAGTCCGGGCTGGTGGACGGTCTTCGGCCAGATACGAATAGGCCAGCCAAGGACCGAGATGACTTCGGTGAGGGGCGACATTCGATCATCCTTTCTATTTTCTGGAATCATCGAAATTTAAGGTATGAAAGAGCTATGCCGCCCTATGTTCGGAGGACTGCGCGCACTTGGCGTCGAGACAGCATTCGTCCACCAGAAAACCGACGAGCCCGTCCATGGCGGGATAGTTGGCGCGGCAGATCAGCGTCGTCGCATGTCGCTCCTGCGTCACCAGCCCGGTGACGATCAGCCGCTGTAGATGGTGCGACAGCGTCGAGCCCGGGATGCCGAGCTTTTCCTGAAGTCCGCCGACCGCCAAACCGGCGTCGCCGGCCCTGACGAGAGCACGATAGACTTGCAGCCGGGTCGGGTTGCCCAGCGCCTCGAGCTGTTTCGCTGCTTTTTCGAGTTTCATGGAAATAAGGTATGCTTCGAGGGTAAAGCCGTCAAGCATAATTTCGAAAAATCTCGAAATATAGCCTCAGATCGAACGCTGGCTCACCCGCTTGGAGACCTCTTCCGCGCTCTCCACGCGCTCGGAATAGCGGTCAGTGAGGTAATCTGCCTGATCGCGCAGGAGAAGCGTGAATTTCATCAGTTCCTCCATCACGTCGACGATCCGATTGTAATAGGGCGAAGGCTTCATCCGCCCGTCGGCGTCGAACTCGTTGAACGCCTTGGCCACCGAAGACTGGTTGGGGATGGTGAACATGCGCATCCAGCGTCCGAGCACCCTCAACTGGTTGACGGCGTTGAAGCTCTGGGAGCCGCCGCAGACCTGCATGACAGCGAGCGTGCGGCCCTGCGTCGGCCGGACCCCGCCCATGGAGAGCGGCAGCCAGTCGATCTGCGCCTTCATGATGCCGGTCATCGAGCCGTGGCGCTCCGGCGAACACCAGACCTGGCCCTCGGACCAGAGCGACAGCTCGCGCAACTCCTTGACCTTCGGATCATCGGCGGTCGTCGAGTCCGGCAGCGGCAGCCCGGCGGGGTTGAAGATGCGGACGTCGGCTCCGAACCGGCGCAGGATGCGGGCGGCCTCCTCCGTGGCGAGCCGCGAGTAGGATTTTTCGCGCAAGGAGCCGTAGAGCATGAGGATACGCGGCGGATGGCTCGCGCGCGAAACCTCGAACAGCGCTGTCTGGTCGATCGCGTGGAACTGTGCTTCGTTGATGTTCGGGAGCGTGTCGAGTTGGGAGGTGTCGTCGGTCATGAAACTCCGTTTCGCCACTTCCTCCCTAGCAGCTATTTCGATAAACTTAAAAATATGGATAGAACACCTTCCGCCGATGATCAACCTCTATTTCCGCTTTTGTCGAAATTTTCAGGCGACGCGCTTGCCTGCCTCGTCGATAATTACCTCGCCGTCCTCCTTGGTGAAGGGGCCGATATTCGGATTGGGGAGGATGTCGAGCACGCCCTCGGACGGACGGCAGAGCCTCGTGCCGAGGGGCGTCACCACGATTGGACGATTGATCAGGATCGGGTGGGCCAGCATGAAGTCAATAAGCTCGTCGTCGCTCCATTTCGGGTCGGCAAGACCGAGTTCGGCATAGGGCGTGCCCTTTTCGCGCAGCAACTGGCGCGGCGTCATGTTCATGGCGGCCAGGAGCTCGACCAACCTTTCGCGCGACGGCGGCGTCTTCAAATATTCGATCACTTCCGGTTCCTCGCCGGACTGGCGGATCATGGAGAGCGTGTTGCGGGAGGTGCCGCAGTCCGGATTGTGGTAGATCGTGATCGTCATTCGGCTGCTTTCAAGTTTTTTGAGACGAAGGATGCCGCTCGCTCAGGCGCCGGCAGCAACCAGCCGGCCAGCGCCATTGCGACGAGTGCTCCGAGAAGTTCGGCGACAATGAAACCCGGCACATCCATGGGGCGGATGCCCGAGAACGTATCGGTAAAGGCGCGGGCGATGGCGACGGTCGGGTTGGCAAAGGAGGTCGACGCGGTGAACCAGTAGGCGGCGGTGATATAGAGGCCGACTAGCCAGGGAATAGCGTCGGAGCGGAAGCGCAGACCGGCAAGGATAGTGAAGACGAGGCCGAAGGCGGCGACCGCTTCCGCGATCCACTGACCTACACCCGTGCGCGCATGCGTCGAAAGCTGGAACAGGGACAAGTCGAACATTGCATGCGCGATCAGCGTCCCTGCCACGCCGCCAACAACCTGGACAGCGATATAACCTGTCGCAGCATCGATCCGGATTTCGCGCCGGAGGGCAAAGACGACCGTGACCGCGGGATTGAAATGCGCGCCCGAGACCGGGCCCAGGATGGTGATCAGGACGACGAGGATCGCGCCTGTGGGCAGCGTGTTGCCGAGCAGGGCGAGCGCCGTATCGTCGGTCAGCCTGTCGGCCATAATGCCGGAACCGACAACGGTGGCCACCAGAATTGCGGTTCCGAGCGCCTCGGCGACGAGACGCCGCGACAGGCCGATGTCCATTTTTTCAGCCTGCTTCGGGCAGGTTGCGCCCGATCTCGTCCAGGTGCTTCTGCAGCGAAAGCTTGTCGATCGCCTTCATCGGCAGGCTGACAAAGATCGAAATCCGGTTGTTGAGCATGCGGAAGGCCTCGGCGAAAGCGAGATGCTTCTCGGCGTCCGTGCCTTCGGCCGCGGCTGGATCGGGCACGCCCCAGTGCGCCGTCATCGGCTGTCCCGGCCAGACCGGGCAGGTCTCGCCCGCTGCGTCGTCGCAAACGGTAAACACGAAATCCATCTTCGGCGCATCCGGCGCGGCGAACTCGTCCCACGGCTTCGAGCGCGCGAAGGACGTGTCGTAGTTCAGGCTCTTGAGCAACTGGATGGTATAGGGGTGCACTTGGCCCTTTGGGTGCGAGCCTGCCGAATACGCCTTGAAACGGCCGGCACCGAGCCGATTGAGGATCGCCTCGGCCATGACCGAGCGCGCGGAATTGCCGGTGCACAGGAAAAGCACGTTCAAGGGTTGGTCCGTCATCGTTGGTTCCTCAGCAGTTGCAGGTCACGGCTTTGATCACGGGTTGGCAGAGCTCGGGCGAGCCGTTGCAACAGTCTTCCATCAGGTAGGCGAGCAGGTCGCGAAAGCCGGTCATGTCGGCGACGTAGCGCACGATACGGCCGTCACGCTCGGCCCTGACCAGTCCCGCATGCGAGAGGATCTTCAAATGCGCTGACGTCGTGTTCTGGATGGCGCCCAATCGTGTTGCGATCTCGCCAGCCGGAACGCCTTCCTGCCCGGCACGAACCAGCAGCCGGAAGATGTCCAGCCGCGTTTCCTGTCCGAGCGCGGCGAGTGCCGCCAATGCCAATATCTTATCCATATATCCATGATTCCAGATTAATTACCTGTAGGTACCGCATATGACACCAGTGTGACAAGTCTTATGTCAAACAAGCGGCTCGAAACGAAGGCTATCGCCGTACTCGACGGCGTCCTTGTCGGGCGGCAGCAGCGCAATCCCGTCGGCGAGAGCCATGGCGGGAAGACTGGAAGACGAGCCCCGGCCGAGCATTTGGATCATGGGGACGCCGTGCGTATTGCGGGTTTGGATTCGCACGGGCACGAACTCCGTTCGGCCGAGCGGTTTCCTGTACGAGAAGCCGGAAATGGCGGGCTGTAAATCCGGGTCAACATGGTGGAGCCCGGCCGCCTTGCGGATGGCGGGCAAGACAATCTGCCGGAATGTCACGAGTGCGGCATTCGGATTTCCGGGAAGAGCGGCGATGAGGGTCGCGCCGACGCGGCCGATTTTCACCGGTTTGCCGGGCCTCATCGAGACCTTGAGGACGTCCAGTTCGGCGCCACTATCGCGCAGGACCGCTGCCACATGATCTTCTTCTCCGGCCGACACGCCACCGGTCGTTATCAGCACGTCCGAACCGGCGGCGGCGCGCTTTAAGCTGGTCAGCAACCGTTGACGGTCGTCAGGGACGATACCCCAATCCACGAATTCGACCCAGACCAGCGAAGCGAGGCTTGCGATCAGCATGGTTCGATTTGAATTGTAGATCTGGCCGGGCTTGAGCTCCTCGCCCGGATCGCGCAGTTCGTTGCCGGTCGAGACAATTGCGACGCGAACTTTCCTAAGAACATCCACCCCGCCAATGCCCGCACCCGCAAGCAGCGCCAGTTTCTGCGGTGAAAGCGCAGCACCGGCACCCAGCAGCAGATCCCCGCGACGCACGTCTTCGCCCATCGGGCGAACATTCTGTCCTGGCCTTGGCCGGTCTGGAATGATCACCGAATTGCCGTCTCGCTGGCATCGCTCCTGCATCACGACGGTATCGAAGCCTTCGGGTATCGGCGCGCCTGTGAATATTCTGATCGCCGATCCGGCTGGCCCGACAATGCCGGCATCCCCGGCGCGCATGCGCCCACGGACCGGCGGCGTCCACGGTCCGGATCCTTCCAGGTCGGCCATGCGGATCGCGTATCCGTCCATTGCGGAGTTCGCAAATGGCGGCAGTGCGATCGGCGAAACGATATCGCCGGCAAGGACTCGCCCCGCGGCGTCCAGCAGCGGGAGCCGTACGACCTCCGTCACGGGGCAAACGGCCGCGATCGCCTTGGCCGAGGCCACGTCAACGGTAATCACCTCTCTGCCTGTACCGGACGAGCAAAAGGCATGGGGCGACTGAGCGGTTGCGTCCATCGGTGCGCCTATCCCGAAACGCTTTTGAGGTAAGCGATGACATCCTTGATCTGCTGCGGGTCCTTCAGGCCCGGAAACGCCATCTTGTTGCCCGGCACTTTCGCCTTTGGATCCGCGAGATATTCGGAGATGTTCTGCTCGTCCCATACCAGACCGGCGGTCCCCGCCTTCTTCATGGCGGCCGAATAATTGAACCCGGCTTGCGAACCGGCTGCTCGTCCGATAACGCCTTTCAGCGTCGGGCCAATCTTGTTGATCCCCTTTTCGGCGTCATGACAGGCCATGCAGCGCGCGAACACCTTCTTGCCAGCGTCGATGTCCTGAGCCCAGCTTGCACCGGTTGTTGCCAGCAGCAAAAGCACGACAATGATCGCTTCTCCTATCCGCGACAAATTCAATCTCCAGATCGTTGACGACGCAATGACTGCCGTGGCCGGGCCACGGCAGCGCAGATATGAAGAAGCACTCACGCGGCGCTGTAGTGCTTGTCTTTGAACGACAGGTGCTTCACCGACGCAGGCGCGTCGGAGATCTTCCTGATGTTCCCCCAAGTCTGCTTGTAGTTCGGGATGATCAGCTCGTTTGTGCCCGCATTGACGACGTTGCCCTGCACGCCCGTCGGGAAGGCGAAGAGCATGAAGGTCTCGCCCGGGCGCGCCGTCGGCGTCGGGTAGACCATCGCCTGTGTCGAACCGGCGTCATTGTAGACCTCGACGAGATCGCCCTCCTTGACGCCGACCTTTGACATGTCATCCGGATGCATCTCGATGAACGGGAACGGCCAGCGGTCCATGACGAAGTCGTTCTCGACGTCGAGATAGGCGGATTGCCAGATCTGGTTGGCGCGGCCATTGTTGATCAGGAAGGCGTATTTGCCTTTCTGCTCTTCCTTGCCAGGCGCCTGAAGGCCGCGCCATTCGGCTTTGAGGAATCGAGCCTTGCCGTCCTTGGTGTTGAACTTGCCGTCCGCGAACAGGCGTTTGGTCCCGACGATCTTGCCGCCCTCGAAGCCCGTCGCCGGCTCCTGGAAGCCATTCGTGCCCATGGCGCGCAGACGTTCATAGGTGACGAATTCGCCACCGCCGGCATTCTTGTGATAGCCGTCCATGAAGGCGTCCTCCTCGGTCTTCCAGTCGAAGCCGTCGAACTTCGCCGCGATATCGGCCTTGCCCATTTCGGTGAAGACGCGCTGCAGATTGTTGGCGATGCGCGCCGCGATCAGGCAGTCGGGCATAGCCTGACCGGGCGGGTCCATGTAGCGCTCGGTTAAGCGCATGCGCCGCTCGCCGTTCATGGAGGTGAGGTTCGCCTCGCCGCTGGTGGCTGCCGGCAGCACCACATGGCAGGCCTGTCCGATTTTGGTCGGCACGATGTCGATGTCGACTGCGAACAATCCGCCCTCATCGATGGCCTTGACGATCGCCTCGACCATTGCTGTGCGGTCGCCATAGGGCACCGAATTCATTGCGTCCTTCACCTTGTCTGTGCGCTGCTTGTAGACGCGCTTGAACTGGTCGGCGTTGAGCGTGGTCTTATAGTGGTCGCAGCCCCAGATATGATGCACGCCGCCCTGCCCGCCGATCAGCAACTGGTCGACATAAGCCGCTGGGCGTCCGACATGGCTGTCGGAAGGCCGCACATAGCCTTCCTGATGACCGCCGAGACGCACGACCCCGCCGCCGGGCCGTCCGACATTGCCGGTCGCGAGCGCGATGTTCACCAATGCTCCGTTGGTGCGGTAGTTGTCGTTGCCCCAGATCAGGCCCTTCTCGTAGGCGAACATGGTGCGGCGACGCTTGCCGCCCTCCTTCGGCTCGGCGATCCAGCTTGCCGCCTTGCGGATGTCATCGGCCGACACGCCGGTGATTTCCGCCGCTTGCTCCGGCGTCATGCGGTTTCCTTCAACGGCGGTCTTGAAGTCGGTTAGGGCGGCCGGGTGGGCGCCATCGGCCGGCGACCCGTCCGCGTCGGACGCGATGGTGCTTGCTGCGATGAAGCCCTTGTCGACCCAGCCCTTGTCGGCGATTTCGGTGAAAATCGCGTTGAACAGCGCCAGGTCGGTGCCCGACTTGAGCTGCAGGTGGAGCACATTGTCCTTGCCGGCCTCCGCCTCGCACGCTGCAATGGTGACGGTGCGACGCGGATCGACGATGACGATGCGCGCCGGCGCATGCGGCTCGTCGGGCAGTTCCTTCTGCTTCTTGTCCATGGAAGTCCCGCGCAGGTTCGGGATCCAGTGATTGAGGAAGTAGTTGGTTTGCGTCTCGAGCGAGTTCATGCCGACGGCGAAAATCGTGTCGGCAAGCTCGGCATCCTCATAGCAGTTGTTGAGCTCGCCGACGCCCATGTCGCGGGTGGCGTGGACTTCGGAGTTGTAGGCGGGGCGATTGTGGATGCGGATGTTCTTGATCTTCATGGCCCCGAAATAGAGCTTGCCGGTGCCCCAGGTGTTCTCATAGCCGCCGCCGGCGCCGCCGTGGTCGTAGGCAGAGACGAACAGTCCGTCCTCGCCCTTGTCGGCGATGATGCGGGCCGTCACTCGCGCGACGAGGTCGAGCGCGTCGTCCCAACTCGTCGGCTGCATCTGGCCGTAACGCCAGACCAGCGGGTCGGTGAGCCGCTGCATCTGCGTCGAGCGCTGGCGCGAAAAACTCATCTCGGCGATGCGCGCACCGCGCACCGAACCGAGGCCGGAATTGACCACACAGTCCTTGTCCGGCTTGATGACGATATGGACGTCCTTCCCGTCCTGCTTGACGATGTTGTACATCGACGGCGCGTACCAGGCGGCGGTCTCGGCGCCCTGCTGTTCGGCCAAATTAACGCCGAAGGCGTTTGCGGACGCCTCCGTCCCGCCCTGCTTGTTGACCGGCCAGGAATAGGCATGATAGCCGCAGCCGACGATGCAGTAGTGGCAGGTAACATTCTGCTTTTTTGCGTCCGCCGGGATAATCGGAAGGCGGTCGATCTGTCTCTTGTAAGCCATATTCGCCTCCCTTTCAGAGCACGTTGGACAGCCGGCCGTAGAGGAGTTCATCGACTCCTTCGGCATAGATGTCGCCCTTGTCGTCGACCCGCAGGACGTATTGCGGCAGGTTCTGGGTGGCATGGCCCCAGATCTGCTGCCCGCCCGCCTCGCAGTCGAAGCGCGAGTAGTGGCCGGGGCAGGAAAGCGTTCGATCCTCGGCGCTGTAGTTGAGCGGAAAACCCTTGTGCGGGCAGGTGGTGGTGAAACCGACGATGTCACCGTCGGGTCCGGCGCCGCCCTCGACGGGTTTGCCGAGCTTCAAGAGAACGCCCGGCGCGTCATCGTCGGGATAGGCGACGTCGAATGGCTCGTTCGGCTTGAGGTCGGAGACGTTGCCGAGCTTGTTCGACGGATATTCAACCCGCGCCATGGCGGGAGCCGGCTGGGCGGCCGCTTCGCGCGGCAAGGCCGCCGTTGCCGCCACGCCGGCAGCGGCAAAGGCGCCGCCGCGCAGGAACTGGCGCCGGCCGACATCGACCAGCTTTTCGCATCTTGATGACATGGAGTCCCTCCCATCGGGTACATTGACTTCGACAGGTGTTTTGCAATCGGCATGCCAGATGCGGGGATCGCGAAAAGCGCAGGGATTTTCAGATCGCGAGACGCAAGAGCAGTGAAGGCCGTTCGGATTCCCGAACTTACTGCGGCGCCGAAGGTTCAGAGTTCCGAACGTTCCTTGCCGACCAGTCCCATGCGATTCATCTTTTCCCAGAGCGTCGTTCGCGAGATGGCGAGCAAGGCAGCCGCCTTACCGATCTGGCCCCCTGTCTGGTTCAGTGCCCGCTCGATCTGACGCCGCTCGGCCGCGTCGCGCACCTCTGCCAGGGGTGTGAAACCGTCCGCGAAGGGCATCGCAGCTTTGTCCGAGAACAAGTCTCCCGGCAGGATCCATTCGCTGTTGGTGATTGCGACCGCACGCTCCACCCGGTTCCTGAGCTCGCGCGCGTTGCCAGGCCAGTCGTGTGCGAGCGCCGCGTCTTCTGCCAGCGCGCTGAAACCGCGAACCGCCGAGTCCATCCGGCTTATCGCATTGTTCAGAAACCGCTCCATGAGCCAGGAGATGTCCTGCGGGCGCTGCCGGAGTGGTGGAATTTCGACCGGCAACACCGCAAGCCGGAAGTAGAGGTCCTGGCGGAAGCCCGACGCCGACGCCTCCTTGGCAAAATCGCGATGGGTCGCGGCGACGATGCGAGCACGGAACGGTATCGCTGCTTCGCCGCCGATCCGATGAAAGCTGCCGTCCTCGATCAAGCGCAACAGCTTCGCCTGCAGCGGGAACGGCATGTCGCCGATCTCGTCCAGGAAAAGCGTTCCAGTTCCCGCGCGCTCCGCGTAGCCGAGATGGCGCGTTTGGGCGCTGGTGAAGGCGCCTTTCTCATGACCGAAGATCTCGCTCTCCATGAGCTCGGCGGGAATCGCCGCGCAGTTGACGGCCATGAAAGGAGCCGACGCACGCGGCGAGATCTGGTGCAGCAGCCTGGCCGCCACCTCCTTGCCCGAACCGGTCTCGCCGGTGATGAGCACAGGCATGTCATGCCGGGCAAAGCGGTGAAGCAGGTCTTCCGCGTGACGGATGGCCGGCGACTCACCCAGGTAGTAGGTCGATGGTCTATCGCCGGCTGCAGCACTGCGCCGACCTGCCGCGATGCGGGTCAGGAATTCCTCCATCGCGAATGGTTTTGTCAGGAAATCGGCGGCGCCCAAGCGCATCAAGCGCACGGCCTGGTCGATCTCGCCATAGGCGGTAACGAACATGAATGGTGGCGTGCCCGGGTGCTTGGCGAGTTCGCCGAAGACGACTTCTCCGGACATGTCCGGCAAGCGTATGTCGCAGACGACCAGATCGATCGCATCCGGCCCGGTCGAGATCGCGTCAATGCCCTCCCGGCCCGATTGCCACCAGTCCACGACCATGCCTTCCAGTTCCAGACGCTGAACGATCGAGCCGCCCATGACGGGATCGTCCTCAATTAGGCCGATATGGGTTCGGTCACGCGGCATTGGCCTGCTCCCTCAATACAAACGGCAGCGACAGGACTACGACCGCTCCGACAGCCGGCGTCGAGGATACGGATATACGGCCGCCGAGTTCGTCGACCGTGCGCCGTACCACCCAGAGGCCCAATCCCCTCCCGGTCCGCATCGCCGGACCCGGATCTCCGCCGGTGAGAATTCCGGCTATCGCCGGCGGAATGCCCGGCCCTTCGTCGCGGATTTCGATGTTCAGCTCGCCGTCGGAAGCGGCAGCATCCAGGCCGATCGCACCGCCCTCGGGCGTCGCCGCGCTTGCATTGAGCAGCAGGTTGAGCAAAGCCTGCCGGACCGGGCCGCCGTTGATGGCGGCGACCCGGCCCGCTCTCCAGTCGACCGTCCAGCCGAGCCGCTGCCGCTTGCGCCGGAGTTCCGGCGCAATGAGCAGGCGGACATCCTCAAGATCGGCCGCGGTCAGCGGCCGCGCCGATCGCTCCGGACGATAGGTGGCGAGAGCCGCGGCCACCACGTCACGAATGCCATGCAGGCCGCGCTCGATCAGCGCGATCGAGGTCTCGCGCACGCCAGGCGTGCTGCCGTGTGTCTTCAGCGTGTCGATGGCGTTGAATAGACCCCCGAGCGGATTGTTGATCTCGTGCGCCATGCCAGAGGCCAAACGCCCCAAGCTGGCAAGCTTTTCTTCTTCCGCCAATTGCATGGCGAGATCGGCATTGTCGCACTGCGCCTTAACAAGTGCATTGTAGCCGTTGAAGAGATTGGCGACCTCTTTGTCCCCCGTCGGTATCTGGTTTACCGCAATTGGCTCGGCCGGGCCTTCTGCGGCCGCACGCATATGATTTTCCAACAGGCCCATGGGCGCCGTAATCCGGCGAACGAGCCAGAAGCCGCCGAATGCGAACAAGGCGGCGAGGCTTCCATTGGTGACAAGCAGCGTGAGCAGGATTTCCCGCCGCTCGTCGAACAGATGCGAGACGTCGAAGCGGGCATAGATGGTGCCGACCTTCTGCCCTTGGTACGCGAGATCCCGTCGCGTCGAGCCTATCATCGTCTTGCTGTCGATGGCGACTTTGCGTTCCGTAAATCGCGCCGTGTAATCGTCTGCAAGACGAGAATAGGTGGCGATCCGCTTCGGGTCGCTTGCGGCAAGGACCCTTCCGTCGATGCCGGCAACAACTGTTTCGACGGGGGCCAGGGACCGGTAGGCGGACGAGGACCGGTCGAGCGCGTCGAAGATTTCCCAGACATCGCCCCGCATGACCGCAGGTATGATCGCTGCCGAAAGACCGTCCAGGTAAGTCTCGGCAAGACCGTTCAGAGATTCGCGTTGGCTGGTCGAAAGGCGGTCGAGAACCCGCTCCGAGATCGCGGCGCTGATGATTATCATCAGCAGAACCACCAGCACCGGCACCCGATAAGAAATCGGCATGGAGCCCCAGTTTCGCAACAGGTTCATCCCAACCGCCTCACAATATCCATCTTGGCGGCGATCGTGTCGAAGAGCCGGGGCTGGGTCACGACGAAGCCGTCAAGGCGCAAGAGGTCGAGCACTTTCTTGCCCTCCGGCTCGTCCGCCATGCTCGTCAATGCCTCCTGAAACACCGCCAACCGCGGTTCTCCCGCCAACACTCTGGGCGAGGCGACAGGCGGGAACCCAAGCCACTCAGAACGGCGAAGGACGCGCGTCTGCCCGACCAGGGCCGGCTCCGTCTCCCGCATGACTTCCCAGACATACCCGTCGACGCTGCCAGATTGCGCCAAGCCGGCAGCAACGGCGCGCACGACGTTTCGATGTCCATAGGTAAAGAAGTGGTGCGAGAAGAAGCGGTCGGGCGTCAGCCGGTTTTCGGCAAGCAGAGCCGTCGTCACCAGATAGCCGGAATTGGAGTCGGGATCGGAAAAGGCGTGGACATCGCCGCGCAGTTCCTTCCAGTCGCCGACTTTCCGGCTTGCGGGGACGATGATGTAGGACTGATAGAGCGGCTTGCCATGCCAGGACGGTGTCGCGACCAGATCAAGTTCGCTCTCGAATTGCACATAGGGGTACCCGCAGATCCACGCCGAATGCAATTGCCCCGATACCAGCAGAGCGGTGATCTCCTGGTAAGTCCGGCGCGTGACCAATTCCACAGGGCCGTCAAGGCGCTTTTCGAGATAGTTCTTCAGGTGATCGAGGAGCTCAAGGTCGTTAAGAGGGCGTTTGGAAATTAACCTTGAGCGAGCCGGTTGAGCATGAGGCGGGCTGCTGCGATGTCGATCATCGTCTCTGACGTCTGTACACGGTACTCATAGTCCTTGCTAAGCCGACGATTGCGACCGAGCCAGGCGAAGCTGCGCTCGACGATCCAAGTCAAGCCCGTGATCTTGAAGGCGCGCTGACGACGCTTGACGATCTGCAGCCGCCAACCTTGCTGTTCTGCCAGCGCGCGGGAGAGTTTCTTGCTCTCATGACCCGCGTCGGCGATGATGGTGGTGATCGCCGGAAAGAGCGCGCGCAATCCGTTTGTCAGCAAGGCACCGGCGCGCCGATCCGAAACATCGGCAGCTTCGACGCGGTTGGCGATCGGCAGGCCGAGCGTGTCGACCAGAATGTGACGCTTTCTGCCCTTCACCCGCTTGAAGGCGTCAAAACCGCGGGTTCCGCCGACCTCGGTGGTCTTGACCGACTGTCCATCCATGATCACGACGGTCGGACATTCCGCGCGACCGGCCCGAAGTCGGGTAAGCCGGTAGAGTTCACGTTGCAGACAAACCCAGATGCCGGTTCGCTGCCATGACCGAAAGTACCAGTAGACCGTGTTCCAGGCAGGGAAATCTCTCGGCAGTTGGCGCCATTGGCAGCCGGTACGCAGCAGATAGAAGATCGCGTCCAGGACGGCACGAAGACTGATCCGTCGTCGTCGGCCGCGCCGGCTCGCTTTCGGCAGTAGCGGCTCAACAATCGACCATTGTTCATCCGTCACGTTCGATACGTACTGGCTACCGCCCATCCCTTGCCTCCGTTCAACGGACGGCAAGGAACACCGCAATCCTTAATTTCCAAACGCCCTCTTAGCGGTGCAAGCGGGGAACGTCGGGAGGGCGTAGCCCGACCAGAGTTTCCCGCTTGCAGCGTCGGCCATTTTTGAGAGGGGTTTCAGCCGGCCTTTCGGGCACGGCTTTGGGCGAGGCGATAGCTTTCGCCGTTCATCTCGAGGATATTGACGTGGTGGGTGACGCGATCGAGCAGCGCGCCCGTCAGACGTTCTGATCCCAGCGTTTCGGTCCATTCGTCAAAGGGAAGATTGCTGGTGATCAGGGTTGCGCCGCGCTCGTAGCGTTGCGAGATCAGCTCGAACAGCAATTCCGCGCCGGTCTTGGAGAGCGGCACGAAGCCCAGTTCGTCGATGACGAGGAGCTTGTAGCCGGCCATCTGCTTCTGGAAGCGTAACAATCGCCGCTCGTCGCGTGCCTCCATCATCTCGCTGACCAGCGCGGCTGCTGTCGTGAAGCCGACGGACAGGCCCTTCTGACAGGCGGCCAGGCCGAGGCCGAGGGCGACATGGGTCTTGCCCGTGCCGCTGGGACCGAGCGCGATGACGTTCTCGCGCCGCTCGATCCATTCGCAGCGTGCCAGTTCCAGCACCTGCATCCTGTTGAGCTTCGGGATAGCGGCGAAGTCGAAACTGTCGAGGCTTTTGACGACAGGGAATCTGGCCGCCTTGATGCGGCGTTCGACCTTGCGGCGATCCCGCTCGATCATCTCCCTTTCGGCGAGCCGAGCAAGATATCCGGTATGATCCACGCCCTCGGTGGCGCAGTGCCGGGCCAGCTTCTGATACTCGCGCAGGAAGGTCGGCAGCTTGAGGGTCTTGAGGTAATGGGAGAGCAGGATTTCGGGGGCTTCGGCGCTCATGCCGCTTCTCCCGCATTCGTCGACAGAAGACGCATGTAGGCCTTCGCCGAGGTCGTCTCGACGTTCGCCTTCGGCAGGTAGGGGTAGATGGACAGATCCAGTCTCGGTGGCCGGCGCTCCACCCGGCACAGGAGAAGATGCTTGACGGCGTCGAAGCCGACCGCACCGAGATGCAGGGCCTGCTTCACCGCCGCATGCAGATCGGCGAGTTCGAAGCTTTCCAGCAGGCGCAGCACCTGCACATACTCGCGCCGGCCGTGCTTGTTCATCCTCGCCTCCATCAGGCGGCGCAGCGTGGCGAACTCCCCGGGAAGGTCCCAACCCTGCAAGGGCGCTGCCTGATCCAGTGAATTGATCTTCTGCTCGATCAGCGGCAGGTAGTGCAGCGGATCGAAGACGACGTCTTCCCGCTCCCAGCTGCGGGAATGGCGAGCGATGATATCGCCGCGGCAGCCGATCACCACCTCGTCGACATAGCCCCGGACCCAGACGTCCTGATGGCCGAAGGCGACCGGCACCGAATAGTCGTTGGTCTTGTAGCGCACCAGCGACTGCGCCGTCACTTTGGCGCTGGCCTGGTCGCAGGCATCGAAGGGCGAAGCCGGCAATGAATGCATGGCAGCAAGATCGCGCTGCAGCCGTTCCCCGATCGTCTCGTTCTCGCCGCGCAGTCTGTCATGCTGACGCTTGCGGCATTGCTCTTCCAGCCAGACGTTGAACTCATCCCATGTCGCAAACTGCGGGATCGGCACCATGAAGTTGCGCCGCGCATAGCCGACGAGGCCCTCGACGCTTCCCTTGTCATTGCCCTTGCCGGGACGGCCGTAACGGTCCCGGATCAGGTAATGAGACAGGAAGCCGCTGAACAGCACCGCGCGCTTGCGCGTGCCGTCGGGCAGGATCTTCGCCACCAGGCAGCGGTCGTTGTCGTAGACGATCGACTGCGGCACCGCGCCGAAGAAGGCGAACGCATGGATGTGGCCATCGACCCAGGCCTCCGACACCGCCGCCGGATAGGCACGAACATAGCAGGCGTCGCTATGTGGCAGGTCGAGCACGAAGAAGCGCGCCTTCCGTTCTATGCCGCCGATCACCACCATCGCCTCGCCGAAGTCGGCCTGCGCGTGGCCTGGCGGATGCGCCAGCGGCACGAACACCTCCTGGCGACGCTGTTCCCGTTCACGCATGTAGTCCTTGATGATCGTGTAGCCGCCGGTGAACCCGCATTCGTCTCGTAGCCGGTCAAACACCCGCTTGGCCGTATGGCGTTGCTTGCGCGGCACTTGTCTGTCCTCGTCCAGCCAGCGATCGATGGTCGAAACGAACGCGTCGAGCTTCGGCCGCCGGACCGGTGACCGCCGACGGTAGCCCGGAGGGGTCGAATACGACAGCATCTTGGCTACGCTGTCGCGCGATATGTTGAAATGCTTCGCCGCCTGACGCCGGCTCATCCCTTCCGAGCAGGCCAGACGGACCTTCAGATACAATTCCACGGTGTAGATCCCTAACCCTCCTGCGCTCGTTGCAGAAGGACAATAGGTGGCCGGCTTTTACGCCGCCCGAAGCGGGACTATCCCGCCGCTACCGTGGCCGATTTTTGCACCGCCGCTTATATCTATTGCGAGAATCTTCACCCACTCGACCAGTTCCGCGCCTTCAAGACCCTGCGCGACCAGGGGATAGATATCACGGAAATCGCCGCCCACTTCTTCGTCACACCCCTCTATGTCAAGCAGCGCCTCAAGCTTGCGATCGTCTCGCCAAAGCTGCTCGAAATCTATGAGCTGGGAGCATATCAATCTGACCGGCATCTACACTTGGGATAGCCAGCAGCATCTGCCGGAAGGCTTCCGGTTGCTCAGACTTCCGGCTCGGCTACGTCACGCTGCATGACATTCATGCTCTGTTCGAACTTAGCGTGTCGCTGGGAACAGTTCTTGTTCCGCCCCCTGGTTGAAATCGAACGATCAGATCGCAGGGCCGGAGGGAATGATTGCGACAGATACAACTTCTAGGGTTGCCGTCGTCTGGCAACCTATTTGCGATCACTCGGGAGCCATGCGCTGGGTAGCGAGCAGAGCTTCCTCAGGGTAGGCGCTGGAATTGTCGGCGCCTTGTTTTCGGCGCCGACATTTGTTTGCCAGTAGGTCGCCCGGAAAGAAGAGGCAGACGCGGAACGATACGATCTGGTCGACATCGTGACGCTGCTGTGCGGCGTCACGATCTTTGCCATAACACGCTACCGCTCCATTTCGTGCTGGACATGTTCCTCGGCTTCCTCGGCGGAAAAACCGGGCACGATGTCTCCAGCCAGCAGCTTTTCCTTGGACAGCAGCCCGGCGTCCTCGATCGCCTCGAAGTCGGGCAGGTCACGCAGCGTGTCATCCATTCGCGCCAGCGCATCTCCGGCGGCAAATGATCCAGCTCCCGGTCAAACAACTGGTCAGTTGGTCGGTCATCACCGCCCTGCCCTGCCCGTCGTCGCCTTGCCGCGCTTTCCGCCATCACGGTCACAACCCGTATAGCCGAAACGTCGGCCGACCGGACAGTTCGCGCACGGCGTCAAACATCTGCAGCCGCCCGAACAGGCGGCGCGCGCCCCAGCGCGTCAGTTTTTCCGTTTGCAGCGTGCCCGGCACGGCATCCTGGCTGAGCAGCAACTGCACCACCGCACCGGCCCCCTTGGCGCGCAGTTTCGGCCTGATCGCCAAAAGCCGCGCCGCGCGCGGCGCAAGTGTGCCGGCTACCCGGCAGGCGTCGGCCGCCGCCAGCGCCAGCGCCACGCAGACCGCCCGGTCAAATTTTTCTTCCCCCGGGCGGATTCTACCGCGGCTGTCGGCATTGCGGAACGCTGACCCGCGCGCCTGGGTGATCAGCAGCGGCACGGCGAACGGCCAGCGCAGCCGCGCCGCGATGACACAATCGGCCAGCCACCAGCCGAGCAGGTTTGCGTCGGGGCGCAGCCGCTCCACCTCGGCTAGAATCGCGGCGGCAAGCCGTGGCGCCGGCCGGCCGGAACAGACAAGATCATCGAAGAAGTCCGGCAGCGCCAAAAATTCGTCGCCCCGGCGCAAGCCGAGCCGACCGGTGACCGCGGCCAAAATTTCGGCATCGAGGTGCGGCGAACGGTCCGCCAAATGGCGCCAGGCGGCAAAAAAATGGCCGGCCGGGCCCGGATCGGCGCCGACGGCGCGCAGACACCAGGCATCGCGGATTTGTCTCTCATCCTCCGTACGCCCGGAAAGAGACGCAGCCGACGCCGCGCAGGTGAGGGCGAGCCGCTGGCACCAGGCGCCGGCCCAGACTGGCGCGCCGCGCACCAGAGCGTCGAGCGAATTCAGGGCCGCACCGGCCAAAAACCCCGCCTCGCTGTCGCTGTCGATCGGCCCGCGCGACATCGCCCAGCCGGGGACGGACGGCGGTTTTTGGCGGTCGGGCGAGGTCGAATCGGACAGAAGCATCGCCGATAACGGTAACGCATCGGTGCCCTTTATGCCATTATTATAGGAAAAAACCGCACAGCCTGTCTTGCGTGACAAAAGAATGATAATGTTGCATTATCAGTCGTTCTGTGATCGACATCGGAAATGGCCCGAAACGTCGATCAAAACCCCGAAAAACGCTGTCAGCTGACCGGAATTCGTGAGATTCGGCGCCTTTTTGAATCGGTTTTCGTGAGACTACGTGCACAGTGCCGAACTGGCCTCCTATTAAGCCATTGATTTCACGCTCATATTGATGTTGACCGCGTGCCATCCGAGTTTGTCACGTAGTCTCACGATTTCCGACTCGGATGCAGATAGTCTCACGAATTCCGTTCCACCCGGCGGGCAGAACGCCAGCAATTCCGAGCATCCGAAGTGCCTGGGGAGGACCCTTTAGCCCCCTGCCCACGCTAAACTGCCCAATTTGCTCGGTTTCAGCCATAAACGGCCCAGGAGGCGCCTTGGGGCGTTTTCGGCTCCCTCGGGGCATCCGGAGCCCGTAAAACCGCTCTGCGGCCGTTTATGAGGCTCGATAAAACACGTCTGCAACTGGCCAGTTGATCATAGCCGTCGATACTGTACAAACGGCCGTGAAACATCCCTCGAAAGCCCGCCATGGCAAAGGCCCCCTCCCCTCCCCCGCGACCGCGCCGCCTCATCGGCTATGCACGGGTCTCGATGGAGGACCAGGTTACCGATGCACAGGCCGACGAACTCAGGCAAGCCGGTTGCGCCGTCATCCACCACGAACAGGGTTCCGGCGCGTCGCGCTCGCGGCCGGTGCTGGCGAAGCTGATGCGCGAGATCCACGCCGGCGATGTTCTGGTCGTGGTCAGGCTCGACCGGCTTGCCCGATCGGTCAGCCATCTTCTCGAGGTGATCGAGACGCTCGAAAAGCGCGGCGCGCATTTCCGCTCGCTGCGCGATCCGATCGACACTTCGACGCCGCAGGGCATGTTCTCGCTGCAAGTTCTCGGCGCGGTCGCCCAGCTGGAGCGCGCGCTGATCGCCGAGCGCACGAAGGCCGGAATCGCCGCCGCCAAGGCGCGCGGCCGGCTGCCCGGCAACCCTGGGCTGCGCGAGCGGAGGCCGGAAAGCATCCGCGCCATCGCGGCGGCCCGCGACAGCGCCTATGTCGGCGACCTCATCGCCTCGGCACAGAACTGGCTGCCGGTCGTGCGACGGCTGCGTCCCCAGCACAACTGGGACGATGTCGTGCGGGTCCTGAACCACAAGGGGCAGAGCTGGACGGTGGAACGCCTTCGCCGCTCGGTCTATCGCCTGGTGCGCGAAGGCCTGGCGGAGCCTGAGCTTGTCCAGCGCGCGCCGCGGCGGCAGCCGGAGGACCGGTTGATGACGCTCGTGGCCGGCATTGCCATCGCAGACCCTGATCTCAGCCTGCGGGCGATAGCCGCGCAGCTCGAGGCGATGCGCGAACGGGCGCCACGCGGCGGCTGGCGATGGGCGGCCTCGTCGGTCAAGCATCTGCTCGATCGCGCCAGGCGTCTCGGCCTGAAGGTGCACGAACCCGACGGGTGAAGCAGGCATTCTTCGCCGTTCCCCTGCCCTCTCCTCTCGTCGTCGTGCGGCGGGCGCCGCGAGCGACAGCGTTACGGATCCCGGTCGGCCAACGGTCAATCAGCCCCAACACTTTCTTTCGGCCGAACTCATCGGTGGTCTCCAGGATGTGGGCGACTGCGGTGGCCGGATTCTTCAAAAGCCGAGCAAGGCCGATTGCGATGGCGTAACGCTCCGCGAAGGGCGCATCGCGCAAGCCTGGCAGAGCACGCGGCAGAAGCTGGTTGTAGACCGGGACGGCGCTGTTGAATTCGGGCACGAGAATGCCGAGCACCGGCCGGGGACACGGTCGCGAAAGCTCCATCGCATGGGCCTGCTGGTCGGAGCGCGCCAACCTGGCCAGTTCCCATGGCGCCGGCGGCGACGGCTTGCGATGCGGCGCGAGCAACAGGGAGATCGCGGCGTCGACGGGCACGACGGCGGTTTCGCCGCCTTTGGCCCAGTTGGACAGGATCGCGGCGCCGCGGCAAGCTGATCCGACATCGCTCAACACACTAGCGCCCCTTGTATCCGGGCTTTGCAGTGGCTGACGGTGCCGATCGCAATAGAAGCTGAAGGCGAAAGACCACGTTCGCAACCTTGGCGGTCGCTGCATGCCGCGCGAGCAGATCGGGCAGATCTCACGAGCGTCGGGCCGAAGCAGGCTGCGACAACGCGACGATGCATTATGGAAGGTCATGCCGAACAGGCGTTCAACCGAAGAATTCGTCGCGGCAGCGATGCGTTCCATATCGGTCTGCACGGGATCGATCTCGAGTTGCAGCGCAGGCCGGGACCATCCAACATGGGCTCGCAGATCATCGAGCGAAACCAGATAGACGTCGGCGATCCGCTCCAGCCAGGAACTCAGCCGTTCGTCCCGAAAGGGCGGCGGCACGACCGGCAGCGGCGCCCTCCCCTCCCCCGCCATGAGTCAGGCCGCGAAGGTCGTCGGCGCGGTGACGCGGTGATCGAGGATCGCGGCCGACGTGATCCGTTCTTTGCCGTTGAGGATGGCGTCTGTCGCCAGACCCCTGACCATCTTGAAGATCGCGTCGGTGATCCCGCCATTAGCCTCGACGAGACGCTTGAGGGCGCTGTCCGTCAGCTCCGACGGCAAGCGCAACGGCAGCGAGTACAGAAGACCGCCGATCAGCCCGTGGAAGTCGGCATCGGGCCGCCACGGCGCCAAGCCGTAGGGTTCGAAGCGGCTGTTGAGATGGGCATCGCCCCGGATTGCATCGCGTGCCTCGTGCGAACCGAGGCAGATCAGCGGAATCCGCAGCTCATTGCCGAGGAAGCGCAACAGATTGAGCATCCTGCGCTGCTCGCGATAGGTACCGGCGATCAGATTCTGGACCTCGTCGATGACAAGCATGCGCGGCGCGATCTCCTGGAGCAGCCGCAGTGCCTGTGTCTCGAGTTGCCCGAGCGTCGCGCGGGTCGGCGGCGGTGCGCCGATCACGGAAAGCAGGCGATGATAGAAACGTCCCTCGTCTGGGGAAGCGACCATCTGCACGACGATGACCGGCCGATGATGGATCCCGCTGCTCTCATCGAAGCTGGGCGGATTGGCGCGCACGAACTTCTCGATGATCATCGTCTTGCCCATCCCGGAAGCGCCGAAGATCAACAGATTGGGCATGCGGGCACGCTTGGGAAACAGAAGCAGTTCCTCGAGCTTGTCGAGCGCATGGCGGGCACGCGGATAGTCGATCCAGCGGTCGACCCGAATATGTTCGACACGCTCGCGGTCGGGCAGATCGGCATGGCCCTGAACGGCGGGATCGAGGTGCGGATAGGCCGTCATTCCCAAACCTCCACCGGGAAATGCGGCAAGGCGATCACCGGCTCGTCGGCCGGTGCGCTTGCCGGAAGCGCCGGCCTTGGTTGCAGATGGGCGCGGCGAGCCCGTAGCCTGCGGGTTTGCGTGGTTTCCCGCGTTGCCTGGTCCACCAGGGCGCGCTGTGCGGCGATCGTCTGGAAGATCGTCTCCTCATCGATCTCGCGGCGGCCGCGAGCCCGCTGTACGCGCAGCGCCGCCTTCTGCTCCCATAGCGTGATCGCCGGGCGCCCGGGATTGCGCGTCGGCGCCATCAGATAGTTCTCGCCAAGCTTGACGAAGACCTGATGCAGGTCCCGCGGATCGTATTTGACGAGCACCTTGTCGTCGCACCGGCCAATCCAGCGCGCAAAGCCGTCCGACCAGTAGCAGATGTTGTTGAGATGAATGCCGGTCCGCCGCAGCACGCGCGGCTCGAACGGCAGGAAATCGATCAGGAAGGCGAGCGGATCGCGCACGTGCCGCGGAGGACGCGCGCCTATCGCCTCGTTCCAGGCCGCGACCGGCGGCCGACCAATGCCGCGGTGCAGGTCGGAATGGTAGGCGATGATTTCCAGCGCCAGCCAGGCTTCGAGCTCGCGCATGGTCATCACGGCGCGCGCCTCGGGATCGTAGTCGCCCCGGTCCAGCACGTTGGAGAAGTGCGTGCCGGGCAGCAGGTGCACCGCGCCCATCATCGTGCCGATCAGGCGTTCGATGTGCCCGCCGAACCGTGGCGTCCCCGGCGGGCGGTAGGAGATAGCGATGTTGTGGTCGTCGCAGCCGCGCTTGAAGGCGCGAGAGTGGAATTCGGCGCCGTTGTCGACGTGAATGCATTCGGGTAGGCCGCTCGTCGGCCATTCCACCGATATCCCGCGATCTTCCAGCCAGCGCGTCTTGTCGATGATCGCATGCGTCAGGCAGAGCGCTACCGATGTCACGGACGGCGCCTCCAGGGACAGGTAGAAGCCCAGAACCATCCGGGTACAGACGTCGATGGCGATGGTCAGGATAGGACGGCCGATCGGCTGCCTTTCGATCGGATCGACAACCGTCACGTCGACCTTCGTATGATCGATCTGGACGATCTGCAGCGGATGCTGCACCGAAAGCTCGCCTGGGAGCGCCAGAAATTGCGCTTCGGCCCGTGCTTTGCCCTCACGACGGCGCTTCAGTGCCTCGACATCGAGCGTGCGCAGGTAGGCCTTGAGCCGCCGGATCGACGGCGGCGGCAACTGTTCTGCCCGGCAATCGGATGAGATCCGCTTCCAAAGCCGCGTCAGCGTCGGCCTTTCCGGCATCGCGTAGAACGTCGTGATGTTGTGATCGACGATCGTCTTCAGAGCAGGATCAAAGGCATCGATGCCGCCGTGCCGCCCCGACTTCCGGTGAAGAAGCGCTGCAGCGCGCTCCTCTGTTCGATACCGCTTCAGCCAGCGGAACAGCGTCGCACGGCTGACCGCGAGGTTCGCCATGGCATCGGCCACTTCGCCCGCAGTGGGTCGCAGCGGCAACCGCCGCAGAACGTCCGCATGCCGAAGCACGTCCTGCCATTCTTGTTCGTTGAGCTGGTCACGTCGCATGCCCTTCACGCGCTTGGTGTATCAAGGTAGTCTCACCATATCTGAATCGCGTGACAGTTCAGTCTCAACGAAACCGACTCGGTCTCACGAAATCTGAATCGGCTAACGCTTTGAAAATAAATGACGACCAGTCTCACGAAAAACGGTCAACTGACACCCACCAAAATCGATCTCCCGGCCGAGAATTCGCGCAGCGGCGACGCTCTTGGGGGCGAAATGCCCGACGTCGTCGATCTCGTCATGGCAATGGGCGCCGCGCCGCCGACGCCGCGTGTCCCGGCGCGCCTCGAAGCCCTCATCGAGACCGCGACGGCCTACGCCAAGGCCGCCAGCTCCGAGAATACCCGCAGCGCCTACGCCAAGGATTTTTCCCACTATTCCTCCTGGTGCCGGCGCAACGGCTTCGATCCCCTGCCGCCGGATCCGAAGCTGATCGGCCTCTATATCAGCGCCTGTGCCGCCGGTGGTGCCAAGCTCGGCGCCCCTGCCCTTTCGGTTGCGACCATCGAGCGCCGGCTTTCCGGCCTTTCCTGGAATTTTACCCAGCGCGGTTTTGTCCTCGACCGGGCCGATCGCCACATCGCCACCGTGCTCGCCGGCATCCGCCGCAAGCACGCAAAACCGCCGCGTGTGAAGGAAGCCGTTTTGGGCGACGACCTCGTCGCCATGCTGGCCACGCTTGGCCACGATCTCAGGGGGCTGCGCGATCGCGCCATCCTGCTGCTCGGCTTCGCCGGCGGCCTGCGCCGCTCCGAGATCGTCGGCCTCGACATCGAGCGCGACGACCACAGCGACGGCTGCGGCTGGATCGAGTTTTTCCCCGGCAAGGGCGTGCTGGTCACATTGCGGGGAAAAACCGGCTGGCGCGAGGTCGAAGTCGGCCGCGGCTCCAGTGACGACACCTGCCCCGTCGCCGCGCTCGAAACCTGGATCAAGTACGGCCGCATCGTGCGCGGCCCGCTGTTCCGCCGCATTTTTAAGGACAACAAGACCGTCGACGTCGAGCGGCTTTCCGACAAGCACGTCGCCCGCCTGGTCAAGCAGACCGTGCTCGCCGCCGGCGTCCGCGCCGATCTGCCGGATGCGGAGCGCGTGCTGCTGTTCGCCGGCCATTCGCTGCGCTCGGGCCTCGCCTCCTCCGCCGACATCGAGGAGCGCTACGTGCAAAAGCAGCTCGGCCACGCCTCGGCCGAGATGACCCGCAAATACCAGCGCCGACGCGACCGGTTCCGGACCAACCTGACCAAGGCGTCCGGACTGTAGAAAAGCCCCCTCCCCTGCCCTGCCGTCAGTGCGCGGGAGCCTGGTTAGTCGGGGCAGCGTCGCCATCTTTCAACGTGAGAGCACGCAGCACGGCCTCGGGCTCTCGGTCCATGACACGAAGCAGCGTGCGGGCAGCGCCGCTTGGCTGCCGCTTGCCCTGTTCCCATTTCTTGTAGCCGGAAGGGCTGGTTCCCAGCACAGTCGCCATCTCGTCCTGTGTCAGATCGAGCTTCTTGCGGATTGCCTTCGCGTCCACCGCGCCGACATCGACGGTGTGGATCTTGATGCCCGGAACGTCCTTGCCCTGCGCGTGCGCCAGAGCCTCGGACATGGACTGAATCAGGTCGGCGCCGAACTTTGTCATCTCGCTCATGTCCTGCTCCTGTTCGCTGCCTTGATCGCCTTGGCAAATGCCACGACCGCCTTCGCCTCTTCCGGTTTCAGATCGACCTTCTCGTTCTTGCCATAGGCCAACAGCGCATAGATCGGTGCGTCATCGCTGTACCAGTAGTAGATGACCCTCGCACCGCCGCGTTTGCCCTTGCCTTTCGCGCCGAACCGCATCTTGCGCACGCCACCGGTGCCTGGAATCTCGTCACCCACCTGCGGATTGGCCGCGAGAAAGTCGATCAGCTCCTTGCGTTCATCGTCGCTGAACAGCTCCGCCGCCTGCTTGATGAACAATGGTGTCTCGGCGACGGTCTGCATGCGTTTCCTATAACCCAATGGGTCATATATGCGTTGCTGCTGGGCAGAGTCAATGCCAGATTTCCGCGCCAGTTGCCGGAAGAACGGCTGATGACGCTGGTCGCCGGGATTCACATCTCCAATTCGGATCTGACGTCGCGCGAGATCGCGGGCAGCTCGAGCGCCTGCACGAACGGACGCCGCGCGGCGGCTCGAAGTGGTCCCTCTCCTCGGTGAAGAGCCTGATTGACCGAGCCCGTCGTACCGGGATGATCGGCGCCGAGAGCACGGCCGCGACAGGTGTCTGAACTGGGCATCGTCACCAGCCCTTCTTCTTCATGCTATCGCGCAGCGCGTTGCTGATTGGGAGCGGGTGGTCGGGCGGGGCGGCATTGGCCCCCGGCCCGACCACCGGCGCCGACGAACCTGATGCGACCGCCTTTTCCAACGCCTCCATCCGGGCATTCAGCAGCGCGGTGATCATCGGCCAGACCGAGAATTTCTGCGCCCGTGCCCGCTCCGTCAAATCGCGCAGATAGCCGCCGCGGCTGCGGATATGCTCGGCCCGTTGCAGGATCGCCGCCAGCACGATTGCGGCGGTCTGTTGGCCCATCACCTCGACCGCTTCCTGCCAGGCGCTTGGGCTTACCCCCATGCTCGGCCGCGCCCGGTCGGCAGCACCGCCGAGATCGCGCCAACTGCGGATTTGTCCGCCCTCGGCGTAAGGCACAATGTCCGGGCAGGCGCTCAGCACCATCCCCAGGGGCAAATCCCGTCTTGGCAGGCTGCGTACGTTGTCGGTATGCTCGGCGGTGCCGCTCGCTTCTTCTTTTTCTCCTAAGCCGTATTCAGTTTCACCGGTAGGATGAAAGTCTGAGTTTGAATTTTGTATGTGGCGTTCAGAATGGGACTCATTGGCGTTCGATTCTTCTGATTTAACGAATGATTCCAACGTCTGATGGACGTCCGCCCAAAGGTCTTCCAACTCGTCGGCGATCACCTCGAGGACCTGTCGTGGCGCCGTGCGCGGAAGCCGGGCGACAATCGTCTCGTAGCACCGCTGGAAGCCACGCCAGTTGCCTGGCACGCTCTCATTGATGCCAGCCTCGATCATCTTGACGACGTCACGCCGGCAAATCGTCAGCCGCTCCTTGACCAGACGAAGCGCCTTACGCTCGGCCGCGACGGCTTCAGCCAACTCACGGAACTCCTCGGCCCGAGCCACGATCGGCGACAGATCGAAGCCGTAGGCTTGCTCGATCTCGCCGCCCCGCCCTTTGCGGGCAAACCGCTTGCCGTTCGGGCTGTCCCGCCGGATGATGAGGCCAGAGGTCACGAGATTGGCCAGATGACGCCTCAGCGTCGTCGGGGACACGCCGTTGGCGCGCCGGATCAGTTGCTCGTTCGACGGGAAAACGATCAGGTTGGCCTCTCCCGTCAGCTCTTCCTCGCGATGGAAAGTCAGCAAGGCGTTGAGAATGGCCAAGGCGCGATCGGTTGCGCCCAGGGCTTCCTTGGCTTCACGGATGTCGCGAAACACCTGCCACTTCGAGACTTTGGCGCCCTGCTCTATGTTCTTCGCGGCGGCTTGGCTTGAAATCAGGCCAAGCGTCATCGGCCGCCGCCCAAAGGGCGTCGTTGCGGTATGCGTGTGCATTTCTTCCTTCGCCTTCTAATCAGGCAAAAGAAACCTGCTCGCCGAATCGACGCCTAGGACTCTTGACAGTGATTCGCGGAAATGAGATTCTCAAGTTGCTAGACGTTGAGAAGGGCTTCCGCGAGAGATCGTTCGGGGGCCTTTTTCTTTTGCGGTTTCAGTTCTCCTGCTTCGACTTCCTGAACGCCTCGTAGAGGCTGTCCAGATTGCCTGTAATCCAGTCCGCGAAAGGCTTCGCGTCGGTTTTCGTTATCTCGATCGCGACGCCTTTTGGGCGCGGTTTGGCGACGACGCTAACTGATTTGTCCTTAGGAGCCCAGGATTTGGCTGCGGCGGCCTTCTGCCAGGGTTTTACGGCAGGTTTATCCAGATGGCGGGTCAACAATTCCAATCGGCTGTCGCTGTCGGCAGCTTTGAAATCGTCCGACCTGAGCATCTCCTCACCGGACTTTGCTGCGCCGTCTTCCCTGAACTTGAGAGCCAACTTGTACCAACGGTCACGGCCGCTGTTTCGGGCGGCTCCGATGGCAGACACCACGTCGGCCGGGATGTCGTTGAGGACAGACAGCATCTTGGAGACGACGGTTTTGTCGACCGACAACGCTTGCATGATCACATCGCGATCGTAGCCCTGACCTTCGAGGCTGCCTGCAAACACGGCCTTCTCGATAAAGGAGAGGTCGGCTCGAGCAGAATTTTCCTGCCCCTGGGCAATCACGTGATCGCGGTCTTCCATCTCACGGACAACCGCCCTCACCTTCCGGCCTAGTGTCTTGGCAACCCGATGCCGCCTGTGGCCGAAAACGATCATGTATCGGCCATCGAGCCCAGGATGCGGCCTCACAAGGATTGGAGACGCCTGCCCGTGCTCCTTGATCGCCTCGAGAAGCTCGTTGAATGCAGCCTCGTCGTCGCCCATGCGGTCCGCGACAAAGGAAGCGTCGACAACAGACGGGTCGAGTTCGATGACGACAGCGCCTTCCAGGAGCCGCGCCTCGATTTCGTTTGCCTGTTGCGCCCGTTCGGCGAGTTCGTCGATGGAACGGGTGATCGCGCCAAAAGCCCCGCGGTTACGGATTCTGTCCTGTGCTGGAGAGGCCGCAACTGGCTGAGCAGGCGAAGAGTTGACCGCAGTCAACTTTCGCTCGGTGAGAGACGACAACAGGTTCTTTCTGGACATCAGCGTCGACCCCACGACTTGTGGATGAGATCGGTGATCTCACCGTTGACCCGATGCAGCGCTTCCATGGCCCGGTCATAAGTCGACCGCGTAAATTGCGAACGCTCGACTTCGTAGAGCGTCTGCTTCGTGATTCCGGCATCCGAGATGGCCGTCGATTTCAGCATCTCGTTGACCAGGACGTGGTGCTTGAAGATGGCGCGCATGAAAGCGACCATCTGGCTCTGCGGGCCGTCTGTCGGCTCGTAGCGGGTAACGAGATAACGCAGCCAGTCGAGACGCATGTTGGCCCCTGCCCGCTTCAGCGTGCCCATTACCTCTCCCATCATCAACAGGAACTGGCACATCGACATCACGTCGAGCATTTGCGGGTGAACGGTGATGAGAACCCCGGTCGACGACGAGATCGCGGTCATCGTGAGATAACCAAGTTGCGGCGGGCAGTCGATGACGATGACATCGTAGTTATCAGCCACATCAGCCAGCGCGTCATCCAGCCGGCCAAAGAAAATACGGCCCATGGAGCCGTCATTGCGCGATAGCGCCAGAGGGGTATCGTACTCGTACTCCTGCAGCTCGAGATTGGCAGGGACGATGTCCAGCCCGGGGAAATTCGTTTTCTTCACCAAAGCCGAGAGCGGCTTGCGGTCGTCGTCGTAGCGCAATGCCTCGTAAAGGGATTCATTCTCGTCGACTTCGGGTTGAAAGCCATGCAAGGCCGACAGCGACGCCTGCGGGTCGAGATCGATTGCTAAAACTCGGTGTCCGGTAAGCGCTAGATGCTGAGCGAGGTGAGCGGAGGTCGTGGTTTTAGCCGACCCGCCTTTGAAATTGACGACCGCCAGAATCTGAAGGTGCTCCGAACCCTTGCGGTGCGGCACGTAGCTGGTCCCGCGACCGTGCTTGTCGAGGAAGTGACGCATCTCCACGATCTGGTCGGCCGTGTACGAACGGCGGCCGGACGGCGTGACGGAGGGCAGGGGGCCTTTGCCCTCAAGAGATAGATTCTTGAGATGGCCGCTGGTTACCCCGATATACTGAGCGACCTCGGAAAGCTGAAAAGGGCGGAGGCCTTTCTGGGCGTTCGGCGGAAACATCTCGAGTCTATGCTCGTGCAGCATTTCCGACAATTCGCTTGCTTGCTGTGATACAAGCACATCGACTTCTTCGATCGCGTCAGCGATTTGGGTCTGCATATTCATCGGTTTTTTTCGCACATGCGCTTTGAACCCTATTCGCTTCAAGAAATCGCATTTAGAACCGATTCTACTGATCCGGCAACAAATTTAATCTTAACAGAAAGTTAACGGCAGCAAGCGGTGCCAGTTGACTGCAGTCAACTCTGTGCGAAAAAGGGGCGTTCTGACTCACGTGAAGCACCTTCTGGATGCAAGGCACCTGCAAAGGAGCCCTGTAGTGTCATTTGGGGAGAAGAACTTCACCCATGGCTGCCGACATCATCTACCTCGCGAACCATCGCTAGAAAGGAACCTGACATCGAGAGCTTTCGACAGCAGATCGCTGACCGGAGGGCTTTTCATGAGGAATACGATCTCCACATGCGGAACGCGTTCGGGGTCGTCAGGGCGCGCCGCCCTGGCGTGATCGACGAGAACGCGCAGCGAAGGGCTTCTAAGAGTGGAAGGCCCCGCTCACTTGGTCGGAATACTGGAAGTGGCAATGGGATCGTCATCGCCATTTTCTAGGCGGCGCTGCCGCCTGCGGAATCCTGATGGCCGCTATCTGGTTGTGAAAGATTGTTGAACGGGCGCCTCATCGTGAGCGGCGATCAGTTCTCTTACACTGGTTGAGGGTCGCACAAAGGCGGCGTCGCGGATTGAGTCGACTGCCCGGGCGATGTCGTCGAGCTTCTCGAGGATCCGTATTGCATGATCATCGGCCGGCACGACGTTGTCGCTCATGAGATCACGAAACACCTTCGCAATGTCGCGAATTGTCAGATGGACGTGCTCAAGCTGCAAATCGTGGTCGTGGAGAACGGTTGCGGTTTCGGAAATGGTGCGATCAACGAGAACTTTGAGAATAAGACCCGGTGACGTTTCAAGCCGGTCGGCTAACGCCTCAAGTTCGTCTGCCTGGTGTTGAGGTATGCGAAGGAAATACTGTGGGCTAGCCATGATCAGTCCTTGTGACGCGCAAGGCCGGCCATAATGTATTCCTCCATCAGCGCCGTGTAGCGCTTGCCCTGCGACCGGGAGATGGCGAATAGCTTCGTGACGACATCATTGTGTAGCTGGAGCGCGACGCGCGAATAGTCTGGCGATGTTGTCCGGTTGATGCGCGCTTGCGCAGCAACCGGCTTCTTTTGAGGGTAGGGGGGCGCCGAGCGGTCTCCAGTGGGAACTTCCGGCCCCGGCCGCTCCGGTTCCGGTTTTCCTTCTCGGCCTTTCATCGACGGATCTGAAGCATCAACCGACTTTAGCTCTGTCGGGGCCGTCGGCGCCTCAGCCTCGCGAGGCGGCTTGGATGAAGCGGATGCCATCAACTCCTCGACCGAAACGGTGGGAGGCTTGAAAGCAATTGCAGGATCGGCGGGATCAACAGGGTCCATCTTGCGGGTTCTTGCGATGACGGCGAGATTGCCGGCAACCTGGACGCGATTTTTCGGTTGAGCTGCCATGGTCATGCTGCCTCTGCACTGATGAGGTTGATGAACTCGTTGTTCAGGCCCTTGATTTGGTCGATGGCGTCGAGAACGCTTTCGCGTGCGCGCTTCTTGGCCGACGGCGTGGTGTTTGGATTGGAATCGATTTCGTTGAGCTTCGAGTAGAGTGTTCCGTAGCCTGCGCAAACATCGCTGAAATGGTTGGTCTTGCGAATGATGGTGCTGAAGATCGGCACGTTGCCGGCATTAAGCAGCTTGATGACCTCGGGGATGGCCCGGTTCCTGGTCAGGGCGATGTGATCGACATGGTTCCAGATGGCTGCATGGGGAACAACTTCACGTCCGTGTTGCTCGGCAAGCTGGTGTAGCAGTCTCGATACGTTAATGGCCTGGGTAGCGCTGGTAGCTTCCAGGATCACCGGAATGATGACTGCCTGAACGCGCATGAAGACCTCGATCGCCCGGCGATGCGCGTGGCCACCCACATCGTAAATGTGGATGTCCGCGGCCGGCACCGACTTCATCTTTTCATTGAGGTCCTCACCGGGAAGTACCGCGATGGCATTGATGTTGTCGGCGTCGGTCAGGTATCGGCGCTTGACGGAGGTCTCGTACCACCGAACCAGGGATTGCTGCTGGTCGCAATCGATCAGGAGTATCTTGAGACCCTGGCTGGCAAACTCGCCGGCGAGATTGATGCTCAGGGCCGTCTTTCCTGCGCCACCCTTGAAGGTGGAAACGGCGAGTGAGACGGAGGGGGGAGGGGGGTGACGGGTCATAATTGGGTGTCCCTGAACGTCGATCCGCAGGGCTCACACTATTACATTATCGTGTAATTTGGACAATACCGCTTGCGCACAATGAGCGGTTTGCTCAGTCACGTATTTACGCAATTCCGCAATAGCTTATCCCAGCAATCATACATTACCGTATTGCGGCCTTGGTTGGTTGCGCGATTTACGCAAAAGGCTTTTCAATCAATCGCTTAATGTCCCTGTTGCACAGTGTGCGAAGAGGGCAGTGCGCTAAATGGTGAATGGCGCAGTTGCGCGAGATCAGCGCCATATCGGTCCATCACAAGCCCGCGCCGGTCTTGCAAAACCCGCCATAAACCGCGTAGGAATCGGCGCTCCTTCCCAACCATTTGAGACGAAGTCGGCAAGCGTCCCGCAGGCGCAACGGCTATCTGTCATCAGATAGCCTATCCTGCCATTTTTATTGGTAGGCTGGTGGGCCAGCGCCGTAGCCAATGATTTGGTCGTGCAATTGCTTGCAATGCGCGCGGCTTGATCGTTGGCCGGTGTCCGACGCAGCCTTCCGATCGCGCAGCGAACGGAAGCAAGGAGCGACAACGACTCACGGCGTTGGCCCACCAGCCTACCAATAAAAAGTCCGAAGCGAGCACCGAGAATCGCGTCACGGCGAGCAGTCAGGAGCGCAGCGAATGGCTGCAAGGTCGTTATGTCGATCGAGGCGCGAGCGCACCGGCAGGGCAGGAGAGGAGGGCATCGGTTGCGAAGGCAAGCGATGCCGACCGACTGCCCGGATTGATTGGCGAAGTCGCGGCAGCGTCCATATATCGGCCCGAAAGGCCGGCCGCGAAGCGGACATCAAGGAGAGAGGGGTGTGGGGGGAGAGGCGGAAGTCTCTTCCCCCACGAGGCGCCGAGGAGCTCGATGCTCCGAGGCGACCGCCAGGGCCGGGCGCACCCGAAGGGCCGAAGCGAAGCGGAGGACGGCGAAAGCCCTAGCGCGAGAGTCGTGCGCACGATGAATGGAAGAGGGCGGTTAAGCCCGCTCGCGGATAAATTGCTCAATAGTAGAGCAATTCGATCTCGCGGCCATGAGCCTCGATGATACGCATCGCCATCCAGTTGGCCTTTGCCGTCTCTTGGGCTTCGGCGAGATCGTCCCACGGTGCCAAATTCTCAACCGGTTCGTAGTCGCCGTATTCATCGTCCCAATTTCCACGGATGTACATTGGGGCGGATTTCACCGCTTCAAGGCAGCGTTCGAGGTGATGAACCAGCGCCCATGCTTCGCGAAGGTCGTGCCAGTATTGCTTGCTGCCGCCGTCGACGGTGATCACGTCGTTGCTCATGCTGCACTCCTGATGGTGTCGGGGAAAAGAAAAGGAAGCCGAGGCTGCTGGTGAGCCTCGGCGATGATGTCCTTGCGGGATGTGATCAGTGCTGGCAAAAGTAGTCTTCCGCGCAGCCGTCATCGGGATCGCAATAGCTGGAAAGCGATCGATCCGTACGAAACCCGGCGTCGTATTCAACGGCGGTATCGGCGAAGCCACGAATTTCGGCCAGACGCGAGACGGTGACATGACCAAGCGTCTGTTCGTGACGGTCGGTGTCGTAGACCAGACCGAAGAAGGTTTCCGTGGCGGGGTCGTACTCGGTCAGAAGCCACTCGGCGTCGTGCAGGGGCACGGTGAACCGAATGAGGGGCTGATGGTCGATCGGCGCCTGACCGAGATCGCGGCCGATGGCGTTGGCGAGTGCGTTGCGCTCCATGATGGCAAGCAGCGCGGCGGGGATGTTGAAAACCGTCATGATGATCATCTCCTTCGTTTCAATGACGAAGGAGGCTCATCGTTTATCGACGAGCGGGTCAGGGACCGCGCAGCGGCGGCCAGAGGCGGGGAGCGGGGGAGCCGATTTTGCGTACGGCCCGAAGGGACGCGGCCAAAGGCCGGCAAAATTGGGGAGACCGCTCATCCTTGACGCGCGAGGAGATGCGATAGACTTGGACGTCATTGACAGAGAGAAGAAAGCGCGCGACCAGCGCGCTTTGCCGCATCTGACCGGCAGGTCAGATTATGACCGACGGTGCGAACTCTGCGACGTTGAAATGGAAGCATGAAAGCGCGCGGAAACGTCGTCACGCTCCCGCACGCTTATGAGGATATTTCCGGCCTAGACCGGAAACTCCTCTTGATCGGCTTCCCACTTTGCGAGCATGGCATCGCGTTCTGCGATGGCCTTGGCGAGCTCGGTCTCGATCCAGCGGCGCTCGTCGCGGTACACCGCATTGCGCAGTTCGGCCCGAAGTTCCTCGATGTGCTGGTCAATGGACATGATCATCTCCTTCGTTTCAATGACGATGGAGGCTCATCGTTGGGCGACGAGTGGGTCAGGGACCGCGAAGCGGCCGCCAGAGGCGGGGAGCGGGGGAGCCGATTTGCGGACTGCCTGGAAGGCAGCGGCCGAAGGCCGGCAAATTGGGGGGACCGCTCATCCTTGACGCGCGAGGAGGTTCGATAGACTTGGACGTCATTGACAGAGAGAAGAAAGCGCGCGACCAGCGCGCTTTGCCGCATCTGACCGGCAGGTCAGATTGGAGATCGTGCCGCATGGCGAGGGTCACGAGTTGGTTATCACGCGAGGGACGTGCTGATCGTGCCGATCGCTGAAGGTTCCGTGAGCAAAAAGATGGCCCACTCCGAAGAGACGGGCGAGGTGGCCGTGCGGCCTTGGGAGGTCAGTGGAAGTCGATGCCGGCGTAGTCGAGGATCAGGTACGGATCGTGAAGACAGACGTCGAACAGATCGGGGCGGGCGGCACAGGTTGATGCATAGATGGTCAGATAGACCGACGGAAGGCTGGTGATCTCGCCGGCGTGCGCCATCCAGGCTTTTTCGATGTCGGATGCGCAGCCGCGCCCGCCAGCACCACACAGGTCCGGATCCATCGTGGCAGAGTGGCCTTTGGCGGCCGTGTTCTGCTGGGCGAAGGAAGACGCGCTGACGGCCGAGAGGAGCGAGAGGGCGAGTGCTGCGGATGAGAGAAGACGGAACATGTCGGGCTCCTGCGGTTCGAGGGAAGAGGAGAGCCCCCGCCTGTCGGCGGGGGCGCCTCGCGGGTCAGTTGACCTCGCGGGGGTTCCAGATGAGGACGAACTTGCCTTCCTCGTCGCCAGGCGCCGGCGCCATGTTGGCGTAGATGGTGCCGAACTCGGGGGCGCGGAGCGTCACGGAGACGTATTCATTGCCGGTGTTCTGGGAGACACGCTTCCAGCCTGCGCCGAGTTCGAAGCCGTTGCGGGACGCGATGACGCGGAAGTCGGGCTCGCGGCCGTCGTCGTTCTTCTTCTGGTTCGCGACCAGTTGGATCGGTGCGCGGATGGCAAGCGTGGTGAGAGTGCCGGAAAAGCCGTTCTTGGTGGCGGTCAGTTGGGCGATGGTTGCAGACATTTCAGTTCTCCTTGGTGAGCGGGTTAATTCCCGAAAACGCCCTGTGAGCAATCGGCAGGTGAGGCCGCGGTCAGCCGAGCTTCAGCGAGGCCCTGACCGTGACGCGAAGAAAAAAGGGGGAGGGGGATCGCCCACCCGAAGGGCGGCGAGCAAGGCGATGCCGTGATCGCGCAGCGATTATGGGGATACCGCCTTTTTCTGGCCCGAAGGGACGCGGCGCGGTTGATCCCGGCCGAGACGCCGATCGAATAAGGGCGTAAGGGAATTATCTCGTCTTCGTCACCGAGGAGACGGCATTATAGTCTGTATTGCCGGACTGACGACGCCATGCGGCGATTAGACCAGTGGCCCGATACACTTGAGCAGACCGTTCGATGGAGCCTGGTCGTGCCGGAAGCTGCAACACGATCCAGTCGTGTCCGCTATCCTCCTATCGCGATCCGGCGGTTGCGGGCGCGGATGCATGGCGGGCGTTTATCTTCCGTCGTCACCTGAGTGCTTGTCGCCTCCGTGTCGCTGCGCCTTGCCGGTTCAGTCCGCGTTTAGCGGCAACTGCCGGACGCTCGATGAGGAAGATGCGCATATCTCTCTTGATCGGCGAGAGGTCAGGATCGTCAGCGTCCTGCTCAGACAGGCGGGGAATCGCAGGAGAACCGTGCGAACAGGTCCGCCTGTAACGGTTCGCCTGCTTTGCGCGCGATACCGCATCGTGCGCTGGGGCAGATGCCGTATTTGCCTGCCGCGTCCGCGGCGAGATCGCGGGCGCCATGGACGCCGTGCTTGAAGATGGGATGGCCGGAGGGGCGCTTGCAGGGGGAGCCGATTCCCGCGCGACAATCGGGACATACGACTTCGAGCGCCGGATCGCGCGGCCAGGACCGGTCGCATCCGGGCTTTTGACAGTACATCGGCCGCCCCGTCATGACGATCGGGCCGGTTTTTGCACGGTGGCGATGCGGGCGACTTCGAAGCTCTCCGGGATCATTCTAAAACCTCGTCTGCTAAGGGGAGGGGGCTTTTGCGCAGGCTGATGCCTGTCAGGCCGCGTAGCGGTCTGCGACAGGCTGGTAGGCCATGCGGTGGTGATGTTCGCAGTAGGGCGATGCGAGCTGCCTGGGCTGCCCACAGAAGCCGGAATCCGGTGATCGCGGATCGCCGAACGGCCATTTGCGCTGGTGGGAGCCCAGATCGGCGAGGAACAGCACAAGGGGCGTGGTCGGCGCTTCGAGCGGAGCACGGGCAGCGTTCTGAGGGTTTGCCGGTTTTGGTCGTTCAGGCCGCGTTGCGGGGAACGGCGCCGAGTCATTGCGGCCTTGCGCCTTGGGCTTGCCGCGACGATTTGTGCTTTTGAGCCCCTTGACCCGCGAGATGGTTCGTACCGTTGCGCGAAGCGGGTGACCTGTCAGTTGATCGGAACATCTGGTGTAAACGCCAATGACGGCGTTGCGCGTGATGCCAAGCTTCTCGCCGATGCGTCGGGCCGAAAGGCCCGGACGCCATACGGCCTTGATGGCATCGGCCTTTTTTGTCGGGGTGAGTGTTGTCCAGTTCGTCATGACGGGTTCTCCGTTGATGGTGAGCGTGCAGGGATGCGGTTGAAGTAGGCGATGGCCTGGTCGAGCGTGTGGTAGCGGGAACCGTGGTGCGCGCCGTCGATTTCGTAGGACACGGCGAAACAGCCATTGTCCCAGCGCATGGCGGAGCCTGCGATGGCCCAGCCGGCTGTGCGCGCGATCAGCTTCACCTCGATTTGATGCCAGCCGATCTTGGTGTCGAGAACGGTTTCGACCGGACGGGGATCGTCGTCGCTGAGTTGCGCGTATTCGGCGATCAGAACCTTGCCGGCGGGGATGTCGCGGTCGAGGGCGTGGACGTCGGGAACGGTGTCGATCATTTCAGTCTCCATAGTGGCGCACAGGTGCGGCGCGGCGCAGGGCGTCGAGACATTCGAGGCGCTGGCGTGCCGATGAAGGGAAGTCGCCGATCTCGGGCGGGCTGTCGTATGAGGTGTAGTACCGGCCGGTAGGCAGCCGGACCCAACGATAGAGGACGCCCTGCCTGCTGATTGCGCCGATCATCTGCCCATCGGCGTCGAGCAGCCGCAGTGATCCGGCGAGCACCTGGTAATAGCCGAAGTCGCCGCAGCGCCTGGTGCCAAGCGGGACGAAGGATTTGCCGTTAAGGGTGATAACGGTCATCGGGACGCTCCACGGATGAAGCGGCCTTGCAGCGTTGAGGGATAAGCTCTCCGATGAGCGCCGAGACGCGATTGAAGATCATTGCGTATGCCGGCCGGCCGGCAACGCCGGCGATGACAATCGCGGGAAGGTCTGGAATGGTTGGCATGTCAGCTCCGTCAGGAGCGGGGGGAAGAGCCTCTCTCTTCCTCTAACCCGGTCCAATCGGGACCGGTTGCCTCTCCCTCGCCCGTCAGGGCAGGGCAGGGGCGAAGGCGGCTTTCGCCGCCGCCGTCACTTCGGCTTGTCGATGCGGGTTTCATAGCTCACCTCGACCTTGGCGATGAAGGGGATCGAGAAGGACAGGCTGAGTTTAAGTTTGCCGGTCTGAGCGAAGCGGGCCACGAGACGGTTGATGAATTTGCGCACGCGGCGGCCGGTAAGCTGGCAGTAGGTTACGAGCGTTTTCATGAGGCGACTCCCTGAGAAGCAGTTTTGCGTAATCGCGGAGTACGAATACCGGGAGCGCGCGCCGCAGCACCGCATAGCGGCCGAAACGCAGTGGAGGACCCGTAGGGTTGCGGCGGTGAAAAGCGCGAGTGGTATCGTCGCAGCATAAAGATTACGAAGAGCTGCTTCGGAGATCGCCGGCAACGCGCGGCTTGCGTCAGCTTGGAACCTGGTGAGCGTGTCCAAAGGCGTCGGTAGACACCGATGCGAGGCCGACACTAGCCGGCAAACTCAAATCCAGCCTGTCCTTCGTGTCGTGGACGCAAGTGAGCTATGAAACCCGCATCGACAGGCCGGGGCGTCGATTGCCAAGCTGTGTTGCCTTTTTGGCCACCAAGTTGTCTTTGGTTAGGAACACTATCTTCTGCAACGACTTCAGCAGCGTCCAACAGAAAACCACTGTCGCGGGTTTCGGGAATTTTGCGACTCTATTGTCGTAACCGATTGCAGAACGCGCCAGCCCAAGCTATTTGTGCGCGCGCTGGAGCACGAGGCCAAAACTGACCAAGGCGGCGGAGATGAACCGCCAGGCTCCCCACCCTTCCTTGAGCAAAAGCGTCGAGATCAGCGCCGCGAATAGCACGCTAGTTTCCCTGAGCGCGGAGACCATTCCCATCGGGGCCAGGGCCAAAGCCCATACGATAATCCAGTAGGCCCCCACCTGCATCGCACCGCCAGCAACGCCGGTCGGCAGATTGGCTCGCGCAACACGCCAGACCGCGCCGCCCTTCCACGCGAGAGCCAGAAGAAACGTCAACAGGCCATCGCCGATGGTAAGCCAGACAGCGAAGCCCAGAGCTGAACCCGCCTGCCTAGCGCCAAGCCCGTCGACCACCGTATAAGAGGCGATGCACGCGCCTGTCGCCAAGGCGAAACAGACGGCTTTCGGCTGTTTCGCGATGCCGCTGGTTTTATCGAACGTCAGCGTTATTACGCCCACGGCGAGACAAAGAACGCCGACGATCGCCAACGGCTCCAGGGCTTCTCCCGCAAACACAAAGGCTCCTGCCGTGACAAGAATAGGAGCCGACCCGCGCGCCATCGGGTAGACTTGGCCCAGATCGCCATGATCGTAAGCGACTGGCAGGAAAAAATGATAGCCCGTGTGCAGAAGGATCGTCGTAGCCAGCAACGGCCAGCTTGCCGGTGCGGGGCCTTCGACGAAGAACAGGAAGGGGAGCGAAATGAGGCTGCCCGCCAACGTCACGAACGCCATGACGGCGACGCGATCGCCGCTGATCTTGATTAGTGTGTTCCAACCTGCGTGCAAGGCGGCCGCCAGGAGGACGATCGCGGCAACGTCAAAGCTCATCGGGATGCTCCCATAGTTCTTGTTATCATAATTCCGACGAGGATTGTCATCGCAGAAAGCAATCGCCACCGAGTCGGATAGCTGCCGTCCCTGTCGCGCAATTCCTAAAGCCTGCTACGTGGCCGGTTTCGAAGGTTTTTTCATCGCTTCCGCGAGCAGCCATTCGCGGAACACCGCAACGGGGGAGTTCTCCGCGACCTCTATTGGAGAAACGACATAGTAGGCAAATTCCGGTGGGCTGTTGATGGCCAGATCGAGCGGCCGGACGAGACGGCCGGCTGCAAGATCATCGGCAACCAGTGACGAATCCCCGAGAGCGACCCCCTGCCCATCTATGGCGGCCTGGAGGGCAGAACCGGATTCATCGAAGTGCAGTCCCGACCCATTGTCGAGAGCATCTTCGATGCCGGATGCGCGCAACCATGTCCGCCAGTTCGGCCGGTCGCCATCCTGGCCTTTCCACGAGACATGAATCAGGCGGTGGTGCATCAGGTCGCGCGGTTCACGCAACGGTGTCGAGCGCAGCAGGGCTGGGCTGCAAACTGGAAACACGACGTTTTCGAACAGGCGCTCGCATTGCAGGCTGGGGTGAGCGACCTTTCCCCAGCGAATGACAATATCGGCATCGTCGGGGGAGAAGTCGCGAAGATGGGATGAAATGTCCAGCCGGACATCTATGTCAGGCCGCAACTCTATGAATCTGCCGATGCGTGGCACCAGCCATTTGGCGGCGATCGACGCCGAGGCAATGACCTTGAGCTTGTTACTGTCGCTGGCATCCTCGATCCGCGCCATTCCGCGTGCGAGGCTCGCAAGAGCGTCGCGCGCTGCGCGATGAAGAATCTCGCCGGCCGCCGTCAATTGCATCGAGCGGCTGGTGCGGGAAAACAGTTCCACTCCAAGCTGGTCTTCGAGTTCACGCACCTGATGACTGATAGCAGCCGGCGTCACGCCGAGCTCGACCGCCGCATGGCTGAAGTTCAAGAGGCGGCCGGCCGCCTCGAACCCTCGCAGCACGCGCAGTCCTGGAAAATGCACGGCCATCATCAATCCATGAGGAAAGTTATCACCTGCTGCAAGAACTACTCGTTTTTCTCAGTTTTCTCAAATGGTTAAGAATCCGGGCATGATTTTTCCCAAGCAACCCTAACAGTTACCGGTCATGATACTCGCGCGTCGGAAAGGAACCGTCCAAGGCTGGAATGCGCTGGCCTGCCTCGCCCGGTGCATTTTCCCGAGCCATGGATTGTGTGACCAGAACCTTGCCGGCCTCAACGAGCGGCAGTTGCAGGACATGGTAATTAGAACCCGAAACATCGCCACCATGGTCGATCATGACATGAGCAAGCTGCTCTGCCGTGATCTCTGGCGACAAGGGCCAAAAGGCGGGACATGACCCCCGAAGTATTTTTCCTCGTTCTTCTGGCCGCTTTCCTGCACGCCCTATGGAACGCACTGGTGAAGGTCGATGGCGACGGCATATCCTCCATGGCTGTCATCGTCGCCGTGCAGGCGGCAATCTCCCTTCTGTTGATCACCTTCGTTCCGATTCCCGGCGCGTCGGGCTGGGCCGTTTCTTCTCGGGGCTGCGGTGCTCCATACTGGCTACAGGCTGTTCCTCGTGGAATCTTACAGGTTCGGGGATCTCGGTCGCGTCTATCCGATCGCCCGCGGGTCCTCGCCGCTGATCGTGGCGATCCTGGCGATGGTGTTTGCTGGCGAGACGACTGACCCTCAATCGTTGGCGGCGGTCTTCGTCATCTCGCTCGGCATCATGAGCCTGTCGCTCACACGAGGTCTGGACCGGGTAGGAGACGCGCGCGCGGTCGTCCTGGCGCTGGCGACCGGCACGTTCGCCGCCGTTTACACCATCGTTGACGGCCTGGGAGCACGCCATGCCGGAAGCGCGTCCGCCTACATGATATGGGTCGGCCTCCTCGATGCCGCCGCTTTCCTGCCGGTGGTGCAATTCCGGAGACGCCATGCGCTCTGGCCTTCATCTGCGAAACGATGGACGGCAGGGGCAATTGCCGGCGTGACCGGATTTATCGCCTATTGGCTTGTCGTTTGGGCGCTGACGATCGCGCCGATGGCGTCGGTATCGGCGCTACGCGCGACAAGCATCGGCTTCGCGGTCGTGTTCGGAGCTGTTTTCTGAAGGAGCCCGTGACGACCTTGAAAAGCGCGTCCGCGATCGCGATTGCGGCGGGAACCGCGATGCTGAAATTCGGAAAATAAGGGCATGAACCGGGACCGGCGTCGCATTGACCTCGACAAAGCAGACGTTGGGATTCTCCTAACGGTCATTAGATGGCAAGCTGGAGGGTTCCAGCACCTGATTCCGGAGGATCGCGGCCCGTGACGATTGACGCTACCCAACAACGTGTCCAAGCCCACCCTATCGTTTTCCTCGCGGCATTTGGGACGGGCGGCCTTCTCAGCTTGATGGTGCACTTCAACGGCGAGCTTGCCCATTATGGGAACGCGGTGTTCTCGGCATGGGTAGCGCACGGCACGGGTACGATCGCGGCGGTGATTCTTCTCACCGTTTTATACCGCCACCGAAGCCCGATTGCCGAAGGTCCCGCCTGCGCCTGCATGGGCCTATCTCGGCGGCGTCTCCGGCGCTGCAACGGTCATATTGGCCTCCACAGCCGTGAACACGCCGGTCGGGCTTTCCGGCACATTGGCACTCGGCCTGGCCGGACAGGTGATCTTTAGTTTGGCGGCCGATACATGGGGCTTCTTTGGATTGCCGAAGCGCCGTCCCGATGCCCGCGACCTTGCTACGCTGGGTCTCATTCTCGCCGGCAGCGCGCTCATTATCTTTGCGAGGGACGTTGCCACATGACCCTATCAGTGCTTATCGCGTGCTGCGCCGGCATTCTCGTTGGGCTGAACCGCCAGCTTAACGGGCGGCTCAGCCTTTCAACCTCGCCGCTTATTGCCTCCTTCTGGAATCACATTGTGGGATTCGGTGTGCTGACCGCACTCGGCCTTATCATCGGCGGATTGTTGCCATCGGGTGCAGCCGGTGCGCCTTGGGTCGCCTATCTCGGTGGCCCGATAGGGGTCGTGTTCGTCGCGGCCGGAAGTTGGTTGATCGCTCGGATCGGAGCGATCAATACGGCCATTCTCATCATCGGCGGGCAAATGGTGTCGGGCGTAGCGCTCGATCTTCTCCGTCCAGCCGCCCTGTCGCTATGGGCGAGTAGCCTGGGAGTGATCTTGATCATCGCCGGGATGGTAATAGCCCAACGCCGTGACAAAGACGTGTCGCGGAAATCCTGAAACCTGCACCACGTTCGTTGCGGCTGATATTCACGGCCGCGAAGTGTCACAAAAGCTTGTCGTGCATCTTCGACTTTCGCACCCGACTTTTGCGACTGAATTTTAACTGAAAATCCAGTGCCGGCGATTTTGTCACGACAGTGGAATGACGCTGTAGGGTGGAGACGGGCCATACGGGTCTATGTCGTAGGAACCAGAAGTACCGAGGTTCCAGTGCCCGCCACGGCACGGATTGCTGCGGAGATTTGCCGAAGCGGGCCATGAGCGATGAGAGTCTCTGCTGTTGGCTGTTTCCCGTGGCCAGGGTCGACATAAGCCGAAAACTCTCGATCTATGTCGCCTATCGCCAGGAATGAGGTCGCGACAATATCTTCGCCGCAGGCCGCGCAACGGAGGACGTACGAGCCGAATTGAACGGTCGATTCTATTTGGTTCGATCCACACGAATTGCAGGCCAGCATGTTGTTCATCGGCTTCTCCGAACGGCTTGGTTGGGTCGATTTCACTCGTTGCCGTGCGTCTCGGAAGGTCGAACCTACCGGCCCGCCTTTCGCAAAAATCAAATAACCGCCGACGTAGTGACTTTCAGGAATTGCGCGACAGAATGCATACACAGCCGATTCTGCTAAAAGCGCACGGGGCGGGTCTGCCACCCCGTCCGTCATATCTGGGCGGTGCTACTCAGCCACGGCTACCGTGTCGGCGAAGCAAGACGCGATCGTCTTGTTCGCGCCAAGGTTTCTCGCCCACTTCGCAATTTCGGGTGCCTCACTCTTCTCCGCGACACCACCCCAGACATCCTTGAAGACCGGTTTGCCCGATGACGAATCGAAGAAGAAATAGCCTGGGTCTGCAACCGGGACCTCGGCAAACACCACGGTCCATGTGCCGGACTGCTTGAAATCCTGAACGTCAACCTTCGAAGGCTTGACGTTCCGATCGAGGCTCTTGGCGACAAGCTTGGCATAGTCAGCTTCGCGTTGCGCCGTGAGTTTTGTATCGACGCCTTTGCAATGGTCCGCCGCCAGCGCGGCATGATGGGGAAGGATGATAATGCCCGCAAGCAGGCCAATTGCTCCAAGTTCTCTAAAAGATCGGGTTGTCAAAACGTCCTCCTATGGTCGCATCCCCCTTTCACCTTCTCGACTTGAAGCCCAGGCCGCGGGGATCGAGCATATCGGGGCCGAGCATCTTTTCGAACTTCTGGATCTCGGCTGGCGCGACGTCCATGCGATGCCGGACGGTGGCGTAGCCAAAGAGAAACAGGAGCAGCCAGGAGCCGATCGCCAGCGTCTCGATCAAGATGAAGGGAATGAAACTGGTGAGGCTGACGAAATAGAACACGTTGGTGGGGATTCCGAACAGCATGTCGCGCGGATCGAAAGTTGGGGTCATGTGAAGGCATCTCCTGGCGCTGACGGCGTAAGCGGAGATGGTAAGAGCGTCAGGGGAACGCCGCAAGGTTTGGAAAGCTATCGGCTGCGATCGCGATCGTTCGACCTGGGTGGTGTGATCACGGTGCGCGCCGGGCTGGTCCTGGTCTTATCTTCGCCGCGATCGGGTTCGGATCGGGTATCGGCCTTTGCCGGCGTGGAGCGATCGAGTTCGACGGTCTTGGACTTCGACAGCGGCTCGAGGGCGTGGGCGATGACGGCGCCGGCATGTTTGTTGACGATGGGCGGTTTCTCGAAATTCCTGTCCGAGACGGCCTGGACGGAACGGCCGTTTCCGATCAGCACGGTGTTGTAGGAGATGTCGATCACCTGGCCAGAGACTTTGTCGCCCTGTTTCGGGAAACCGATCTCCGGCTTGCCCATGAAGCGCAGGACATGGGCCATCTGAGAGGTGATGCGGCCGAGCTCGGGGTGGTTGCGATCCTTGCCGATCTGATGAGCGGTGAGGATGGTCTTTATGAGGTCCTTGGGCTGGCCGACACTGGCTTTGGCGAGCGCGTCGCGGGTTTCCGAAGCGCGCTCCCAAAGCGTGTCGTGATCGAGCTCGAAGCCGCGTTCCTTGGTAAACTGGCGCACGAGGGCGCCGACGGTGCGCGTGTTGCCTTCGCGGAAGGCGTGGATCTTCCAGATGGCGGTCATGTTGGAGGCGAATTTCGACGCGGAGGTGAGCTTGTTCTTGTCGTCCCACTGGAATTTCGACAGCGCCGACATCTCGCGGTCGAGATCGGCGTTGATGGTCTTGTGGTCGCCATAGTCCACCGATTGGCCGCCCAACACGGGTTCCGGCTTTTCCACGTTGTAGATGCGCGGTTGCCCGGCCCATTCGTAGAACTGGCCGAAGATGCGCTGGTGGAACTGACGGAAATGTGCGCCGTCGTATTTTCCCGTGATAGGCGTGTGCGAAATATCTGCGAGGGCAGTCTTGGTGATGACCTGTTCGTTTCGCGATGCGGAGACCGCATCGGTGATGCCGTATTTGTTGATGAGAACGTTCGTGCCAGGATAGCAGTACGGGTCGTCAGCCATTCATGATCTGCCGTGATCAGGAGAAGGTGGTTGTAGAGATAGACTCTTTGGCGTGTTGCGGCCAAGTGTCTCCAGCCGCTCGATGACGTCTTTCAGATGTTTCGGGATCGTTTGGGCGCGCTCGACGGTCTTACCGTCGCGCAGGCGGAGAACGAGCCGGAAATCCCTGTGTTCGTTGTCGCGGACGGTGGTCTCGTCGGCAATCGACGCCGCCTCGGGCAGTTGCTCGATGATTTTGTCGAAGCGGCGGGCAATCGCGTCCGCCGGGATATCATGACCGCCCTTGGCGACGCGCTCTGCGACACGTTCGGCCGATCGTGCCGCGCTTTCGAGCGAAATGAATTCGAGCTGGACATGGAAGCCGGCGTCCCTGGCGGCCTGCATGTCGCGGAGCGGCTGGCGGCCGGCAAGGGTGGTTTCCTGGGTGAACGATCTGCCGGCTGCAACATGGTCACGGATTTGGCGCAGCGCTTGGACGCCGGCGGATAGGGCGGCACAATCGGGGTTATCAGGATTGATCTGGCACGCGATGGCGTCGGGATCGATGCGGGTTCCGATGGAGTTGGCTTGAGCGAAGGTCGATTTGCCGGACCCGTTGGGACCGGCAATGATGAGGAATACGGGTTTTGCCATTAACGAGCCGCGTCAGGCAGCCGTTTGATCGTTTCGACCTTCCATGCCCTGCGATCGCCAAGCCAGGTGACATGTTGCAGATAGCGCGCACCGTCGGGAAACTCGCGAATGGTATGCAAGGCTGGAGTATCGTCCTCGGAGTAGGTGATGGCGACGCCCGCCTCTAGCGTGTCGAGGGCTGCGGCGCCATAGCCGAGTTTTGAGAGCATGGCGCGGTTGAGCCGGATTGGTGCGCCCGGTGTCGCCAGTGACGCCATGTTCGGCGTCACCGTGACGTGCGGCAGGACCGGAAACCGGTCCTGCCGCTGTTGGGGCTTGAGCAGAGCGACCATGATCAGGCCGCCTCTGACTTCTTCCAGTCGCTGTAACGTGCATTGTAGGCAATCACGTCCTCCACGGCGATGATCTTGCGGCCGAGCACGAGGGACAGCAACTCGCACATGGGATCGAGCTCGTTGCCAGAACCGCGCATGATGGCGATGCTGGAACGATCATGCTCATCGGACATGGCCTTGATGTGCCTGGTGAAGACTGCATCGTCGCCGGTCGCGAAGAAGGCGTCGACGACTGTGTCGACCTGCGCCTTGGTCTCGATGATATCGGGAATGCGCGCCATGTCGGAGCTCCTCGTTGAAGTCGCAATATAGGCATTTCGGAGCGAATTTTCCAGTGGAGTCAGGGTGTTCGAGGCCATGGTGATGATCCTTTCCTTTGAGAGGCTGAGGGGAAGGCGGCGGCTCATGCCGCCACCTCCTTGCCGATGCGCAGGACCGGAATTCCGAGGCGGCGGGCCTTGTCGACCAGGTTCTCGGTAATGCCGGTGCCCGGCGCGGCGATGACGCCGACGGGCATCTGGTCGAGCAGGACGTCGTTGCGCTTGAAGGGAGCGGCCTTTCGGTGCGCATTCCAGTCGGGCTTGAAGCTGACCTGCTTGACGTTTCGTGCCTCCGCCCATTTCGCGGCGATCAGCTCCGCGCCATGCGGTGTGCCGCCGTGGAGAAGGATCATGTCGGGGTGCTTCTCGAGCGTTTTGTCGAGCGTTTCCCAGATGGCATCGTGATCCTGATAGTCGCCGCCGGTGAAGGCGATTCGGGTGCCTCGCGGGCAATGCGTTTCCGCTTCGAGACGGCGTTTGGCCGAGATATAGTCACGGCTTGCGATGACGGAAGCGGTGAGACTGCGGTGGCTGACCTTGGAGCCTGTGCGCGGCAACCAGGCCGAACCGGTTTCGACGCGGTAGTGATCGGCCGCAAGATCGCGCATGGCTTCGAAGGCGTTGCGGCATTCGGTCAGGGAAAGCCCTTCATTGGAGAGACGTTCGAGCTCGACGGACTTGACTTCGGAACCGTCCTGTTCGGTGAGGCTTGCACGCTGGCGGGCTTCGTTGTCGTCGAGCCGCTTCTGGATGAAGCCGAGACGGCGATGGAAGATGTTGGTCAGCGACCAGAGCATTTCTTCGGTTTCGTCCTCGAGACGGGTCTCGCGGAACATATCGGTCATCGTCGAGACCAGGGCGGCTATGCCGTTTTCGACGACATCGACTTCGGGCAGCGGCCGGAAGTCAGCCTCGTCGGAGAGCGGCTTGACGCCGTAGAGCGCAAGCTCATCTAGGAGCGGCGCAAGCGAACTGGAAGTGGGTGCGGTCTGGTGCATCGATCTGTCCTCGTCTGGTGAGGGGCGCTAGGCCCGGACGGGCGATTTCTCAAGCCTGCTTGTGGCGGTGGCACCCGCAGGGCCTAGCGAAGCGCCGGACGCGGCGCAGCCGCGTTGCCGCCGTCGCAAAGGGCCTCTTGGCCCGACGCCGGCTTATAAATCGCCTCTAGGACGGGCTGGCACCCCTCACTGGCGGGGCGGTTACACGGAGGCGGCCGGCATCCCGTTTCAGGCCCCGATCAGCCGTTCGATGGTGGCTTGGTCGAGGCAGTGGGAAAGCGTTTCGCGCAGGCCCCCGACGCCGTCGGCGCGGAGATCGTCGTTGAAATCGTTCCGCCGGGGCGGCACCGGCAGGACGTCAATTCCTCGCGGAACGAGGCGACAGGTAAGTTGCGCGAGGGCGTATCGGCCGGCGTCGTCATTGTCGTGCGCTACAAGGAGGCGGCGCACATAGTCGGGCGGCTCAAAGACCGCGAGATGGTTCGCGGTGAGACAAGCCGCGAGCGAAGCGGATTGAAGAGCCGAGCCGACGGAAAGAATGGTTTCGACGCCTTCGCCTGCGAAGAGGTCGGGATCATGCGGAGCGCCGGCGAAGCGAACGGCATTGCCGAACAGAGCTCCGATGACACGCTTGGGCGCATCGATATCGGCAAGCGATGCAGTCTTCGCGTCAAGCCAGGTGCGGGCGCAGCCTGTGACGGTGCCGGCGTTATCGGTGATGGCGGCGAGAAGGGCAGGTAGCTGCTGGCGGCGGCTTGATGAATCGAGAAAATAGACCGCATGATGGTAGTGCAGAGCGGGGCCGATGCGGGTGATGCCGCGATTGGACAGATACCGGGACGCAGGTGTGTCGGCGATCGGACGGCCGAGCGCAAAAAGGCGCTGCCCCGCTGGACGGCTGCGTCTATTTGACGGCAGCGGCGGCGTCGAGACCGGTGGAGCGGAACCAAGAAAAGAACGGGCTTCATCGGCGATGCTGCGCCAATCGTCCGGGGTGACGTTCGCCTGAAGGATGTCGAGCAGATCGCCATGAATTCCGAGGGCATGGTCGGACCACTTCCCGGCCGCGCGTCCGCCGGAAGCCTTCAGGCGAACGGCGAGGCTGCGGCCGGTGTCGCCATGGATGTTGCCGACCATCCAGTAATTACCTACGCGGCGGCCGTTGGGCAGATAACGCCGGCAGAAGTCCTCGGCGTGCGCGGCGAGCGAGCGGGCAAGATCGTGCGCGGTGGACATTATGCGGCCTCCTGCAGCTTGACGTTATGGTGGCTCAGCACAGACTCCAGCACATGCGTGTCGTCGATCGGGACGAACAGGCGGGTCTTCCACGAGATGATCTCGGTGAAGCAGCCGAGAGCCTTGAAGTGGGAAAGATCGGACGCCTGGAAGCCCGTGACCTCGATGCGTGAACGGCCCATGACATAGACCTTTTGCAGGGTGATTCCGCTCGTGAGCTTGATACGGGCGGATTGCGCGTTGAGGGCTCGCAGGAGCGTGTCGGGGGTCCAGTCGATGGCGCCGGTGACGCCCAGGGCCTCATAGACACGGCTGAGCTGATGGTCTTGGACGAGACGGCCGATGATGGTCTCGCCATTTGACGCGGTGAGGCGATAGACGAGGCAATCCTGTTTGGGCAGTGCGGTCCAGATCGGCAGCAGCAAGCCGCAAACGAGCGTGAAGCGGCGGGTTGAGAATTCGGGAATTGTGGCGAGTTCGCGCTTCCAGGCGTCGGCGAACTCATCATAGTCGACGGTCTGCCAGCCCTGATCGGTCAATTGCCTGGTCTGTACACGCTCCTGCGACAGCGGGCGGATCAGGCGGACGCAACGGTGAACCTTGCCGTCCTCGTCGGTGTAGGACGTCGTGTCGTGGGCAAGAGCAGCTTGATCCCGTTCGGGATGATAAAGCGTGACGCAGGACGTGTAGGAGCTGAGGATCTCGCGCGCACGATCGAGACTGACCGGCTTGTTACGCGAGGTTTCGTGTACGGTCAGCGCGTAACTTTGCGCGCGTGTTTTGGCGTGGGTGTAGATGATTTTGCGGTCGGTGACGTCGAACCGTTCAGCGATCAGCGTCTCGAGGCCGATATTGTAGGTGCCGGCGCGCTTGGCGTCTTCGATTGTGTCATCGAGCAGGCCCATATATACGTCGAAGAGACGGTTTTGGACATCGATGCGCAGCGCCAGGCAGCGATTGAGGAATTGCGAGATGGGCGGCAATTCATCCCTCAGCGTCCCGTCCTTGTCGGTCAGGTTAAGGCCGGTCATAGCGCAGAAGTCGTCGAGAGTGCAGTCGTCGATGTTGCCGCGATGGAGTTGCTGGAAGAACTTGCGCAACGCAGCGCGGGCATAATCGCTTTCAAGATTGTCGTCAGCGCGGAAGATTCCTTGTCCGCCGGTCTGGCGCTGGCCCTTGGTGATCGCGCCAAGGGTGTCGAGGCGGCGGGCGATGGTGGATAAAAACCGCTTCTCGCCCTTGACGTTGGAGGCAACCGGCCGAAAGAGCGGGGGCTGCGCCTGGTTGGTGCGGTGCGAGCGGCCGAGACCCTGGACGCCGTTGTCCGCACGCCAGCCGGCTTCAAGGAGATAGTGGACGCGCAGGCGCTGGTTCCTGGCGGTGCGGTCGGCATGATAGGAGCGACCGGTACCGCCGGCGTCGGAGAAGACGATGACGCGCTTGTCGTCGTTCATGAAGGCGTGGGTTTCGGCGAAGCCTGCGGAGGCTGGGCGGCGCTGGATGGAGAAGCGATCGTCGTCGGATTTGACGACGCGGCGTGAGCGGCCGGTGATTTCGGCGACATTATCGGTGCCGAAATGCCAGATGATCTGGTCGAGCGCGCCGTGAACCGGCGGCAGTGCCGCCAGGTGCTCGATGAGGCTGTCGCGACGCGCTACGGCGTCTTGGCATTCGATCTGATTGCCGTCGTCGTCATAGGCGATGCGCGAACGCAGATTGTCGTTCTCGTCGGTGTAGGGCTCGTAAAGCATGGTCGGGAAGGAGTGCATGAGATAATCCAGGCAATATTCACGCGGAGTGATGTCGATGGTGAGGTCCTCCCATTCGCTCGCGGGGATCTCGGCAAGGCGGCGGCCCATGAGGGCCTCGCCGGTCGAGACGAGCTGGACGACGGTGGCGTGGCCGTCGGCGATATCGTTGTCCATTGAGCGCAGGAGCGACGGCGTCTTCAGCGCCGTGATCAGGTGATTGAAGAAGCGTTGCTTGTTGCTTTCGAAGGCGCTGCGGGCGGCGGATTTGGCGTGGCGGTTCAAGGTGCCGTGGTCAGGATCGGTAATCCCGGCCGCTTCAAGCGCTTTTTCGAGGTTGTTGTGAATGATCTGGTAGGCGTCGGCATACTGATCATAGATGGAGCGCTGCTCGTCGGTGAGTTCGTGCTCGAGCATTTCATATTCGACGCCTTCGAATGATAGGGAGCGTGCGATGTAGAGCCCGAGCGACTTCAGGTCGCGGGAGATGATCTCCATGGCGGCGATGCCGCCTGCCTCCATGGCGCCGACGAAATCGACGCGGGATTTGAACGGGAATTCGCCGGTGGACCAGAGGCCGAGACGGACGGCATAGGCGAGATTGGAAACCGTGGTGGCGCCGGTCGCGGAGGCATAGACGACGCGGGCGTTGGGAACCGCGTTCTGCAGGCGCAGGCCGGCGAGACCCTGTTCGGAGGGCTTGGTATCGCCACGATCACTGCTCGAACCGGCTGCGTTGGCCATGGCGTGGGCCTCGTCGAAGGCGATGACGCCGTCGAAATTATCGCCGAGCCAGTCCAAAATCTGGTCGAGGCGGCTGGCCTTGATCTTGTCGCCGTCCTGTTTTTCGGCCGTGCGCAAGGTCGCATAGGTAACAAAGAGAATGCCGGCCTGGAGCGTAATGTCCGCGCCCTGGCGGTAGCGGGCGAGTGGAACGATGTCCGATGCGCTCCCGCCGAGAGCCTTCCAATCGCGGATGGCGTCTTCGATCAGCTTGTCGCTGCGCGAGAGCCAGACGTGACGACGGCGGCCGGCAATGAAGTTATCGAGAAAGACACCGGCGATCTGGCGGCCCTTGCCGCAACCGGCGCCGTCGCCGAGGAAGTAACCGCGACGGATGGTGAAGGCATTTTCGTCACCGTCATTGGCGCGAACGATCGCGCCTTGATCGTCGCGTCGATAGAGGCCGGGAAGGAAGGAAGAATGGGCCTCGCCGGCATAGATGACCGTTTCCATCTGCGGACCAGAGAGGAGGCCGTTATGCAGGACGGCCTTGGGCAAGGTCGGCCGGTATTGAGGGACCGGAGGCGCGACGGAGGCCATTGCGGCGGACTGCACCAGGTCGGAGGGATGAGCCGTAGCGTGGGCGATCTCGATGGCCTGGACCGTGTAGGGCTCATAGATGGCGCTTGTCGTCGTGGTCGACGCGGTCGTAGGCGTTTGGCGCGGGGTATAATCGACAAGGACGGTGTCGGTCTTGTCGAGCGGGTGCCGGGCGGCTTCGATCTGTGCGGCACGAGCCTTGCTGCGGGCTTCCTCGCGAAGATTGCGGGCGAGGTTCGTTCGTGGCGAGGGGACAAGATCGACGGCCGTCGGCTTCGAAGCGTGGCGATCCGGGCAATCGGTAATGATGCGCTCGAGCAGGTCGCGGCAGTTGGTGGCGGGTTCAGAATAGATGACGGCTTCGTCGCCCTGGGCAGTGATCTTGTCGATGACGGTGAGACGGGTTTCGAAAGAGGTTCCGTGGCGGGCGTAGAGATTGCCGGCGATCGCGGACGTGAACCGCAAACGCGAATGCTCGGCGATCGACTGGTAGAAGGGACGGCCGAGATCGGTGTTCGGCGCGAAGTTGGAGCCGGTAATAGCCACGAGACGGCCGCCATCCTGCAGACGGGCCAGTGCCGAGCGAAGATGATTGGCGGTTGCCGCCTGATAGCGTCCGACGACATTGGCGGCGACGGAAAATGGCGGGTTCATAATAACAAGTGTCGGACGAAGAGAGGGATCGAGGCGATCATTGATGGTCGCGGCGTCATGGCGCGTAACGGGCTGGTCGAAGATCGCGGCGGCAAGGTCGGCCCGATCAGGATCGAACTCGTTGAGCGCGAGGCGGGTGCCCGCGATCGCGGGGAAGGCCGCAAGCAGGCCGGTGCCCGCCGATGGTTCGAGAACCATGTCCGTGGCGACAACTCCGCCGGCGTATGCGGCGCAATAGGCGAGGGGCAGCGGGGTGGAGAACTGCTGCAAGCGGTTCTGGTCTTCGCTGCGGCGCGTGTGGCTGGGCAGGAGCGCGAACAGCCGCTCGTGCAGCGCGAGTTCGGCAAAGCGGTCGGGCGTCTGCTTGCGGATGCGGCGGCCGTACTTGAGCAGAAACAGGACGGTGGCGCATTCAAGTGCGTCATAGGCGTCTTTCCAGACCCATGCGCCGTTGGCGTCAGTGTCGCCGAAAGCGTCTTCCATCGCGGTGCGCAGCATCGCAGTTGAGATCTGAGTGCCTTTTTCGAGATGGGCGAGCAGATGGCGTGCCGCGGCGAGAATCGCGGCGGCAGTCTGGGTGGCGCGGGGACGCGCTGATGAGAGATCCATGGTGGTAGCTCCGGTAATGGAAGGGAGGCTTTCGCGCTTTTGCGAAAGCCAATGTTTTCCGGCCAGTCCTCTGCCTCTGCTGGGGTTCGGACAGTCACGGAAAATGATGGGTGGGGCTAAGCGATGCCGCCGCGGTCGGCGGGGCCGCTGGAAAGTCTATTGCGCCGGAAAGGAAAAACGCCGCGCTGCGAGCTGCACGGCTTATGCAAAAGCGCCCGTTGCAGGAGGGTAGCGCGGTGGAACCGGTGAAAGACGTTCAGCGGTCGAGAGCAGCGAGGGCGCGGATAATGTCGCGTGCGCCCTGGTGGAATTGCCCGATTTTCGTTCGCGAGCCGCTGATCAAGGTGCCGATGTGACGTTCCTTGCCGGGCTTCAGGCAAAACAGATTGATGCGTTGGCTGGATACCGTGTGCGTGAGCACGTAGTTGCCGGCATTGAAATCGCCACTGGAGTCGATGCGAGCGTGTTGCTCAGATTTCATGATCATGGTCGTCCTGCTGGGGTAGAGCATATTCGAAGCCGGACCCGTCATGCCGGGTGGGATGGAAAGCCGAACTGGAATAGCGCCAATCAATGACGGGCGAGCCGGGTGAGAACTCGCGCAGTTGCGGTCGTAATGTCTCGGCGATGCAGTCGCAGGCTTCGCTGTCATCGTCGACGTCGACCAGAATTTCTATCGTTGCCATGTAATAGGTCATGATGATCTCCGTGTTGATGGGACGACAGCCGCCTCGGCGGCTGTCATTCGGTTCGAGCGGGCCGCACGACGCTCAAGCTCTTCGGCGATCCACTGGGCGGCGCGCTCGAAATGATGCGGATCTTCGCCCTCGAAATCGCCACCGTCGAATTCGCCGGCAAGCGCAGCCGCCAGCGCGGAGGCCATGGCCTCAAGCAACGGTTTTGTTAGCTTCACCATTTGCGTGCTCCTATAGAACGGCTGTCAGGGGAATTTGGCTTGGCGCCAGTCGAGTGCACGTCGTAGAGCATCGCCAAGTTGCGAGGCGGACCAGGTGAGGCCGTAATAGGTTACGGTCCACCGATCAGCCGTCTCGCGAACGAAGACGGTGACACGAGCGTTGTCATTGCCGTCGAGCAAATCGACACGGGCAATGCCGCTTTCGAAGTCGACATAGCGGCCGTTCTTGCCCGAATGCTTGGCGCGGATGATGGCTTCCAGGACTTCGGCGTCCGAGATGGCGTCATCGCGCGTTTGGGTGCGATGGGGCATGGGCGGTCTCCTTCAGAACGGAAGCGGGTCGTGTTCGGTGATTGGCGGCCGCCGGCGGGTAAAAGGACATTCGCCTGCGCGGATGACGACGAAGGAATCGTCGCTATGGGTGTCGAAGGCCGCCTGTTCGTGGCGCCCCGCGATTTTGTGGGCGAGAGCTTCACTACAATAGGTCATGGGCAGAATGTCGGCCTTGTGACCAACCAGCCCGTCGTGAACCGGGCTGTAAATCGGGATGATCCGGGCGATCTGGAACATAACTGATCCTCAAGGCTCGTGGTGGGATGCACCGATGACGTGTCCGGTGCGCTTCATTTTCTCGTGCCAGGTCTTGGCGTGGTCTTCGGCCTCGTGCCTGGTGTCGAAATAGGCTTCTGCCGTTACCGCGCCGGCGCGATTTTCGACGTAAACGCACCATTGCGGGCAGAAGCGATCGGGGGGAGAGATGTGGATCATTCCTGTATCCTCCGATCAGGTCGAGAGCCTGCTGTACGCCTCACTGTCCTCGTACCGGATGACCGGTTGGCCGTCGCGGATGCCGCCCCACATGGGGCCGATCATGTCGGTGACGATGGGTTGACCGCGCAGCTCGGGGCGAAGGCGGTGATTGGTGCAAGGTCCGACGATGTCGCGGCTGTGGCGTGCAGCGAGGCTATGGATATCCTCGTCGCTGGTGACGTTGAGGCGATTTTCGTCAGCGATGACAAATTCAAAGATCATGATGATGGTGTCCTTGTTTTGCATGGTTGCGGGGGTATGAAGCGAGGCAGCGATTTATGGCGCCGACGTTTCGACATAGGCGCGAAGCCGATCGACGACGCTTTGGACATGACCAGGCAGCGCCGTGACACCGTCGATGGCGTCAATCAGTGCTTTTGCTTCTTCAAGCATGATCGTCGTCCAGCCAGCGGCACGGGCGTCGTCGGGGAGGTCTTTCTCGATGTAGTCTATGGTGTCCGGGTCGCCGGCAACCATGATCTCGCTCAGGTAGATCGAAGTGGGATTGGAGAAATCCGTGTCCTCGGCGCCATGGCCGCGCAACTTGAAGTTCTCCGAGATGATCTTCGGGGTCGCCATGTCGATCGCCTGCTCTTTCGAGCACGCCTCGACCTCAACATACCCATAGGCGCGCACATCCATTGCCACTTCGATTCGATAGGTCTGCATCTCGTCGAGGTTCGTAAGAGCGTCGTTGGGGTCGGTATTCGTGAGAAGCTTCTGAATCTCGCACGCCTGTTTCCACGCTGCGTTGGATCGCGGGTCTGCCGCCTCGTAGAATTTGTGGTCGAGCGGCACCTCATATCCGGTGCCGAGGTAGCGCAGACAAAGCCTTGCGAGCATGTTCGTCTGGTTGACGATCTCCTCATCGGTTCGCATGTGGATTCTCCTTTTGCGCAGCGGTTCAGCCGCTGATCATGTTGATCTCGAAATTGGGGAGCCGGTGGTTGAGACGTAGCCGGGAGTGAAGTTGCTCGATGGCGGCCTTCTGGCGGTCGATCTTTCGCCGCAGTGCGTCGATCTCGGGCCGCCTGTTTTCGTAGACGGCGTCGATGCAGGATTGGTAGTAGCGCTCGTCGGCCGGCGTCCAGGTCGTCGCATGGCGGCCGTACTGGCGGACTTTCGGACGGTCGCGGATCGTCATGCGCTCGGCCGCGGCAAGGATCTGGCGATCGATGACGCGCAGATGCTCGCAATTTTTCAGGCACGCGCTTTCCATGCGGTGCAGCTGGAGGCGGGAATTCTCGAAAGGCTGCATGACGGCCTCCTAATCATGCTCGACGATGGGGCCGACATGCGAGGACGGCATGTTGTGGATCTCCGCGCCGGCGCGGCGATATGCTTCGAAGACGGCGTAAAGCGGCGCGCAGGAATAGCTGTGCCAGGGCCAGGGGTCGGCTCCGCGTCCGATGGCGATCATGGGGCCGCGTGATGCGATCTCGAAT
>JAMLJB010000003.1 GCA_023953835.1 Rhizobiaceae bacterium | reverse complement strand
CCGCCGCGCTGCTCGGCATCCCGGTCAACCGAATGCTGATGCTCTCTTTCATGCTGTCGGCCGCGCTCGGCGCCATCGCCGGCATCCTTGTGACGCCGACGCAGGTGACGTCCTACAATGCCGGCATCTCCATCGGCATCAGCGGATTCATCGCGGCCATTATCGGCGGCTTCGGCAATGCCGGCGGCGCCATCGCCGGCGGCATCCTGCTCGGCGTCCTCCAGGCCGCCGCCATCGTGACCTTCGGCGCCGGCTTCAAGAACGTCGCCGCGCTCTCGGTCCTCCTCGTCGTCCTGTTCTTCTTCCCGGCGGGCATCTTCACCCGCTGGCAGGGCAGGTGGCACTGACGAGCCCCGCCTCGCATTCCGTGGAGTGACAGCGATGTCCTACGACAGCACCGATCCGCGCGCCGCGCTCGCCGCCTCCGCCGCGGCGCGCCCCGCCACCCCGACCGTCTACACCGGCGCCGAGCTCGACCTGTTCTACGACCAGCCACCGCAGGACGACGATGCCAACGGCCGGACCTGGTACATCCACGGCCAGAACATGATCCTCGCCTATACGGAGGCGAAGCCGGGCGCGACCTTCGCCCGCACCAATCGCGACGAATACTGCATCTTGGTGCCGGACCGCGACACGCCGGCGGATGTCTCCGCGGCGGGCGGCAAGGGCCACACGGACGGCCATGCGCTGATCATCATGCCGCCGGGTGAGGGCTCGCTGAGCCTGCCGAAGGGCGGCCGGTTCGTGCGGCTTTTCTCGCCCTTGGCCGACGACCGCGCCGTGAAATGCGCCAACCGCGCCTCGTTCCTGTCGGCGCACCTCAACATTCCGCCGTTCAAGTCTTGGCCGGAGCCGAAGGACGGCTTCAGGATCCGCATCTACACGCTGGACGTGCCCGACGAGCCCGGCCGGTTCGGGCGGATTTGGCGCTGCACCACCATGATGGTGAACTTTCTGGCGCCTCAGGTCGGGCCGCGCGACGTCAGCAAGCTCTCGCCGCATCACCACGACGATTTCGAGCAGTGCTCGCTCGCGCTGGAGGGCGGCTCTATGCACCATCTCCGCTGGCCGTGGACGGTCGACATGCGTATGTGGCACGACGATCTGCACCTGTCGGTCGGCTCGCCCTCGGCCACCATCATCCCGCCGCCGGTCATCCACACCACGCGCGGCATGGGAGAGGGCGTCAACCAGTTGGTCGACATCTTCTCGCCGCCCCGCCTCGACTTCTCGGAAAAGCCGGGCTGGGTGCTGAACGCCGACGAATACCCGATACCGTCCGCCTGATCTGCCCGACCGGAAGGACCGATTTCGAACGCTCTTCTTGAAAGGAATTTCCGTGGCGAAGCGCGGCAAGGTCATCATCACCTGCGCGGTGACGGGTGCGATCCATACGCCCTCCATGTCCCCCTACCTGCCCGTGCAGCCGGAGGAGATCGCGGACGCGGCGATCGGCGCGGCCGGGGCGGGCGCGGCCATCGTCCACCTCCATGCGCGCGATCCCCGCGACGGCCGTCCGAGCCAGGCTCCGGAGCATTTCCTGCCCTTCCTCCAGGTCATCAAGCAGCGCAGCGACTGCGTGGTCAACATCACCACCGGCGGCGCCCCGAGCATGACGGTCGAGGAGCGGCTGCAGCCGGTAACGCAGTTCGCCCCCGAGGTCGCCTCGCTCAACATGGGCTCGATGAATTTCGGCCTCCACCCCATGCTCGGCCGCTTCAACGAATTGCGGCACGACTGGGAGCGGCCCCATCTCGAAGGCTCGCGCGACCGCGTCTTCAAGAACACCTTCGCCGACATCGAGAACATCCTGTCGATCTGCGCCGAGAACGGCACGCGCTACGAGATCGAGTGCTACGACATCGGCCACCTCTACACGCTGGCGCATTTCGTCGACCGCGGCCTCGTGAAGCCGCCCTTCTTCATCCAGAGCGTGTTCGGCATCCTCGGCGGTATCGGCCCGCATCCCGAGGACGTCATGCACATGAAACGCACGGCCGACCGGCTGTTCGGCGACGACTACCTCTGGTCGGTGATCGGCGCCGGCCGCCACCAAATCCCGATCGTCACCATGTCAGTCGCGCTGGGCGGCAACGTCCGCGTCGGGCTGGAGGATTCGCTGTGGGCGGGGCCGTCGCGGCTGGCCGAAAGCAACGCCCAGCAGGTGAGCACCGTCCGTTCCATCATCGAAGGCATGGGCCTGGAAGTCGCCACGCCGCAGGACGCACGCGACATGCTCGGCCTGAAGGGTGCCGACAAGGTCGGCTTCTAGCCGGCAGCCAAGAGCAGGCTTGCTGGCCCCGGAGCCGCCAGTTGAACACCGGCGCGGCCGCCCGATTTGCACCCGCCGCCGAAAGCGGCTTGACCGCCGGGAGATTAATTATTAATAATCTGACTTGCACGACGGATCGCGCCGGCGCCTCGGGCGACGCGGTGCCCGAACGTCAAGAATGAGGATGATGGTGATGGATGCGGCGGCTCCCAGATACTGGCCGGAAGCGCAGGCGGGATCGATCCCCTACTGGATCTACACGGACAAGGACAACTACCTCGAGGAGCTCGAGCGCGTCTGGTACGGGCCGCATTGGCTCTATGCGGGGCTAGAGGTCGAGGTGCCGGAGCCCGGCTCCTACAAGACCACCGTGCTCGGTGCCCGTCCCGTCGTCATCTCGCGCGCCAAAGACGGCACGGTCCACGCGTTCGAGAACCGCTGCGCCCATCGCGGCGTGCGCATCTGCCAGGAGCGCTTCGGCAGCGTCGAGAGCTTCACCTGCCCCTACCACCAGTGGAACTATGCGCTGGACGGCGCGCTGCAGGGCGTTCCGTTCCGCCGCGGCATCAAGGGCGAGGGCGGCATGCCGCGCGACTTCGACCCGAAGGCCAACGGCCTGCGCAAGCTCAAGGTCGAATGCGTCAACGGCGCGATCTGGGCGTCGTTCAGCCACGACATGCCGTCGTTCCGCGAATATGTCGGCGAGACGATCTGGGGTCGCTATTCGCGCGTCTTCTCCGGCAAGAAGCTCCGGATCATCGGCTACAACCGCCAGCTCGTCCCGTCCAACTGGAAGCTGATGCTGGAGAACGTCAAGGACCCGTACCACGCGGCGCTCCTGCACGTGTTCTTCGCCACATTCGGCCTCTACCGGCCCGACCAGAAGAACGCGCTGGAGATGGACGAGAGCGGCGCCCATGCCTGCCTGACCGCCATCATGCCGCCGAAGGATGCGGCCCCGGCCGATGGCAATGCGGTCGCGACCTCGCTGCCGGGCTTCGACGCCGGGCTGCAGCTCGCCGACAGCCGCCTCATCGAGGGCGTGCGCGAACTCACCGGCACCGAGACCGTCAGCGTGATGAGCCTGTTCCCGTCGGTGATCCTGCTGCAGCAGCTGAACTCCATGCAGGCCCGCCAGATCGTGCCGCGGAGCGTCGACAAGTTCGAGTTGATCTACACCCATTTCGGCTTCGAGGACGACGACGAGGAGATGCAGGCCCGCCGCGTCCGCCACGCCAACCTCTTCGGCCCGGCCGGCTTCGTGTCGGCCGACGACGGCGAGGTCCTGCAGATGACGCAGGAAGGCATTTCGCCCGACGCCGAGAACGCCAGCGCGCTCGTCAGGATGGGCGGCGCCGAGATCAAGGACGCAACGCATATGGCGACCGAGAGCGCCATCCGCGGCATGTATCGCTACTACAGAGAGGTAATGACCGCGTGAACGACCTTGTCAGAGCCCAGCTCGCGGTGCCTTCCCGCGACGAGCTGCACGATTTCTACGACAGCTACTTCGAAACGCTGGACTCCGCCCGCGTTTCGGAATGGCCCGACTTCTTCGTGGACGACTGCGTCTACCAGATCATCCCGCGCGAGAATTTCGAGGCCGGGTACCAGCTCTGCACCATGCAGGGCGACAGCAAGGGCATGCTGATCGACCGCGCGCAGGCGATCCTGAAGACGCAGATGTTCGCGCCGCGCTACTGCCGCCGGCTCTATTCAGGCCTGCGGATCACCGGGCGCCGCGACGGCATGATCACCGTGCGGCAGACGCTGGTGGCGATCCAGACGCTTATCGACGGACCCTCGGAGATTCTGGTCTGCGGCGTCGCCAACGACGTGCTGGAGATCGGCACGGTCGGCCTGCTCTTCAAGGAGCGCATCGTCGTCATCGACAGCGAGATGATCGCGAATTCCCTGATCTACCCGATATGACCGTTCCTTTCGTCAGGGTGGCTTCGGTCGCCGAGCTCGTCGATGCGGGCGGCCTTCTCGGCCGCGTGGTCGAGGGCCTGCCGGTGGCGCTCTTCGCCGTCGACGGCAGCTATTTCGCCACGCTGGACCGCTGCACGCACGGCGCCGTGCGCCTGTCCGAGGGCTATCTCGAGGGGACGCTCATCGAATGTCCGCTCCACCAGGGAGTGTTCGACGTGCGCACGGGCGCGGTCGCCGGCCCGCCGTGCACCCGCGCGCTGGAGACTTTCGAGGTGAAGGAGGAGGGCGGCGAACTCTTCGTCGCCGTGCGCAAGCCTGCCGAAGCGCCGCCGGCCTAGCGAGCCCACACCGCCGGCGGACACCGCAGGGAATCGGGAGCGTGACTTAGCATGCAGCAGAGACGCCGACCTTGCACGCCTCCGAGATCCTCGGTCTGGTCGGCTTCGACTTCGTCGTCATCGACCAGGAGCACGCGCCGCTCGACCGCCAGGCGACCGACCAGATCCTGCTCGGGACGAGGGCCGGCGGCCTGGCCGGGCTGGTCCGCGTCGCCGAGTCCACGCCGGCGAAGCTGTTGGCGGCACTCGACGACGGGGCCGCGGGCGTGCTGGTGCCGCATGTGTCGAGCGCGCGCAAGGCCGAGGACGTGGCGGCCGCCTGCCGCTATCGCGGCGGCAGTCGCGGCTTTTTCAATTCGCCGCGCGCCGGCGGCTATAGCAGCCTGTCCATCTGGAAGCATGTCGACGTCAACGACGAGGCCGTGACCGTCATCGCCATGATCGACGACCCGGAGGCGCTGGACGAGCTCGACGCGATCATGGCCGTTCCCAGCATCGACAGCGTCTTCATCGGGCGCGGCGACCTGACGGTCGCGCTTGGCGCCGCCGGCATGGACGCGGACGAGATCATCGCGATCGCCCAGAAGATCACGCAGGCCGCGCGCCGCGCCGGCAAGCCCGTCTGCATGATGGCGGGTAGCGCAGCCGACGCGCAGCGCTTCCAGGCGCTCGGCGTCAGCGCCTTCGTCGTCTCGTCCGACCAGGGCATGATGCGGCAGGCGGCGAGCAAGCTGGTCTCCGACTTCGCCGCGCTACCCAAACCGGCCGCTTCGGGACGCTGACGGACATTCCGGGCCGACGGCGCGTTTCATCCGCCGCGCGCCTTGACCATGAGATTAATTATTAATACTCATAGTGCGAAGCAGGCGCACAGACGGAGAAATACATGTCTTCGACCGAGATCTTGGCCGTCGATTGCCACCTCCACGCGCATTGGCCGCGGCGTTTTCCCTACGCTCACAAGAACACCAGCTTCATCGAGATGGACAACGAGGCGGCCAGCGCGGAATCGCTTTTCCCGACGCTGGAAGCCCACGGCGTCTCCCACACGATCATCGTCCAGCCGGGCGCCTACGGCACCGACAACCGCGCCATGCTGGAGGCCATCGCGATCAGCAACGGCCGCGCCAAGGGCGTCGCTTGCGTGCCGCTCAATGTCTCCGGCGACGAGCTGGAGGATCTGAAGCGCGGCGGCATCGTCGGCATCCGGGTGAGCCTAGTGACCTGGGACAGCGAGGCGTTCGACCGCCCCGAGATCGCCAACTTCCTGTCGCGCTGCCGCGAGCACGACCTCTACGTCGAGGTCTTCGCGCCGACGGCAAGATGGCCGGCGATCCTCACCAAGCTGATCGCATCCGGCGTCCATGTCATCGTCGAGCATGTCGGCTGGCCGACCGTCACCGAAGGAACCGGCACGCCGGGCTTCCAGGCCTTGCTCGAGTATGGCCGGTCGACCAATGCAATCATCAAGATTTCAGGCGGTTTCCGGTTGACGCAGAGCGGCGGGAACTATGACGACGTGAAGCCTTTCGTCACCGACGTCGTGGAAGCATTTGGTCCGGACCGTTGCGTCTGGGGTAGCGACTGGCCGCTGCTGGACTCGCATCTCGGTCCGCTGGAGCGGCCCTTCCTTTGGAAGCTTGACTATTCCACGGAATTCAACTCGCTTGCCCACTGGGTTCCCGACGAGTCGGTGCGCCGCACCATCTTGTGGGATACTCCCGCCAGGGTTTTCGGATTCCAACGTTGATTTGATCCTTTTTGACGCCCTCATCGCCAAGGTCGATGGGCGAGTGGAGGTATTAATGGCTGAGAAGATTTGGTTCGTTACAGGCGCATCGCGCGGCTTCGGCCGTCTGTGGACGGAAGCGGCGCTCAAGCGCGGCGACAAGGTCGCGGCGACGGCGCGCAAGCTCGAAGCGCTCAAGGATCTGCATGAGGCCTATCCGGATTCGGTGCTGCCGCTGGCGCTGGACGTCACCGACCGTGCGGCGGTCTTTGCCGCCATCGACCAGGCGCACAAGCAGTTCGGCCGCATCGACGTGATCCTCAACAACGCCGGCTACGGTCTCTTGGGAACGGTCGAGGAGGTGAAGGAAGAGGACGCGCGCGCCCAGATCGACACCAACCTGTTCGGCGCGCTCTGGGTGATGCAGGCGGCGGCGCCGATCATGCGCGCGCAGGGCAGCGGCCACATCATCGGCGTTTCGAGCATCGGCGGCCTGATGGCATGGCCGGCGGCGGGTCTTTACCAGGCGTCCAAGACCGCGCTCGAAGCCGTGACGGAGGCCTTTGCCGGCGAAGTTTCCGACTTCGGCATCAAGGTGACGCTGCTGGAGCCTGGCGCCTATGCGACCGAGTGGGGCCCGGTGGCGGTCGGCGCCGCGACGATGCCCGAATATGACGGCGCCCGCCTCAAGCGCAACGCCATGCTGAAGGACATGCAGGCCAAGGACCCCAAGAAGACCACCGACGTGGTGCTGCAGCTGGTCGACATGGAGAACCCGCCGCTGCGCCTGATGCTCGGCAGCGTCGTGCTGCCGATGGTGCGCGGCGTCTATCAGAAGCGCCTCGCCGAATGGGACGCCTTCTATCCGCTTGCGTCCACCGCGGAGTGACCGGAGCGCAGGATGTCCCGCCCCGACAAAGACATCCATCCGCAGGCCTATGCCGCCCATATCCAGTTGGTCGGTGATCAGGCGCGGCGTGCCGGAATTCCGGCATGGCGAGCGGATAACGTTGTACAGGGCAGGGAGTCTTTCCGTTGGCTCGCCACCGTCAAGCTGACCGGCGCGCCGCCCGCGGTCGCCGACGTGCGCGACATCGTGCTCGATCTTGGCCACGGCCGGCGGCCGGCCCGTTTCTACAAGCCGGACGCCGCAGGCGACCTGCCGACGCTGATCTATGTACATGGCGGCGGCTACGTGGTCGGCGGGCTGGACGAGGTGGATGCGGAGGCGCGGCGTCTGGCATCGAGTCTCCCCGCCAACGTCGTCTCGATCAGCTACCGGCTGGCACCCGAGCACCAATGGCCTGCCGCGATCGAGGACACGCACGATGCCATCCAGGCCGTAATGGCCGGCCGGGCCGGACTGCCGGCGGGACCGGTCTTGGTCCTGGGAGTCAGCGCCGGCGCAGGCGCTACGGTCGCGGCAGTGCGCCGCCTGATCGAGCTGGATCAGCCGCTGCCCTCAGCCTTGGTGCTGCTGAGCCCTTGGCTCGACCTGAGCCTGTCCTCGCCATCCTACGCGCTATATCGCACCGGCTATGCCCAGGAGACCTCGCAACTCGCCGACTTCAGGGACCTGTATGTCCCGAGCGGGATGGATCTTGCGCATCCGGAACTTTGCGCTGTCAGGCACTCGCTGCCGGACAACTGGCCGCATACGATCATGCTCGCGGCCGAGCGCGATCCCATGGCGGATGACGCAGCCCTGTTCGAGCGTCGGCTGCGGGAGGCGAATGCGCGCTGCGAGCTGCGCTACATGCGTGGAATGCTCCACGGCTCCCACACCTGGTATCAGAGGATTCCTGCTTTAGCGGAGGACCTTGGCTGGCTGGACGATTGCATAAGGCGACAGTTCAGTGACGCCGCCTGACTAGCTCGGCACGCGTGTAAGGACCGCTTCAAATGGTGCCTTTTATCCGCAGGCCGGCGAGTATCTGCTGCGTCAGCGCCCGTGTCGCGGAACGGGCGCGCGCCGTGTCGCCTTTGCAGACATATTCGATCACCTGCCGGACCATTTTGCGGGCCTTCTGGCTCGGACTCCTGGTCAAGGACGCATTGACATAGACAAGCGTGCTGAGCATCGTCGTATCCCAGATGCCGCGCAGAGCCGCATTGCCGGTGGCGTCGACCAGCCATCTGGACAAGCTGCCGTGGAATTCGGGATGTCCGGACTCGCCCAGCCTGTCGAACCAGTCATCGATGCGTGCAAGCAACTCTTTGCCGCTCTCGACCATTTCGGGCGTACAGCGCCGGGCCGCAAGTTCCGCCGCATACTCCAGAAGCGCGGTTCGAACCTGGAACATCTCGACGATCTGCGCATCTGTGAGCGATCTCACCCATATGCCGCGGTAAGGTTGGCGTTCCGCCAACCCCTCCGCGACGATCGTCTGAAGAGCCTCGCGAATCGGGCCGTTCGAAAAGCCGAACTCCGACCTCAACTCCGCCTCCAGAATCCGTTCGCCGGGCTGATACTTCCCGTCGAGAATGCGCTGGCGAAGGATGTCCGAAAGCCACCCCGGCCGCGAGAAACGATGGCTCTCCGCTGCCAAGGGAGGGCCGCTCTTGGCAGACGTTTTTGGGGCGGCCGGCCTTGCGGCGCGCCCGTTGTCGCTGGTCTTGGAACGAGAGGTGCTCACCCGGAACCTGTAGAATTAATAATGAATTATCCTGCCATAGCGAGGCGAGTTTGACAAACACCCATTGAAGTCGAAACAGCGGATGACGAGTAATACTGCACCCGATCCCGTGCTGTCATGCGTTGCCGATCACCGCGCTTTTGGGGCATCTCGCGCGAAGCCACTTCGCCCTCCGCCATTGCAAATCACCTCCCGCGCGATTATTGAATATTAATAATTTTGCGGCCATCTCCCTTCCGCGCCGATCGGCATCGGAAGGCCGACGACGGTCTGGGACATGTCGAAATGGCTGCGCGTATCGGCGGGAGGGATATGAAATGTCGCTGACCCAGGAACGCTTGTGGACCAGTTGGGAGCTGCACACGCTGCTTGTCGACTACTGGCACGACGTCGATACTAATTGGGGTCGCAATGCCGCCAGCTACTATACGGAAGACGCCCTGTTCGAGGGTTCGCAGGCGAGCTACCGCGGCCGCGAGCAGATCGCGAAGTTCTACAGGTGGCGCGAGGACCGGGGCGCCAGAACCGCCGTCCATTTGGTCAGCAATTTCCGCGCTGAGCTTCTTGGCCCCGCGGAGGCCCTATGCACCTGGTATCTGCAGCTCTACGCCGCCGACGGCGTGCCGGTGCTTCCAACGCATGCGCCGATCTTGGTGGCTATGATGACCGATCGCTGCCAGCGCCTCGATGAGGGTTGGCTGTGCAGTCACCGGAAGTTCGAATCCTGGTTCGAGGGCGGGATAGCGACTACCAATCCCGTGCTCGACGCGTCGCGCTAGCGGGCGGTGTCTTGTCGATAGTTTTCCATCCTCGCTGACAAGGGCGCTGAGCAACAAGGTTGGGGCCACGCCAAAAGGTAGGTCGAGGAGGAACCGGTGACCACTCAGAAAGCCGAACTTTCCCGGCAGTTCGCCCCGCATGGGCGGCTGCGCGTCGCGTTAAATCTGGCGAACGTCATGCTGGTGGTGCGCGATCCATCCACCGGCTTGCTGCGCGGCAAGGGCGTCACGCTCGCGAAGGAACTCGCCCGCCGTCTCGATCTGTCCCTTGACATGGTCAGCTTCGGCACCGCAGGCGAGATCCTTCGTGCGCTGGGTCAGGACCTTTGGGACGTTGCATTCTTGGCGATCGATCCTGCGCGCGCCGCGAACCTCGATTTCACCGCGCCCTACATGACCATCGAAGGCACCTATTTGGTCGCGACGGCGTCGACCTTCCGGACGGTAGGGGATGTGGACAGGCGAGGCGTACGGATCGCGGTGAGCCAAGGCTCGGCGATCGATCAGCATCTTACTAAACTGGTCCGGAACGCTGAACTGGTCCGCGCGCAGGGCGACACCGGGGCAACCTCGCTCACGCTTTTCAGAGAACTGGGCCTTGATGCGCTTGCCGGGGGGCGTCAACAGCTTGCTGGATACGCCGAAGGCAACCCGGAACTGCGGGTCTTGAGCGATCATTTCCTGCTGGTCCAACAGGCAATGTGCCTACCCAAAGGACGCGCTGAGGCGGCGGATTTCCTGCGCGACTTCGTTGAGGAAATGAAGGATGACTAAATCGAGCGCGAGGTGTCAGTCATTTCATGGACCACTTTTATTCGAGCAACTTGGAATGCAGCGCGATTTGAACGGGAAGCCATGCCGGGCCCATTGAGACACCAGCGCTGATTGTTCTGAGGAAAATTGCTAACGAAGTCCCTCGCCGGATGCAGCAAATGCTCGTAACCAATTCGGTAGAGGAATTCCCCGCGCACGCGGTCCATCACAGCAAAGGTGACCGCCGGCCGTCATTCGCCTAATCGACATGAACCCTGAGCTGTCGCGCATCTGATGAACCAACACGTCCTATGTCCTGGAAGCAGCAGCGAGAACTGGCCAACGACGACCATCGCCATCGACGACGCACATGTTTGTCAGCTCAAGCGACACATCCAGGCCTGCGTAGAGCCGGCGTCTCCGGAACCGAAGCCCCGACTACGCCTTCTGAATGAAACCCTCTTCTCGTCACTGCCCCATGCCCGATCAGCGCTTTCATACTGGCGCAGCGATTACAACGATCACCGCCCGCACTCCGGCCTCGGCTGGCTGACAACCGCCGAGTTCGCTCAGACCATCAACCCGCGACGTGATGTGGTGCTGCGCAGCCGAAATGGCTCCGCACGGCAACCCGCCGCCACCGCCCCAAATACAGCAACCCAAAACCGCTGGAGCGAACTCAAAATTGGATAAAACTTAGGGGCAAGGTCAGTCCGAACGGAGTTCTGACCGGGATGCTAATGCCTGAGCTGATGCCAAAGTCGCCCGCTTCCTTGTAGAATACTCTCACCGCCTTTGAGGACGCTTGTCTTGGCCTACCTGCCTCCCACGTGAAGGCTTCCAATCTTGCCCGCGCTGACGCAACGACGGGGGTCGATATGCGTGTATCCACGAGATAGGTAGCGAACCTGCCACTCCGCGGGATAGTTGGACATGGCGTAGGTTCGGACCGGTTGGACATTGAGATAGGCATAGCAGTCGAACCCAAGCTCGCGAACAAGTCCTGATAGAGAGCCTTTCAGCGATGCCTCAGACGAAGAAGCCGATGTCAGGTCAATCAGTCGCTGGAACCAAGTTTGCGTAGCGGTCTCTCAGTCCGGTCAATCATGAGGTCTTTGATCTTATCGCTTCTGCATCACCACCAGCAGGTCCTTGGCGTCGATCTGGTCGCCGGCCTTAACCAGCACCTCGGCGATGATGCCGTCGCGCTCGGCATGCAGAGCGGTCTCCATCTTCATCGCCTCGATGGACAGGAGCACATCCCCGGCCTTCACCGCCTGTCCTGCCGCCACGGCGAGCGTCGAGACGACGCCGGGCATCGGCGCGCCGACATGCTCCTCGTTGCCGGCCTCGGCCTTGCGGCGCGCCTTGCCGTTCGCGGCGCCATGGGCGCGGTCGGGAACCTTGACGCGGCGCGGGTGGCCGTTGAGCTCGAAGAACACGGTGACCATGCCCTTCTCGTCGACGTCGCCGATGGCGAGGCAGCGGATGACCAGCGTCTTGCCCTTCTCGATGTCGACGAGGATCTCGTCCTCCGTCTTCATGCCGTAGAAATAGGTCGGCGTCGGCAGCACCGAGACGGGGCCATAGACATCCTGCGCCGCCGCGAAGTCGGAGAAGACTTTCGGATACATCAGCCAGGAAGCGAACTCGTGTTCGGAGAGCGGCCGGCCGAGCTTCTCCTCGATCTCCTTGCGGCTTGCCTCGAGATCGGCGGACTTCAGCAACGAGCCCGGACGGACGGTGATCGGCTTGTCGCCCTTCAGCACCTTCTTCTGCAGCGCCGCCGGCCAGCCGCCGGGCGACTGGCCGAGGTCGCCGCGCAGCATCGACACAACCGAATCCGGGAAGGCGATGTCCTTGGCCGGGTTCTCGACGTCGGCCACGGTGAGGTCCTGGCTGACCATCATCAGCGCCATGTCGCCGACCACCTTGGAGGATGGCGTCACCTTGACGATGTCGCCGAACATCAGGTTGACGTCGTGGTAGGCCTGCGCCACCTCGTGCCAGCGGGTCTCCAGCCCGAGCGAGCGCGCCTGCTCCTTGAGGTTGGTGAACTGGCCGCCCGGCATCTCGTGCAGGTAGACCTCCGAGGCCGGCCCCTTGAGGTCGCTTTCGAAGGCCGCGTACTGGTTGCGCACGGCCTCCCAGTAGAAGGAGATTTTCCGGATCGCCTCGGGATCGAGCTTCGGGTCGCGCTCGCTGCCCTTCAACGCTTCGGCGAGCGAGCCGAGGCAGGGCTGCGAGGTGTTGCCGGAAAAGGAATCCATCGCCGCGTCGATCGCGTCGACGCCGGCCTCCACCGCCGCCAGCACCGTCGCAGCGGACAGGCCCGAGGTGTCGTGGGTGTGGAAATGGATCGGCAGGTCCGTCTCCTCGCGCAGCGCCTTGAACAGCACGCGCGCGGCGGCCGGCTTCAGCAGGCCCGCCATGTCCTTGACCGCGATGATGTGGGCGCCGGCCTTCTCGAGGTCCTTCGCCAGCCCGACATAATATTTGAGGTCGTATTTGGCGCGCGCTGGGTCGAGCATGTCGGCCGTGTAGCACATCGCCGCCTCGCACAGCTTGCCCTCCGCGAGGATGGCGTCCATCGACACGCGCATGTTCTCGACCCAGTTCAGGCAGTCGAACACGCGGAAGAGGTCGATGCCCCCCGCTGCCGCCTGCCTGACGAAGTGGCGCACGACATTGTCGGGATAATTGGTGTAGCCGACGCCGTTGGCGCCGCGGAAAAGCATCTGCAGCAGGATGTTGGGCGCTGCCTCGCGCACCTTGTCCAGGCGCTCCCACGGGTCCTCGGTCAGGAAGCGCATGGCGACGTCGAAGGTCGCGCCGCCCCAGCATTCGAGCGAGAGCAGCTCCGGCAGCGAGCGCGCATAGACGCCGGCGATCCTGGCGATGTCGTAGCTGCGCATGCGGGTGGCGAGCAGCGACTGGTGGGCGTCGCGCATCGTCGTGTCGGTGACGAGAACGTGCTTCTCGGCGCGCATCCAGGCGGCGAATTTTTCCGGGCCGAGCTCGTCGAAGCGCTGCTTGGAACCGGGCGGGATCGCGCCGCTGAGATAGGGCACGATCGGTTCCGCCGTGTCCGGATTGGGCTGCGGCCGGCCGCGCGTCTCCGGATGGCCGTTCACCGAGACGTCGGCGAGGTAGTTGAGCAGCTTCGTCGCGCGATCCTGTCGCTTCACCTGCGCGAACAGCTCCGGCGTCGAGTCGATGAAGCGCGTCGTGTAGGAATTGTCGCGGAAGGATGGGTGGTTGATGATCGCTTCGAGGAAGGTGAGGTTGGTCGCCACGCCGCGGATGCGGAATTCGCGTAGCGCGCGGTTCATGCGCTGGATCGCCTCCAGCGGCGTCGGCGCCCAGGCGGTGACCTTTTCCAGCAGCGGGTCGTAGAAGCGGGTGATGACCGCGCCGGAATAGGCGGTGCCGCCGTCAAGCCTGATGCCGAAGCCGGTAGCGCCGCGATAGGCGGTGATGCGGCCATAGTCCGGGATGAAGTTCTGTTCGGGGTCCTCGGTGGTGATGCGGCACTGCAGGGCGTGGCCGTTGAGGCGGATATCCTTCTGTGCGGGGACGCCGGACTCCGGCGTGCCGATGGCAAAACCGTCGAGGATGTGGATCTGCGCCTTGACGATGTCGATGCCGGTCACCTGTTCGGTCACCGTGTGCTCGACCTGGATGCGCGGATTGACCTCGATGAAGTAGAACTTCCCGCTGTCGGCATCCTGCAGGAACTCGACGGTGCCGGCGCCGACATAGTCGGTCTCCCTGGCGATCTTCAGTGCGTAGCCGCAGAGCTCCTGCCTGAGTTCGTCGGAGAGGTAGGGCGCTGGGGCGCGCTCGACGACCTTCTGGTTGCGGCGCTGGATCGAGCAGTCGCGCTCGAAGAGATGCACCGCTGTGCCGTGCGTGTCACCGAGGATCTGCACCTCGACATGGCGGGCGCGCTCGATCAGCTTCTCGAGATAGACCTCGTCCTTGCCGAAGGCCGCCTTCGCCTCGCGCTTGCCCTCGACGACCTCGCGCACCAGGTCGGCCTCGTTGCGGATGGCGCGCATGCCGCGCCCGCCGCCGCCCCAGGAGGCTTTTAGCATCACCGGATAGCCGACCTCGGCTGCCAGTTTCTTCACGGCCTCCATGTCGTCGGGCAGCGGATCGGTCGCGGGAATGACCGGCACGCCGACCTCGATGGCGAGGTTCCTGGCGGCGACCTTGTTGCCGAGGCGGCGCATCGTCGCCGGCTTCGGGCCGATGAAGGTGATGCCGGCGGCAGCGCACGCCTCGGCGAATTCGGGGCTTTCCGAAAGCAGGCCGTAGCCGGGATGGATAGCGTCGGCGCCCGACAGTTTTGCGACGCGGATCACCTCCTCGATCGACAGGTAGCTCTCGATCGGCCCCATGTCGCGGTCGAGATGCGGCCCGCGCCCGACCTGGTAGCTCTCGTCGGCCTTGAAGCGATGCAGCGAATATTTGTCCTCCTCGGCCCAGATCGCGACGGTCTTCAGCCCCAGTTCGTTGGCCGCTCGGAACACGCGAATGGCGATTTCGGACCGGTTTGCGACAAGGATCTTGCTGATCATTGCATCCCAAGGAACATCATTCACAATTGCAGACTCGTCGCCCGAGTCCGCAACGTGATGAGAATTCGGAGCCAAGCAACGACCTACCCCCGGAAGGCGGGTAGACCGGTCAATTCGCGACCCTCAATGAGGGTTAAGATCTGGTTGGTGCCGTCGGGTATCGGCAGCATCCTTACGTCCCGATAGAGCTGCTCCAGCCCGACCTCGCGACTGATGCCCATGGCGCCGTGAATCTCCATAGCCAGGGTGATGGCCTTTTGGCTCTGCGCGATAGAATATCTCTTTGCCATCGCCGAAACCTGGTTGGCGCGTTCGCCATTATCGATGCACGCGAGCGCATGATAGCAAAGAACCCGGCTGGTCGTGACCGCAGTCGCGATTTCAGACAGGGCTTCCTGAATGAGCTGGAAGCCTCCGATTGGTCGCCCGAACTGGTGACGCTCCTTGGCATACACCAAGGCCGCGTCCAGAGCCTTCTGTGCGAGATGAACGGCAATCAGCCCGTAGATCGCGCGGTTGATCAGCCACGTCAGCGTCAGGATTCGCGGCGCGTCGCCGACCGAACCGAGCGTGTTCCGGCTGAACGCAGTGCAATCGTCGAAATTGACCTCGCCCAAATGGCCCTGCTGCAATCCCAGCACGGGAATCGTGTCTGTTTCAAACGGCGATTCCGCACGATCGACCGCGACGCGGATGATTTCGTTCTGCCCATCGCTGCGGGTACCGAGCGAGGCAGTGACATTCATCACATCGCAGATGGCCGCATTCGTAATCCACATCTTGCGCCCGTTGATGACGACATGTTCTCCCGACCGCTTGGCCCTGGTGCTGATAGCGTGCGAATTCGAGCCGCCGCCGGGTTCGGTGGTTCCGGTGCAGGCGATCTTACGTGCCGAAATCAGGTCGGGAAGAAGACGTTCCCGCTGCTCGGGGCTGCTCTCCATGAAGATGCGATGGATCGTCACCTCGTGACTCATCAGGCACATGGCGACCACGGGAGGCAGTTGCTCGAACATCAGCCCCATCGTCATGGCCGACAGCCCCGAGCCGCCCTCGGCTTCCGACATCCGCGCGCAGGTGAGCCCCTGACTTGCCAGAAGCTCGAGGATCTTCCGCATCGGCTCTTTCGGCAAAGGCTCATGCGTGGGATGGCTCTTGAGGACCGGCTCGATGTCCCGGGCAACGAGCTTCGCCATCGATTCCTGGATCAAGCGCTGCTCGCTTGAGAGACTGAACATCATGGAAGACCTCCTAAGGAAATATCGAACAGATGGGCAGGCCGCGGCGGGCCCGGTTGAAGAGCAGCAGGGCCACCCGCAAAATCCGACGACCGAGCACGCGCCACGCCAAATTTGAAACGTTTCTATCGAAGTGGCAGTTAGGCGCTCCTGGTCTGCCGTGCTGCGGCTGTTCTGCGACGCATATCTGGCGGATGCTGACGCGCCGGGCGAGAATTCCTAGGAGACGGTGCTTTCGGCCTGGCTCCGGTAATAGTCGGGTTCGCGTTTTTCCAGTATCGCCGCCTTTCCCTCGGCATAGTCAGGTCCGAAGAAGCTCATGACTTCCAGTGCGAGGGAGTGGTCGAAGATCGGGCCGGCCTGACGCAGCCAATTGTTCATCGAGGATTTGATGGTGCGCATGGCCAGAGGGGAACTTTGCGCTAGGCGGGACGCGACCGCGATCGAGCGCTCGTCCAGTTCGTCACTCTCCACCGCGAGTGAAATCAGCCCGATCCGTTCGGCTTCCTGACCGGTTATGGTTTCGCAAAGCAGGAGATAGTACTTGGCCTTCGCCATGCCGCATAGAAGCGGCCAGATGATCGCCGCATGGTCTCCGGCGGCGACTCCCAGCTTGGCGTGGCCATCGCGCAGCTTCGCATCCTTCGCGGCGATGGTTATGTCCCCGAGCAGCGCACAGGCCAGGCCGGCGCCGACCGCCCATCCCCTGATCGCGGTGACAATCGGCTTTGGAAAGTTGATCATATTGTAGACGATGTTGTGGGCTTCCTTCATCATCGCCATCCGCTCCTCGAAGCTGGGAACGGCCGAATGCCGACGAAGGTCGCCGCCGGCGGAGAACGCTTTGTCGTTGCCGGTCAAGATGACTGCTGAAACGCTCTCGTCCGCCTCGATATCGCGCCAGATCTCGCCCACCTCGCGATGCAGCGCCGAATCCATCAGGTTGAGGGGCGTATCGGTGTTCAGCGCCACGCGCAGCACACGAGGCGCGGGCATGTCGAATTTCAGGCGTGTGTAGTGTGAATAGCGTTCGAACACCAATTGTCCTCCCGATTGGCCCTGGCGGGCAAACACTTCAATAGGATCGCGGCAGCCCCAGAATATGCTGCCCCACATAGGCCAGGATCATATTCGTCGAGATCGGCGCGGTCTGGTATAAACGGACTTCGCGCCATTTCCTTTCGATATCGTATTCTTGGGCAAAGCCGAACCCACCATGGGTCTGCATTGTCGTGTCGGCCGCCTTCCAGGTCGCCTCGGACGCAAGCATCTTGGCGATGTTGGCCTCGGCCCCGCAGGGCAGGCCGGCATCGAACAGTGCAGCGGCCTTGCGGCACATCAGGTCGGCCGCCTCCAGTTCGGCGTGGGCGCGGGCCAGCGGGAACTGGATGCCCTGGTTCTGGCCGATGGGTCGGCCGAACACTACCCGCTCCTTGGCATATGTCGTCCCCTTGTGCAGCAGCCAGCGGCCGTCGCCCACGCATTCGGACGCCACCAGGATGCGCTCGGCATTCATGCCATCGAGAATATACTTGAACCCGCGGCCTTCCTCGCCGATCAGGTTTTCCCGGGGTACTGACAGGTTGTCGAAAAACACTTCCGTCGTGTTGTGGTTTATTAGCGCTTTGATCGGCTTTATTTCCAGCCCGTGACCTCGCGCCTCCCGCAGGTCGACGATGAACACGGAAAGGCCGTCCGAGCGCTTCTTGACCTTGTCGATCGGCGTCGTCCGAGCCAGCAGGAGCATCAGGTCGGAGTGCATGGCACGGGACGTCCAGACTTTCTGGCCGTTGATGACGTAACGGTCGCCATCGAGGACCGCGCGCGTCTTCAGCTGCGTCGTATCGGAACCGCTTGTCGGCTCGGTCACTCCGAACGCCTGAAGTCGAAGTTTGCCGCTGGCGATCGCAGGCAGATATCGGGCCTTCTGCTCGGTGCTTCCATGCCTGAGAAGTGTGCCCATGATGTACATCTGGGCATGGGCAGGGCTGGCAACGCATCCATTGGCGTTGATTTCCTCCAGGATCACCGCGGCAGCCCGCAGAGGAAGACCGGAACCGCCGAGCTCCTCCGGTATCAGGGCCCCAAGATATCCCGCCTCGGTGAGGGCGGTGACGAACTTGGTCGGATAACCCGAAACCTCGTCCAGATTGCGCCAATACTCGCTGGGGAAACCTGCGCAGATGCGCTTCACGCCTTCGCGCAGCTCCGGAAAATCTCTCCCCATCTCAACCGAGATCGGCGCATTTGCGTGTTCATTTTCAGCGAGCATCGGCAAACTCCACGTCGGTTCTGGGCATCCCGGCCCTCGCGATCGCTCCGGCGAATTCCGCCTCCGGCAACCAGCCTTCGATTTTCCGCCTGAGGGCAATGACCCCGGCAATATCGATGCCGGTTTCCAAGCCCAGCCGGTTCAGCAGGAATGCCGTGTCTTCAAGATTGATGTTGCCCGAGGCGCCGGGCGCGAACGGACAGCCGCCCAGGCCTCCGATCGAAGCGTCGAAGGCTCTCACCCCGGCTTCCACCGCGGCAGTGACGTTGGCGAGACCCAGTCCGCGCGTATCATGGAAATGGCAAGCCACAGGTAGCGGAGCGACTGCGCCGATCACTGAACGCAGAAGGCGCTTCACTTGACCCGGATCGCCGTAGCCGACAGTGTCGGCCACGACAATTTCGTCCGCTCCAAGCTCGGCGAGTCTGGCCGCGATCTCGACCACACGAGCTTCGTCGACGGCGCCCTGAATGGTGCATCCGAATGCAGTCGCGATGCAGCCTCCGAGCGTCGGCTTGGTGCCGGCCTTGAGATTCCTTGCCTCGACGACATCGGAAAAATCGCGGAGCGAGCTGTCGGTTGTGCGGCCGACATTCGCCTTATTGTGAGCTTCGCTGGCGGAAAGGACGAAGTTGATCGTATCGAGGCCGCACGCCAGGGCGCGTTTGGCGCCTCTGCGGTTCGGCACCAGCGCCGCAGCCTTGAAAGTCCTCATGCCGACCGCCCGGCGCGCGACCTCTTCCGCGTCGGCGAACTGCGGAAGGAGCTTGGGCGGAACAAACGACGTCACCTCGATTTCACCGATCCCCGCACTTGCTGCCGCCGCGAACCATTCGGTCTTCTGATCGGTGGTGAGGATGGTCTTGACCATCTGCAGGCCGTCGCGCGGCCCGACATCTCTCAAATGTGCAACATCACGCATATGCGAACCCTGGCAGCGCCCGCAGCGAGCGCATATCAATTCCACCACATATTAGAAACGTTTCCATTCTAATGCAATGGCCCCTTCTGTTTTCTGTGTCCGTGTGTTCGAGGATAGTGACGACTTACGCCGACCGCGCGGAGCTCAGCCTGTGCAGCGTTCAGCGGCCATGGAAGATGGGCTCGCGTTTTTCCACGAAGGCCTTGACGCCTTCCATCCGATCTTCCGTGGAAACGAGACGGTTATAGGCCTCAATCTCGAAGAACATTCCCGTGCGAACGTCCATCTGAAGCCCCATCGTGATGGATTTCTTGGCCTGAATTATTGACAGCGGTGCGTTGTCCCTGATGCGCCCAGCTGTGGCGAGCACACGATCTTGAAGTTCGCCGGAAGGACACGTGAGGTTGATCAGCCCCCATGACAGCGCGTCGCCCGCCGAAAACGTATCCCCGGTCAGGATGATCTCCCTGGCCCGCGATTCCCCGATCTTGCGCGGAAGTTGCTGCGTGCCCGCCCCTCCTGGCATGATCCCGCGTTTGACCTCAGGGAATCCGAATTTGGCGTGCGCGGCCGCATAGGCGAAATCGCAGTTGAGGGCCAGTTCGAGTCCTCCAGCCATCGTGTGACCGTTCAGCGCGGCGATGATCGGGATTGGGCATTCCCAGACAGTCCGAACCATGCGTTCGAATATCCGGTGCTGCGCAAAGAAATCCGAATCCGTCATGCCGTCGCGCTCCTTCAGGTCGGCGCCGGCGCAGAAAACGCGATCGCCAGTGCCCGTCAGGATGGCGCAGCGAAAGGCAGAGGGGTTGCAGATGAGGAAATGAAACACCTCAGTGATCTCGCGCCCCATCATGGTTGTGAGGGAGTTGGCCGCGGCCGGGCGATTCAGCGCGACACGAATGATATGCTCGGCTGGTTCGTCGATCGCCAGGGTTTCAAAGGACCGCCGGATGCCGATATCTATTGCCGTTTCGTTGAAACCAGTTGTCATGGCGGAACCTCGGGAAGTGGGTGCCGGACGCATTCGCCCGCGCAAATGCGTCTCAAAATGAAGACGGCGCGAAATCAGGGCTTGCGCTGTGGGGCGGCGAGCAAGATCCGCGCTGGATAAGTTCGGTCGGGAAAATCATGCTTTGCCTTGGCAGTTTGCCGGTTTCGAGGCGGCGCAGCAGGAACTTCGCAGCCACCACGCCGAGCTGGTCATGCTGCCACCGCACGGTTGTGATGCCGGGCTGATAGAGCTGCGCCAGCTCGCTGTCGGCGCCGCTGATCACCGACAGGTCCTCGGGGATTTTCAGAGCGGCGTCGCGCGCCGCCCTGATTACACCGGCCAGCATGGCGGTGCCGCCCGCAAACACGGCGGTCGGCCGCTCGCGCAGCCGGAACAGCATGGCGGCCTCGCTGTAAGCAAATTCGGTGCTGAACGACCCGAGCCGGATCATCTCGTCAGGGACGGTCAGACCGGAATGCAGGAAAGCGTCGCGAAACCCTGCCAGCCGCTCGATTGCCGGCCGCACGTTCGGCTGACCGGAAATGAGCGCGACACGCCTGTGGCCCATGGCCAGAAGATGCTGCACGCCCGCCCTGGTTCCCGATCGATGATCGACGAGGACGCTGTCCAGCTCCGCGGGATTGTCGCGATCGAGCAGCACCACCGGAATTGGCAATTCACGCAATACTTTGAGCAGGTTGGGGTCATCCTCGGCGGACGTCGCCACGACGATGCCGTCAGCGCGCCGCATCGCCAGCCTTTTCAGGATTGCGATCTCGCGGGTGCCGTCATGATAAGATGAGGCCACCTGCAATCCGAAGCCCTTCGAATCGAGGACCGACTGCATGGCGTCAACAAACATGTTGAGGATGGGCACGGAGAAGTCGCGCGCCACGTAGGCGAAGGTTTTCAGCAGTCCGTTTCGCATCGACTGCGCGATCGGGTTCGGATTGTACCCCAGTCGGAGGATGGCCGTTTCCACCCGATGCCGGGTCTTCGCCTTCACGCCCTCGACCGAGTTGACCACGCGCGAAACCGTTCCGATGCCGACTCCGGCCTCCCTGGCGACGTCCTTTATGGTCGCGGAGGCTGGAGACGATGATGAGTTTTTCTGATCCGCTCGGGTCAAGATGTAATTCCATGAATGCCGCAGCCAGAATCTGCCACACAATGTTTGACATAGCAACATGGAAACGTTACCAATCCGCATGTGTGGATTGTCCTGGCCGACCCGACCTGGCAGATGCTGCACTGCGAGAGCCGCACGGCCCCGACTCATTCGGCCAAGTGCCACAGCACGCTTCTGATCGGAAACCCAAAAGGTGGCGACGGTGCCAAAAGTCAAATGCGCAATAATCGGATCTGGGAACATCGGCACGGATTTGATGGTCAAGATAGCGAGGGGGTCGGCCACGCTTGAAGTGTCGGCGCTCGTTGGCGTCGATCCGGAATCCGACGGGCTGGCGCGCGCGCGCCGGCTAGGGATAGAGACGACGAGCGAAGGGCTGGACGGACTGCGGCGCATGCCCTGTTTTTCCGACATCCGCATCGTATTCGATGCGACCTCCGCACGGGCCCATCTGCGGCATCACGCCGTGCTGGTGTCCGAAGGGAAGCAGGTGATCGATCTCACGCCGGCGGCGATCGGCCCGTTCGTCGTGCCGCCCGTGAACCTGGAAGCCAATCTCGATGCCAGCAGCGTCAACATGGTGACCTGCGGCGGCCAAGCGACCATACCGATCGTGGCCGCCGTCAACAGTGTCGCGCCGGTCGTCTACGGCGAGATCGTCGCTTCGATCGCCTCCAAATCCGCCGGGCCGGGAACCCGCGCCAACATCGACGAATTCACCGAAACAACCGCGGCGGCGATCGAAAAGATCGGCGGCGCGAAGCGCGGGAAGGCCATCATAATCCTCAACCCGGCCGAGCCGCCGCTCATCATGCGCGACACGGTATATTGCCTGTGCGAATCCGGAAGCAGGGAAGCCATAAGCGATGCCGTGCACGAGATGGTGGCAAAGGTTCGATCCTATGTACCCGGGTACAGGCTCAAACAGGACATACAGTTCGAGAACATCGGATCCAACGCACCGCTGTTTATTCCGGAACTCGGCCGGTCATTTACCGGCCTGAAAGTATCGACCTTCCTGGAGGTCGAAGGCGCCGGACATTATCTGCCGAAGTACGCCGGAAATCTGGACATCATGACGTCGGCGGCGATGAAGACCGCCGAACAATTCGCACGCGTGCGGAAATGGGAAGGGGTCGCAGGGTGAGCCAGACGCGGGTCTATATCCAGGACGTGACGCTCCGGGACGGGATGCACGCGCTGCGGCATCAATACGATCCGGGCCATATCCGCGCCATCGCCGAGGCCTTGGACGAGGCGGGCGTGGATGCCATCGAGGTCGCACACGGCGACGGGCTGACCGGCTCCACATTCAACTATGGGTTCGGTAAATGCACCGACGCGCAGTGGATCGGCGAAGCGGCAAAAGTATGCAGGTCGGCCAAGCTGACGACGCTGCTGATCCCAGGGATCGGCACGATCGCGGATCTCCGGCGCGCGCGGGACATGGGAGTGACTTCGGTGCGCGTGGCGACGCATTGCACCGAGGCCGACGTGGCCGCGCAGCATATCGCCGCCGCGAAGGACATGGGCCTGGACGTGTCAGGGTTCCTGATGATGGCCCATATGACCGACCCTGCCGGTCTCGCGCGACAGGCGAAACTAATGGAGGACTACGGCGCCGACTGCGTCTACTGCACCGATTCGGGCGGACGGCTGATCCCAAGCGATGTTGCGGCCCGAATGGATGCGTTCGGCGCGGCGTTGAAGCCGTCCACCCAGGTCGGCGCCCATATGCATGAGAACCTGTCCTTGTCGGTCGCCAATTCGGTCATAGCCGTGGAGCACGGCGCCTATCGCGTCGATGCGTCGCTGGCCGGGATTGGAGCCGGGGCGGGCAACTGTCCCATCGAAGCCTTTGTCGCCGTCGCGAATCTTCAAGGCTGGCAGCACAATTGCGATCTCTTCAAGCTTCAGGATGCCGCCGAGGCGCTGGTGAGGCCGTTGCAGGACAGAGCCGTTCGCGTCGACCGCGAGACGCTGACCCTGGGATACGCAGGCGTCTACTCGTCTTTCCTGCGCCATGCCGAAGACGCCGGCAAAAGGTACGGGGTCGATACCCGTGACATCCTCGTCGAAGCCGGTCGTCGGGGAATGGTCGGCGGCCAGGAGGACATGATCGTGGACATCGCGCTGAACCTGGCGAAGTCGACAGGCCCGCAGGCGACGACATAGTCCATCACCGCTCCAAATCCGGTCTTGACATAAAAATGGAAACGTTTCTATAACGATAGGAGCACGCTTGTGGTGACTCGTGGCTTGCGGCCGGAACTGGGGCGCGCGAGCTTGTCACCGCAAGGTGCATGGCGCCGCCGCCAGGGGACGGTCTTCACGCAGGCCGCAGCAGAGAGCAGCAGATCGATGGTTAAGATGACAGCGCTGGATGCCTTCGAGGACGTACTCTACCGGAAGGTCGACCACGTCGCCTATGTAACGATCAATCGTCCACACTGCCTCAATGCGCTGCGGACCAAGACCTATGAAGAACTCTGCGCGGCTGTGCGGGACGCGACGGACGACGCGTCGGTCGGCGTCGTCGTCATCGCCGGTGCCGGCGACAAGGCGTTTTCGTCCGGCGGCGACGTCAAGGCGCAGCGCATCCAGACCCAGGCGGGCGCGCGGCGCCACCTGCAGCGGATTCTGGCGCTCGGCCAGGCGCTGCGAAATTGCGATAAGCCCACCGTGGCGGTCGTCCGCGGGTACTGCCTGGGCGGCGGACACGAGCTTCACCTCATGTGCGACATGACCCTGAGCGGGGAAAGCGGCAAATTTGGCCAGGTGGGCCCGAACGTCGGCATGGTGCCGGTGTGGGGGGCGACGCAGATTCTTCCCCGGGTGGTCGGTGAAAAGCGCGCCAGGGAGCTGATCTACACCTGCCGGATGCTGTCCGCGGCCGAGGCCTTCGAATGGGGCCTGGTCAACCAGGTCGTTCCCGACGCTGAACTCGATGATCTCGTGGATGCGACCTGCAAGAAGCTGCTGGATATGAGCCCCCAGTCCCTGCGCATCGCCAAGCTTTCCCTGAACCACGCGGTGGACGCAATGTGGCCTTCCTTCGTCGACGGCATGGAGATGCTGTCCTTTCTCTACGGGACTCCCGAGCAAAGGGAGGGCGCGGCCGCCTTCTCGGAGAAGCGGAAGCCTAACTTCAATAAATTCCGGGCGGCAGATGCAGACTCGTGATCGGAACAGTCAGGACGGGAATATGAGCGATACGATCAAGAGCGAAGTTCGCGAAGCGACGGTCATTGTCACCCTCAACCGGCCCGAAAAGCATAACGCCCTGTCACAGGAACTCCTGCGGGCGCTCGGCGACAAGGTCAAGGAATGCAACGCCGATGGCCGCTGCAGGGCGATCGTCATCACGGGTTCCGACAAGGCGTTTTCCACCGGGGTCGACCTCAACGAGGCATTGCAGGCGACGACGCAACGCCAGGCGACCGCATATGCCGCTTCGTTCCGTCAACTCGGCGAGACAATCGAGCGCAGTGCCGTACCCGTGATCGCCGCGGTGAGCGGCTGGTGCATCACCGGGGGCATGGAGCTGGCGCTGATGTGCGACATCCGCCTGGCCGCGCCCAATGCGGTGTTCGGGATCACGAGCGCGCGCATCGGATCTGTCGCGGGCGGCGGAGGAACGCAGCGTCTGCCGCGCATCGTCGGTTCCGCCTATGCGAAGGAGATGCTCTTCACGTCGGAGTATATCGACGCAGCCGAGGCCGAGCGGGTGCGGCTGGTCAACCGGGTCGTCCGGTCCGGATCGGTTGTGGATGCAGCCGTCGCGATGGCCGAGAAAATCTGTGCGATGGCGCCGCTGAGCATCAGCTGGCTCAAGTCCGCCGTCGACCACGGGATGAACATGGACCTGCAATCTGGCCTTCAATACGAAGCCCATCTTTGTTCGTCCGCCTTCATGACGGAAGACAGGGCGGAAGGCATGAATGCCTTTCTGCAGAAGCGCAAGGCGACCTTCCATGGCCGATGAAGCAATGGAAGGGTGTGCCGTCAAACCCCGCGTCGTACTTGTCACCGGCGGCGCCAGAGGCATCGGCCTGGACATCGCCCGTCGCTTTGCCGCGCAAGGGCATCGCATCGCGATCCTCGACAAGGATGCGCCCGCCCTTTCAGCGGCGCAGCAGCTTCTCGCTTCCCATGCCGACGGCTTATGCGGCCTGATCGGGGACATCACTGCCAGTACGTGGGCGATCGAAGCCGTTGAAGAGGTGGCGCGCCAGCTGGGTCCCGTCGAGATTCTCGTCAATTCGGCCGGCGGCGCGCCGAACCGGCCGTTCCTGGAGATTTCCGAGGACGAGGCCGATCGAATCATCGCGCTGAATTTCACCAGCGTCCTCAACCTGACACGGGCGGTGCTCCCTCGGATGCAAAGCGCCCGCTGGGGCCGGCTCATCAACATCAGCTCGGATGCCGCGCGCGTCGGCACTCCGCGAGAAGCGGTCTATGCCGGCGCCAAGGCCGGGGTGATCGGATTTTCGAAGTCGCTGTGCGCGGAAGTGGCGCGCGATGGAATAACCGTGAACGTGGTATGCCCCGGCACCACCGATACGCCGTTGCTCCATGAAGTGCTGACGCCGGAACAGATCGCCAGGCGCGCCGCGGCAAACCCGACGGGCAGGATCGGACAGCCCTCCGATATTTCCGCGGTTGTGCAATTCCTCTCTTCGGAGGAGGCGGGATTCATCAATGGCCAGGTGCTTAGCGTCAACGGGGGCATTTCGCGCGTCGGTTGACCGGCCAGAAGCGCGAACCTGACGGTCCGATCCGCAGACGTGGATCAGCCCGGACGAATGCCGGGACCGACGAGGCGTCTCGCCTGAAATCTGGAGTAAGCATGTGAACGCCGATTTTCCTTTGGACGGACTTCGTGTCGTCGAGCTGGGTTCCGGGTCCGAAAGCGTCATGCTGTGCGGCCGGATGCTAGCTGAACTCGGAGCCCACGTCATCCTGATCGAGCCGCCGGCAGGCCATCCGCTGCGTCGGCAGGACGACGCATTTCACGACGCGCGCGCGCCCCTTTTCGGGCTGTATTCCCGAGGCAAGCACAGTGCCGTCGTCGACTTCGAGGACATGGAGGCGATGAAGGACCTGAAGGGTCTTCTTGGCAAAGCCGATGTCGTTCTGCTCGACAAATCTGGGCACTCGCTCATCGACAGCCATGGCTGGCTCGACGACATCACGGCGGTGAAGTCCCTGGTGCTGTGCTGCATCAGCCCGTTCGGGCTTGCGGGACCTTACGCGAACATGTCCGCATCGGAACTGATCGTCCAATCATTGGCGGGAGTCCTCCAGACCAACGGTCAGGACGGCGAAGAGCCGGTTGCCGCCGGCATTCCGATTGCGGCGTATGGGGGCGCATTCTACGGGCTGATCGCCATCCTTTCGGCGCTCTACAAGCGACTGGACGTGGGCTCGGGCGATGTCATCGACCAAAGCGAATTCGATGCCGTGTTTTCGTTCTTGGGCACGATCCTGCCCGGCTACCTCCTGACCGGCGAGGATTTCGAACGGGTCGGCAACCGGCACACCATGACGGCGCCGTGGAACAATTACCCGACCAGGAACGGATGGGTCGCCATTTCAACGGTCGGTGACCACCAATGGCAAGCGCTGGCCAGCGCGATGGGCCGAGCGGAATGGGGAACGGACGAACGATTCCTCACCAATCCCGACCGGGTGAGGAACGTCGAGGAACTGGACAGGCTCATAAGCGAGTGGACCGCCAGCATTGAAACCGCCGAGCTACTGACCGCCCTCGATGCGGCCAACGTGCCGGCAAGTGCCGTATTGAGCCTGGCGGAAGCGATCGAGGACGAGCATGCGAAATACCGGATCGTCCGCCGGCGCGGCGACGATGCCATGCCCATGCTGCCGTTCAGGCTGGAGAGATCCGCCGCATGGCGGTGGGGCGAATACCCCGAGCTTGGAGCCGGGACGCTGCAATGGCAGGCAGCGAAATTCCCGAGCGGTGACAGGCCGGGCGAGTCGGGGCAGCCGCCGCTGTCGGGCGTCAAGGTCGTCGACGTGGGCATTCTGACCGCCGGGCCGCTGTCCGCCCGCATCCTTGGCATGTTGGGCGCGGATGTATTCAAAGTCGAACCGCCAGAAGGGGAGAGAACCCGAAGGGTCGCAAACCAGATTGCTGGAGCAGCATATCTCTACCACCTCAACAACACGGACAAATTCGGCGTGACGTTCGGGGCGACATCGGCCGACGGGACGCCGCTCTTTTCGCAACTCTGCAAAACCGCAGACGTCTTTGTCTCCAACATCGGCGATCAGGCTCTCGCCAAAATGGGCGTCGGGCCCGAGGACAGGGAAACCGTCAACGACCGGCTGATCTACTGCACGATCGGCGGCTTCGGACGAAGCGGACCCAAGCGGGGCCGCAAGACCTTCGACATGGTGATCCAGGCGCAAACCGGCATCATGGCGGTAACAGGAAGCCCGTCCGGCGCGCCGACCAAGGTCGCCCTGTCCATCGTCGACCTGATGTCCGCGCTTAGCGCGACGGCCGGCGTCGTCGCGGCTTTGATCGCGCGAAAGAGGTATGGGTACGGCCAGCAGGTCGAATCCTGCCTTTTCGACGTCGGCCTCTGGATGACCCAAAGTTTCTGGCCGGAGATATTCCAGGGGAACCTGGAAACGCCGAGATTGGGGAACAGGTCGCCCTACTCCGCACCGCACGGATGCTTCGCCACCCGGGACGGCGCGGTCAGCCTCGCAGTCATCACCGATCGCCAATGGCGCGCCTGGGCTGAATTGGCCGGCCGCGCGGACCTGGCCGATTCGGCGGAGTATCGGACATCGAAGGCGCGGGTGGCCCGCGCCGAGCAGCTGGAACGGATCGTTGCCGACTGGGCCGCAAAGCTCAGCACCGCTGACGTCGTCGACATGTGCCAACGAGCCCATATCCCCGCCGCCGAGGCCTCGACCTTGCAAGGCGTCGTCAACCATCCGCTGACCTCTGTCCGCGAACTGCTCATGCCTGGAAAAAACTCCGCGGGCGACTCGTTCAGCGTCATCGGCGCGCCCATGAAATTCTCCAGATCCGCAGTGTCCGTGAAGCGGATGGCTCCGCAGCTCGGCGAGCACAACCAGGACCTGCGTGAGATGCTCGAGGTAGGTAGCGATGCGTGACTACAAGCCGTCCGGCGAACAAAAGCCATATAAGATTGTGCTGATGCGCGGCGGCTCCAGCAAGGCGGTCTTCCTGAATGCCGACGACCTGCCCGAGGATAAAGGCGAGCTTGAACGCTTGATACTCGCATTGTTCGGCAGCCCCGACATCCGGCAGATCGACGGCATCGGCGGTGCGGACTACCTGACGAGCAAATGCGCCATCATCGGCCGGCCCAGCCGGCCCGACGCCGACATCGACTACACCTTTGCCCAGGTCAGCATCGTTTCACCGGTCGTCAGTTTCGACGTGAACTGCGGAAATATTTCCTCGGCCGCTGCTGTCTACGCGATCGAAGAGGGCTACGTCCAGGCTGGCGACGGGCTGACGACGGTCAGGGTACACAATACCAACACGGCCAAGATCCTGACCATACGCGTTCCCACGGTCGGAGGCCTGCCGGCGGTGGAGGGAGATTTCGAAATGGCCGGCGTTCCGGGCAAGGGCGCCGAGATCAGCATTGACTTCTCCGACACAGCCGGCGCGTGCACGGGGAAGCTGCTGCCGACGGGCCGTGTGGTGGACACGGTCGACATCCGCGGGAGCGCCCTTTCGGTGTCGATAGTCGACGTGGGCAATCCATGTGTGTTCATTCGCGCAGAGGACCTGAGACTGAAGGGCACGGAGGTGGCGGGCGAATACGCGCAGGCAACTCTGGACCTTCTCGAGGAGATCAGGGTTGAAAGCGCGAAGCTGATCAACATCCAGAGTCACGTCCTGCCCCTGCAGGTCCTGGTGAGCAGCCCGCAATCGTACCAGTCCATCGTCGCGGGACGCACGGTCGGCGACAGCGAGATCGACATCGTGGCGCGCCAGTTCCTGGAGAAGATGCTCCACAAGGCTTATGCTGGCACGGCAGCAACCTGCCTGGCGGTCGCCGCGAAGGTGGAAGGCACCCTCGTCCATTCGGCCAGCCGGAAGTCGGCGTCCCGATCCTTCCGCATCGGGCACCCGAGCGGGGTGCTCCCGATAAAGGTCGCCGTCCGCAATGATGGGGACGAGTGGCAGGTAAAGGAAGCTCTTTATTCAAGAACCGCACGCCGGCTGCTGACCGGTGTTGCTTATGTACGGACCGCGCTGCTGGCGCAGGCATGATACGCATTATGCGGACGCGTGCTGCTGTTGAAGTGGAAACGTTTTGACCATTTTCATCGTCCGGTTGCTGAATATGCACTTTCCGCTGCTGTTGAGGCCCGCCAAGCGGACAAATGATTGACAATATAAATGAAACGTTTTCAATAGTGGCGGCCAACCGGGTTAGTGGAGGAACCAGATGACACTATCGACAAAGTTCACCCGTCGGGAATTCGCAAAGATCGCCGGAATTAGCGCCTTGACTTCGCTGGCAGGTGTGCGCGCGGGCCTTGCCGCAAGCTATCCCAGCAAGGCAATCGCGCTTTTGGTCGGCTACGCCCCCGGCGGCGTCACGGACCTTGCAGCCCGTCTTCTCGCCGATCGGTTGGGTCAGTCGCTCGGCGAGACCGTGGTGGAAAACAAGCCGGGTGCCACCGGCAGCATCGCGGCGCAATATGTGGCGAAATCCAATCCCGACGGCCATACGCTGCTCCTTGGCAACAATCCCGAAATCAGCATCAACCAGTTCTTGTCGGCCGATACGGGCTTCAACCCGGAGACGGACCTGCTGCCCATTGCGCCGGTCTACACCACGACCCATGCCGTTGTCGTGCCGGCGAACTCACCGTATTCATCCCTGATGGAGCTGGTCGACGCCGCAAAAGCGTCTCCCGGCAAGATCCGATTCGGATCGACCGGCAATGGCACGCCCTCCCATCTGGCGGGGCAAGCGCTCGCCATCAAGGTTGGCGTTGACATGGTGCACATCCCTTACAAAGGCGGCGGCCCCGCGCTCACCGCCGTGATGGGCGGCCACATCGAATGCTGCGTGTCCAGTCTGCCGAGCGCAAAGCCCCATATCGACAGCGGTGTCATCCGCATCGTCGCTGTAACCTCCACGGAGCGCATTCAACGCGTCGCCGATGTGCCGACCGTAAAGGAAGTGCTCGGCATCGACGCGTTCGATTTCCCATTGTTCGCCGGGGTGTTCGGCCCCGCAGCCTTACCTGTGGATCTGGCGCAGCTGATCCACACAAAAGTCGCCGACGCGCTCAATGCGCCGGAACTGAAGGCCAAGTTTGAAGAGCAGAATATCGGGTTGATGAACTTGGACATGGCCGCGTTCGCACAATACATCAAGGAACAGACGGCGGTGTCCAAAGCTGTGTTGAGCGAGATCGGTCTTGCGAAGTAGACAGTGGTTGTGAGCGCTGACGCGCTCACGACCACATCAGACAGCCATGCTTCCAAGTGTCCGGCATTGCGGACAGACTTGGCTTAGGCATCCTCAGGCGAGTGAGGATATTGAAGCGGGCAACAGCCAGGAAGACGGAGAACCAGATGCGCGCTCAGCCAAAAGAGATCGCCGCAGGCGCGATCTTCATCGTTTTTGGACTGACCTACGGCCTGATAGCGTGGCGCAGGCTTCCGATCGGGGAAGCTCTGAATATGGGCCCAGGCTATTTCCCGATTCTGCTGTCCTGCATTCTAGTCGTGCTGGGAGCGGCGATAGCGCTAAGAACTGTTTCTGCGGGAGAAAACGCACCGCTTGGCGTCATCCCGTGGCGGGGCATCGTGATGCTCACCCTGGCGACCGTCTTTTTCGCCGCGTTCGTCGACCAGGTCGGAATGCTGCCCGGGATTTTCGTCACCACTTTGCTTGCCTACCACGCAAGTCCGAAGGCGAGATTGGTGCGAGGCATTGCGATCAGCATCGCCCTGGCCCTGTTCTGCACAGCCCTGTTCGGTTTCGGCGTCAGGCTTCCCCTCCCGGTCCTTGGACCGTGGTTCACTTTCTAGAGGTTGCGACGTGGACTTTCTGAGCAACATGACGCTTGGCCTGGCGGTGGCCGTGCAGCCGTTGAATCTGCTCTACTGCTTCATCGGCGTGCTGCTGGGTACCGTCGTCGGCGTGCTGCCCGGCCTCGGCCCGCTGGCGACGATCGCGATGCTGCTGCCGCTGACCTTCGGTCTCGATCCGACGCAGTCGCTGATCATGCTCGCCGGGATCTACTATGGTTCCCAGTATGGCGGCTCCACCACCGCGATCCTGGTGAATCTTCCCGGCGAAGCGGCCTCGGCGGTGACGACGTTGGACGGCTATCAGATGGCCCGGCGCGGAAGGGCCGGGCCGGCGCTCGCCGCCGCCGCGATTTCATCGTTCATCGCGGGGACGATAGCCACCGTGCTGATCGCGGTCGTGGCAAGGCCCCTGACGGCGCTGGCGCTCAGCTTCGGTCCCGCGGAGTATTTCTCCCTGATGGTGGTCGGACTTGTCTCCTCGGTCGCCCTCGCATCCGGTTCGGTCCTGAAAGCCATCGCCATGATCTGCCTGGGATTGCTGCTCGGCCTTACAGGGACGGACGTCTATACCGGCGCCCCGCGCTTCACGTTCGGGTTCTTTGAAATGCTGGACGGCCTCGATTTCGTGGCCGTGGCGGTGGGGATCTACGGAATAGGAGAGATACTTCGTAATCTGGAGTCGTCCTCCGGCGAGCCCGGCAATGTGCTGAAAGTCACCAAGCTCTGGCCCGGGCGAGCGGATATAGCGCGGATCGTGGCGCCGGCCCTGCGCGGCACGGCCATAGGCTCGCTCCTGGGTGTCCTGCCGGGCGGCGGCGCGCTGCTCTCCTCATTCGTCGCGTACAATGTCGAGAAAAAGGTTTCGGCGAATTCCGGAGAGTTCGGAAAAGGCGCGATCGAGGGCGTGGCGGCGCCCGAGGCCGCCAATAACGCCGGCGCCCAGACGTCGTTCATTCCGATGCTGTCGCTGGGCATTCCCTCCAACGTCACCATGGCTCTCATGATCGGCGCGATGGTGATGCAAGGCATAGCGCCGGGACCGAACGTCATCACCAACAACCCCGAGCTGTTCTGGGGCCTGATCGCGTCGATGTGGATTGGCAACGCGCTTCTGGTGATCTTGAATCTTCCGCTCATCGGCATCTGGGTAACGCTGTTGCGTGTGCCGTACACCGTGATGTTTCCCGCCATTGTCGCCTTTTCGTGTATCGGCGTCTATTCAGTCAACAACAGCCCGTTCGGCATCTACATCGTGGCCATAGCCGGCCTGGTCGGCTACGCGCTGATGAAGCTCGACTGCGAGCCGGCGCCGTTCGTGCTGGGGTTCATCCTCGGACCGATGCTCGAGGAGCACCTTCGTCGCGCGATGCTGAGCTCAGGTGGCGACGTGACGGTGTTCGTGTCCCGGCCGATCAGCGCGGTGTTGCTGGCCGTGGCCTGCGTGCTGCTCTTCCTGGTCAGCCGGCCCGACGTCGCGAGGCGGCGCGACGAGGTGTTCGTCGATGGCGATGGTTGATCAATTCGGATAGAGCCGGACCCGCCTCGCAACCAAAATACCCCTTACGATGAGGCCCGTCCAATCACCGAAGCCGAGTTACCGCGGGTCGAGATCGTATTGTCCGCTGGTCGGCGTGTCATTGCCGAGGGCGATGCCGACATCGATTTGATGCTCGAAGCTGGTGCCGACCTTGAAGGGCTCAGGTGATCTCGGTTCGCGTTGGCTTGAAGGTGTGGCTGGGCGCTCCCGTTGTTTGCATCGATGCGCGGGAGGCGTATTAAATCCTCAAGGCTTTGAAGGCGAACAAGACCGATCCTCATGATGCAGCCGGCCTGACGCAATTGGCCAGGACCGGCTTCTACAAAAGAGGTGCAAGTCAAATCGCCCGCTGCGCATAGCGTGCGAAGCATCATTATGGCACGCAACCACCTGGTCGAATCCCGAGTGCGGCCCGACAATATGATCCGTGGCCTGTCCGCGACCTTCGGCTTCAGCCCGGTCCCGGTCAGGGCAAGGTCTTCATCGATCGCGTCATGTAGGCAGTCAACATACCCGACCTCGGCCAGATTATTATCGCACTGCTTGCCGTGAGAACAGAGTTGGTGAAGCACATCATGCCCACATCGGAACGCATGACATTCGTCTCAGCTCCGCGATTGATACCATATCCACCAATTCCGATCGCCTGCCTCAACTTCGTGGCAATCACGGAGAAGCTTCTCCACAGCACTACTAACCGCGAGTGCCGGATCGACGCGGCTGATCTGGTGCGTGAGCGTCGACGGCGTGTTCTATGGAGAATGGTATCTACCGCTGTGTAGTTTCCAGACGCCTGAAGCGCTTGCGACAAGCCCTCCGTCTGCTTCCACAAGCCCGCGTCCAAACGCGATGCTAGTAGTCTTCTTCAGAATCTGGGCGTGGCAGACAACGAAAGAGTTTAGCGGTGTAGGAGCTATATACTGAACGCTCAACTCGACTGTGCCTTTTGGGGAAAGAGGATCTTCGTGCAGCAGGGCATACCCCAGAGCCATGTCGGCGATTGTTGCCACCATCCCACCCTGTACCACCCCGACACGATTTGCATGTCGTGAATCTGCGACAAAGCCGAGCGAGAACACACCTTGCTCGACCCGTTGCCAAAGTGGTCCGATGTGGGCGGAGAAACCGCCGTAGGAAATCTGCGTCCAGCCGTCCGCTTCCAATCGATCGAACATCCTCTTATGCAACGCTACTGGTACGGACACCCGACCTTCAAACACCATGGGAAAAGTCGTTGATTCACAGTGCCTTTTCCAGCTCCGGCAGGATGGTGAAGAGATCGCCGACCAAGCCGTAGTCGGCGACCTGGAAGATCGGCGCCTCCTCGTCTTTGTTGATGGCGACGATGACCTTCGAATCCTTCATGCCGGCGAGATGCTGGATCGCGCCGGAGATGCCGACCGCGATGTAGAGCTCAGGCGCCACCACCTTGCCGGTCTGGCCGACCTGCCAGTCGTTCGGCGCATAGCCGGCGTCGACTGCCGCGCGGCTTGCGCCGACCGCCGCCCCCAGCTTGTCGGCGACCGGCAGGATGACCTCCTGGAACTTTTCCGAGGAACCCAGCGCGCGGCCGCCGGAGATGATGATCTTCGCCGAAGTCAACTCCGGACGCTCGCCGCCCGACAGCCGGTTCTCGACGAAGGAGGAGAGCCCGGGATTGGCCGCGGCTGCAACCGTCTCGACCACGGCCTGCCCGCCCTCGGGTGCGGCCTGGAAGGATGCGGTGCGAACGGTGACGACCTTCTTGGCGTCGGTCGACTGCACGGTCTGGATGGCATTGCCGGCGTAGATCGGCCGTTTGAACGTATAGGGCGCGACCACCTCGATGATCTCGGACACCTGCATCACGTCAAGCAACGCTGCGACGCGCGGCATCACGTTCTTGCCGCTTGTGGTGGCCGCAGCCACGATCGTGTCGTAGCCGCCGGCCAGCGAGACGATGGTCGCGGCCAGCGGCTCGGCCAGCCGGTTTTCCAGTTCGGCGGCTTCCGCGAGCAGCACCTTGCGCACGCCGGACAGTTTTGCTGCGGCGTCGGCGGCAGCCCTGGCGCCGTTGCCGGCGACCAGCACGTCGATGTCCGAGCCGATCTTCTGCGCCGCCGACAGCGCCTTCGCGGTCTGGTCGGACAGGCTCTGGTTGTCGTGTTCGGCGATGAGGAGAATTGCCATTTTGTCTATCCTTTCGCCTTACAGAACGCCGGCAGCCTTGAGGCTGGAAACGAGCTCCGCCACGTCCTTCACCTTGACGCCCGCCTTGCGGCCGCCCGGCTCCTCGGTCTTCACCACCTTGAGGCGCGGCGCGACGTCGGCGCCGAAATCGGCAGGCGTCTTCTCGTCGAGCGGTTTCTTTTTCGCCTTCATGATGTTGGGCAGCGACGCATAGCGCGGCTGGTTGAGGCGAAGGTCGGTGGTGACAATTGCCGGCAGCTTCACCTCGACGACCTGCAGGCCGCCGTCGACCTCGCGCGTCACCTTGGCCTTGTCGCCGTCGATCTCGACCTTGGAGGCGAACGTCGCCTGGCTCCAGCCGAGCAGCGCGGCCAGCATCTGGCCGGTCTGGTTGGCGTCGTCGTCGATCGCCTGCTTGCCGAGGATGACGAGGCCAGGCTTCTCCGCCTCGACCGCGCCCTTCAGCACTTTGGCGACGCCGAGCGGTTCGACCGTCTCGTCGACCTTGACCAGGATCGCGCGGTCCGCACCCATCGCCAGCGCCGTTCTCAGCGTCTCTTGCGCCTGCGCCGGGCCGATCGACACCACGACGATCTCCTCCGCCTTGCCGGCTTCCTTCAGGCGGATCGCCTCCTCGACGCCGATCTCGTCGAACGGGTTCATCGACATCTTCACATTCGCCAGCTCGACGCCCGAGCCGTCCGCCTTCACGCGGATCTTCACGTTCGCATCGACGACCCGCTTGACGGAAACAAGTAACTTCATGCGGCGTTGCCCCAGAACTGACGATAATGTCGGCAGCAGTCATATAGCAAAAACGGCGATCGTCAATAGAAACGTTTCCACTATAGTTGATATGCCCATCGTTCCGACCGACGCCTTCAGGGCAAAGCGCCCGCCGTTTGGTCTCGGGGGAACCTTAGATCGCCGCCATTTCATGTCAAAAAAATAGAAACGTTTCAGTTTGTGGCTTAGTCGGCATGTGATCGCCACTACAAGCAGCCTTCAAACAATCCGCCTCTGGTTGGACGGACCTAGGCTCGTCGTATGTGCCGCCGCGAGAGGTGTTCACAAAATAGGCGGTCGGCTTCATCAGACAAAATTGATCCTTGGCGATGAGGTTTGAAGTTTCGTCAGTCAACGGGCAGTGGTGACAAAGTCCGCTGCAAAGTTGCGCGACACGCGTTCCTATGTTGCCTAGCCCGACGATCCCGACCGTCTTGCCCAGTAAATCCGCTCCAAGATAGCCCAAACGATCGATCTGGGGCGTACTTCGCATCACATGATTGACGATCATGACCTTCTTCGAGAGCATGAGCATGAAACCCAGCGTATGCTCGGCGACCGCCTCCGCATTTGCGCCAGACTGGTTGCAGACGCTGATTCCGGCGTCGGTACATGCGTCCACGTCGACGACATCGTGACCGGCCCCAAACGAACAGATGGCCAGCAGATTGGGGCAATCGACGATCAACCTGGAGTCAGGAATCCAAGGAGAACGGCTTTCCGTGCGTGGCGTAGCATGAAAGCCGACGCAGGACTGTAGGTTGAACAGGTTTTCTGCATTGGACTTTTGTTCTGGATTTTGATCATTGCCACATCTGATCTGTACGGGGAAATGCATTCTGCAACGGCAGTTGCGTGTACGGTCGCATACATGATCTGTGGCTTGGATTTCATCGCTGGATTTTCATTCCCGACTTCCAGGGTTGGCGCGCAATGGAGCCGGCGTGCCATCGGCTCCGCGTCACGCGAAGCGGCGACTTTAAATGCCAAGTATCAGTCAGTTCATATGACTCGGTAACCAGAGTATAAAGTCCGGCCAGATCGTAAAGATGACCATCACGCCCAGGATCAGAATAATGTAGGGTGTCACTCCTGCAAACACTTCATGCGCCGGGATATTCGCATACTTGGCGACGATGAACACATTCATTCCCGTCGGCGGCGTCAGGATGCCGAGCTGCGTCACCATAATCATCATTATGCCGTACCAGATCGGGTCGTAGCCGATGCCGACGATGATCGGCAGAACGATCGGCACGGTCAGGATGAGCATGGCCACCGTGTCGAGGAAGGTCCCGAGCAGCAGATAGATCAGCCCCAGTATCAGAAGCACGACTGCGGGCGGAGCATTCAGCGACAGCACCCAATCCGCCATGGCGACCGTGGTGCGTGTCAGCGCGAAGAAGTAGGAGAACAGATAGCTCCCCAGAAGGATGAGCGCGATCATGCAACTCGTCCTGGCCGCCTTCTTGAGTGCCGTCGCCACATTCGCCACCGAGAGCCTGCCAAGCGAGAACGCGATCAGCATGGCGACGAAGGCGGCGACCGCCGATGTTTCCGTCGTCGTCACGATGCCGGAATACAGGCAGATCGTTATGATGCCGAACAACAGCAGCATGGCCCACGTCTTCTGCAGGGCGACAAGCTTCGCGCGAAACGAATAGGCGACGCCGCGAGGCACCCGGTCGGGACGCACCAGTGCGACGACCGTGATATAGCCCACGAGCACGAAAGCGATGATCAGCCCCGGCACCAGGCCGGCGATCAGCAGCTTTCCAATGCTGACGTCCGCAATGAGTCCGTAGAAGACCAGCGCTATACTCGGCGGGATCAGCATGTCCAGCGTGGCCGTCACCACGCATATGCCGCCCGCGAAGCGCGGAGAATATCCGCGCTCCACCATCGCCGGAAGGCTTGTCCCCGACAATGTGACCGCGGCAGCCGTGGACGATCCCGAGATAGCCCCGAAAAGGGCGCCGCCGAACACCGTCGCGATGCCGAGGCCCCCCGGCGCGCGGCCGACCCATACGGCAGCGGCATCGAAAAGGTCGTCGGCCATGCGGGAGACGATGATGAACTCGGCCATCAGGATGAACATCGGAATGGCCAGCAATTCGTAACTGGCGGCCGACAGAGTGCCCTGGCTGACCATGCCGATCAGGACCGGCATGCCGCCGATCATGTAGAAGCCGATCGAGCTGGAGACGATCAGCGCAAAGGCGATCGGAGCACCGGCGGCAAGCAGGACAAGCAAGACCAGCGAGACGATGAGTGCGTTCATAGCAGTTCTTCCTCGGCCAGGATCGCCTCAGCCGGCTTGCCGCGGCTTATGTCGCGCAGGTCTGCAATGATCTCGGAGGCGATGCTGATCACGAGAAGCGCCGATCCGACGGCGATGATCGCCGAATGCGGCCACTCCCGCCACGCGATTACCCCGGGCGAGAATCTGGTCTGCCGGTATGCCTCCATTGCATCGCTCGCGCTTATGTAGACGATCAGCGCAAGCAGCGGCAGAAACGCGATGTTCGCCACCAATGTCAGATAGCGCCGGGTCTCCGGCGACAGGAACTGCGTGATGAAATCGATTGTGATGTTGCCGCGCGATCTGAATGTCGAAGCCAGCGCGAAAAAGGTTGCCGCCGGAATTAGGTACAAGGTTATGACGCTGAACGACCAGCTCAAGGGCGTGCTCAGCGTGTAGCGCGAGATCGCGTCGGTTGTCACAATCAGCATTATTGCGGAAAGACAGGCAGCGGATATGTTCATACCTGCTTCTTCCAGGAATTTGAGTGCGGCTTTCATGGCTGGTGCCTGTGGTTGAGGGCGCATCCCGGTGTTCGTCGTTGAACGGCACCGGGATGTCTCGCCTCTGGTGAGGCTGGCGTTAGTGGCGGCTTGCCGATGCTTTGAACGCATCCAGGATTTCCGTCCCGGGCCTGCCGGTGGCATTCATCTCGGTCGCCCATTCTTCCGCGATCGGCGCCAGAAGACTGTGCCACTTTGCGAGCTCGTCTTCGCTAAGCTTCTGCTGGGAAAGCCCGTTTTCCTTGACCAGTGCTTCGGTGATCTCCTTGTCTTCCTTGGTCAGGAAATCGCAGATATTCTGCTGTGCCAGGGCGCCGGCTTCCTGGAACGTCGTCTTGGTGGCGTCGTCCAGGGTCGACCATACCTTGTTGCTGATCACGAACAGAGCGCTGGCGGCGCCGAGTTGAGGGCCGACCACGTCATATTTGATCGTGTTCTCGAGATTGTAGGCCCGGATGGCCTGGGCGTTCCAGAGCGCGCCGTCAACCGTCCCGCGTGACAGGGCTTCGTAGGACTCGCTGCCGGTCACGCGCACCGGCACGGCCCCGAGCGCACGCACGGTCTTGTCCATGGCCGCCCCGTTCCCGCGGATCTTGAGGCCTTTCAGCTCCTCGAGATTGCTGACCTTCTTTCCGGTCGTGAGAATATGGTAGGGTGCGACGACCATCACGTATAGCGGCCGGAAGCCGAGCGGCTCGTATTCGTTCTTGTAAAGCGCGCCTTCCTCCTGCGCCAGGTCGGCGAACTGCGCCCCACCTTCGCACGGCGTGGTGTGAAAGCCCGGGAGCTCGGTCACGGTGGACAGAGGAAGCTTCGCGCCTTCATAGGACGGAACGAGAAGGCCGAGATCCGTTATGCCCGACTGCAGCAGCGGGATGACCTCGCTCCCCAGCTGACCCGCATGGTAGGCCTCAAACTTCACCTTGCCGTCCGTCTTCTTCTCGACGGCTTCGGTGAAGACCTTCATCCCCTGCGTCCAGTGCCAATGGTTAGTCGAGAAGCCGTGCGCGAGCTTCAGGGTGATCGGGTCCTGGGCCGCGACCGGGCCAAGCATCAACGATGTCGCCAGGCCTGCAAGCAACGATCCCCAGACTGCTTTCATGATATTCATCTAACTCTCCTCCAAAGATGTTCGACGATTGAGTGACGCCCTTTCGCGCTCCCTGGTGGAGGAGCACGCGAAGACATGATGGGCAAAGATTGACCTGACGCCGGCAGGCCGGGAACCCCATGCCAACCTGCAGGGGCCTGGGCTGCACGTCGCCCCGTCAAATGGAGCCGGGCGACGTGGTGTCCGACCTCAGCGCAGCAACGAACTGGGTAACACTGAACCTCCCAAACAGCCGACCCTCACCAAATTGGAAACGTTTCTGGTATAACTGTCAAGCTTCACACAGCGAAATATCGCTCATTCTGTTTGGATTCGTCTTCAGCCTGTATCGGCGTATTCCTGCGAGGCCGAAGGGCAGGGCGGCAGACATTTTGAAACGTTTTGTGCTGCGCCACCGCCGTTGCGCTGAGGTGCCGAGTCAGCCCACACCGAACAGGTTGGCGACGTCGCGACCGCTGCTGGAATGCCACAGCGCGGCTTGCGCGGCGGCGACGTCGAGCGACGGATCGATGTCCCGCGTCAGCCGCGACGTCTTCTCGATCAGGTCGTCGTTGCTAAGGGGATTGGCCGTGGTGCCGCGGCTGTCGAGGATCCGCGCCGACCGGCTCCGGCCGTCCTGCCAGGTCACCTTGACGGATGTTCCCATGTGGGGCGGAAACTGGCTGTCGAGTTCGGGATCGACGCCGCCCTCGACCTTGTCGGCGAGATCGAGGATCCTGGGGTCGTCCAGCCTGTCCTCGCGGTAGCTGTCATAGGCGAACGGCCCGTAGGCCAGCGTGGCGCCGACGATGTAGGGCAGGCTGTACTGAGCCGCCATCGAGGAGGTCGGCCGGCGCAACATGTGCTGGTCGAAGATGACCTCAGGCCCGCCGACGTCGATGCGGGCGATGGTCTGCGGCGACGCGCTGAAATCGTCGGTCACCTGGCCGAGGCCGTCGATGAGCGAGTGGAACAGGCGGCAGCAGGAGTAGGGCTTGTTGCTGATCGCATGGATCTGCAGGGGACCGGCGGGCGGCACCGACAGTTCCGCCAGCACGGGCGCGTTGGAGAACAGCGCCAGGAAGCCGTACTTGCCGTCGAGCACCTGGGTGGGCGAGCCGACTTTGCGCAGGGCGAGTTCGGCGGCCAGGACGCCGTTCTGCGCCGCGTAGCCGGCATGCACCCGCTTGACGGCGGTGCCCTCGGTCTCGTCGGAGAACTGCATCGAGCCTCCGGCAAGCGAGAGCACGTGGCCCCAGGCGCGAACCAGGCCATCGGCGTCGAGACCGTAGAGCCGCGCCGCCGCCGCCGCGCTGCCGAACCCTCCGAACAGCGCCGTCGGATGATAGCCGCCGCTGATGACGTCCTTCGGCGTGCTCGCCATCCCGACGCGGGCGACGGCCTCGTAGCCGGCGGCGATGGCGGCCAGCACCTCGTCCGCCGGCGAATCGAGTTCCGCCGCGACAGCGAGTGCGGCGGGAATGACGACCGCCCCCGGATGGCTCATCGACGCGTCGTGTGTGTCGTCCAGTTCGTAGCCGTGCGCGGCGGTCCCGTTGACGAGGGCGGCGATGGTCGGCGCGACGCGAAGCGCAGTCCCCACCACTGGCGCCTTACCCGACCCGTCGAAGAGCGCCGCCCATTCCGCCAGGGCTTTCGACCACGGCATCGTCACACCGAGCCGCGACACGCCGAGCAGGTCCAGAACAAGGCGGCGAACCTGCTCAGAGTCACCCTTCGCAAGCCCTCCCGTCCCTATGCTTGTAATCTCTTGCGCGAAGCGCAACGTAAGGTTCGTTTTAACAGACATCGTCAGCCTACTCCTCCATGAAACATTCTTTGCGCGCAGCCGTCAGGCGCCAAAGATGTCGGTATGGTTGTGCTCCCCAAGCAGCGGCGCCATCCGGCGAAACGGTTCGCTCAATCCCGCCCGCGCCAATGGATCGACGATCTGGGCGACGCGGCCCTCGTTTTCCGACTGCTCCGTCCTGATGCTCTCGCGCGAAGCGGCCTCGCGCGACTGTAGAACCTCGTCCGACGCATAGATGGGGCATACGGGAATGCCCTCTTTGTGCATCTGCTCCACGAGGTCGTCCCGGGAAAATCGACTGCAGAACTCTTGAATGGCTGCTCGCGCGGCTTTTCCCCGTTCGGGATCGACGCTGTGGCGCTCGGCCAAGCTTTCCTTGACAGCGAGATCGCTGCGCCCGATCAGATCGCAAAAACGATACCACGTCTTGGTCTCCAGAAGGACAACCGTTACGGCCTTTCCGTCCGCGGTCTGGTAGATCGAGTAGCGCGGATTTCCGCCCCATACCTCGAGCTCCCCGGCCTCGGCTCTGCCGGTGGAACGCGCGAGAGCCCCCGCAAGGGATATCGGCGAAAGCGCGAGAAGACTGTCATAAAGGGATATGTCGAGATACGCGCCGCTGCCCGTCGAGGTCCGACGAACAATGGCGCTCAGGATCGCTATGGCGGCATAGCATGCCCCCGCATAATCGGCGGCGTGAAAGCTAGGCATGCTCGGGACCCCGCCATTTTTCACCATTCCCAACTGTCCCGTCATCCCCTGTATGGAAAGGTCGTGGCCCGGAACGCCCGCCATCGGCCCCGAGGATCCGAAGCCGGAGATGGAACAATAAATGATCTGGGGATTGATGCGTTGGACGGAGTCGAAGTCGATGGCCAACTTCTTTGCGACGCCGGGCCGAAACGTCTCGACCACGACATCGGCAGCGGAGAGAAGCCGGTCCAGACGCGCCCGGTCGCCCGGCTCGTTCAAATCCAGCTCGACGCTCTTCTTGTTCCGGTTGATGCTGTGAAAATAGACGCTGTTCCTGTCGAGCATCGGGGCGTTGTATCGGCTCGGGTCGCCGACGCCGGGCTGCTCGACCTTTATCACGTCGGCACCGAGATCACCCAAGGTCTGCGTGCACCAGGGTCCTGGCAGCAGCCGGCTGAAATCCACGACTTTGATACCTTCAAGAGGAAGCTGCTGTTTCGGCATAATAGAGTAAGGCTTACCCAAAAATGACATTGCGACTTCCGCCGGACGCGACCTTCGCAAGCCAGTGCATGTCGCAGCGTCATGGCGCGTACGACCTTGGCTCTCATCTCATAAAAACGTTTCCATTTCAATTGTTAATTTCCACTTCATCATATTGCTCATTCCAGGATTATTCCGCGCTAGGCCTCGAATGAACAGGGCAATTGTAAGCCCCGGCGGCGTCCGCCCTTGACAAACATCACTGAAACGTTTCCATCAACTGCAACCGGCGAAGAATGTCGATCGTCCCGCTCCACGCATACTGGACTCCCTTTGGCCACCCGAAGCCAGATGTCGAACTGGGACAGAGATCTTTGTTGGACCAACGAAACTCAAGGATCCCCCGCAAATGCGACCATTGTCCGGCATCCGCGTCCTGGACCTGACCCACGTCCTATCAGGTCCGTTCGGCACCCAGATTCTGGGCGATCTGGGCGCCGACGTCATAAAGGTCGAGGGCCATGGCGGCGAACATTCCCGCCATATGCAGCCCCACTTCGTCGGCGAGGACAGCGTCTACTTCCTGTCCTTCAATCGCAACAAGCGGAGCGTGGCGATCGACCTGAAGTCGCCCGACGGCATCAAGCTCCTGCGCAGGCTGGCCCTCAAATCCGATGTCGTCATCGAGAATTTCAGGCCTGGAGTCCTGGAGAGGCTGGGCCTCGGTCAGCAGGATCTGCGCGCCGAAAAGCCCGAGCTGATCTTCTGTTCGATCTCCGGCTTCGGCCAGGATGGGCCATACCGGGACAAACCTGCATTCGACATGATCGTCCAGGCTCTCTCAGGCGGGATGAGCATAACGGGCGAGCCGGGGGGACGACCGGTTCGAGCCGGGATCCCGCTCGGGGATATCTGCGCGGGCCTTTACGCAGTCATTGGCATCCTGGCGGCGCTCATCCGCAAGAAGGCCGGCGGAAGCGGTGAATTCATCGATATTTCCATGCTCGACTGCCAGGCGGCGATGATCGGCTATCAGGCCGCCTTCTATCTCCATTCCGGTCACATTCCGGAGAAACAGGGAACGACGCACGATTCCATTGCCAGCTATGGCGCGTTCCGGGCCGCCGATGGCCAGGAGATTGTCATCGCGGCGTGGACGCAAGCCATGTGGCATTCGCTTTGCAAGGTGATGTCGATGCCCGAGTGGGCCGACGATCCCCGCTTCGCCACAAGCGCCGGTCGTCTCGAGAACCGGGAAGCCCTGCTGTCGCTGATGCAGGATGTGTTCGTGACGCGCGAAGCGCGGGCGTGGCTGTCCGATCTCACCGAGGCCGGCGTGCCGGCGGCTCCCGTCAATACTATCGACCAGACCGTCGTCGACCCGCAGCTCAAGGCGCGCGGAATGGTGCTTGAACTCGATGGGCCAGGCAACCGGAAGGTCACCGTCATGGGAGACCCGATCGTCCTGGCCGCCGCACCGAAGATCGCTCCAACCTACCCTCCTCGGACGGGAGAGCACAGTCGCCAGATTCTCGAAGAGGTCCTGGCGCTGACCCGCGATGAGATCGACGAGCTGGTCGACCGCCAGATCATCAAGAGCGCTTTGCCGGCGTGAACACAGTCCGGCGCTGCACATGACGTCCCCACAAGGCGGCGGATCGGACCTGCAATGAGGCATCCTCAAGACATTTCGGTGCCCGTCATCGTCTCCGCCACCACGGCAACACAAGGCCTCGTCTCGATGGCGATGCTAACCTTGCCCGCGATTGCGCCGATGGTTGCTGCCGAGATGGAACTGCCGTCGACCCTGATCGGCGCGCAGATAAGTCTCTTCTTTATCGTTGCGACGGTCAGCGCCTTGTTCGGCGCTCAGGTCGTGCGGCGATACGGAGGTGTCCGCACCAGCCAAATCGCACTGTTCCTGCTCACGATAGGTCTTGGCCTGGCCGCCTTCGAAACATTGCTGCTGCTCGTCGCCGGCTCGGTCTTGATGGGCATGGCATACTCGCTCCCGAACCCGGCTTCGGCACATCTTCTGGTGAAGTTCACCCCAGTGAAGTGGAGGAACTTCGTCTTTTCCTTGAAACAGACCGGAGTACCGCTCGGCGGCATGTTGGCGGGGCTGTGTGCTCCCGCTCTGGCATCCGCATATGGATGGCGAGCGCCGCTTTTGGTATCGGCACTATTGTCAGTCGCCATGATCGTCGCGTTCCAGGCGGTTCGTCGAGAGTGGGATCGCGATCATGAGCCTAAATTTCCGGTGGCTAGATTGCCAGCCGCGGCGATGCGCATTGTGCTTGTCTCCAGGCCGCTGCGACTGATGGCAGCGGTCGGGATGATTCTGGCCGCCGCGCAATTCTGTCTCACCACCTATCTGGTGATCCTGCTCGTCGAGGAACTTGATTTTTCGCCTGTCGATGCCGGGCTTGTATTGGCCGCGGTCCAGGTGACCGGGATGGTCGGCCGTCTCCTTTGGGGAATTGTCGCAGACCGTATCGGCAGCAATGCCGCCCTCAAGATGATCGCGGCATGCGCCGTGCTCCTGTGTCTGGGCCTCCCCTCGGCGGCACATCTGAACCCTTGGCTCGTACCGGCCATCATGATCGGTCTGGGTGCAACCCTCAACGCGTGGAACGGTGTCTTCCTTGCGGAAATCACCCGCCATGTGGACGACAGCCAAGTCGGCGAGGCAACGGCCATTATCCTGTCCGGTACATATTTCGGCGTCGTGATCGGCCCTCCCCTCCTCGGCATCGCGGTGTACGGGATCGGCAGCTTCGCCATGGGCTACTACGTCATGGCCCTGACGCTGATGGCCGTCCTTGCGCTCCTGATAAATGCAAACACTCGCTTGGGGGTTGATCCCCAGAGCAATGTACGATTAGATTGAATCGTTCTATGGGATGCGCCTTTGGGGTGGACACTGATCAAGCTGCGTTTTGGCCGGTCTGTCGGGTGTGTTGATCCTCAAAATTGCCGCAGACTGAGGTACCCCAGCGCTGAATGGAGCGTTCCTTTGTTGTAGACCTCTTCAATAAGGCGAGGTCGGATGACGCGGTTTCGCCAGCCTGTGTTCGATGTCGAGATCGGCGCAGTTAATTCGGAAGAGTGGCAGCGAAACAGCACCTTGTCGCCCCGTATCTGCTTGATCTCGGCAGGCGTCCAGCCATCGCCGGTGGGATCGGTGAAGTGCGTTCCATAGTCGGTGAGCACGTGTGGATCTTGTAGGGAACGGCAGCGGCAAGGGCGCGCAGGAAGTTGCCGCCACACGGCGGGTAGCTTTCTCGTGCAGTTCGACAAAGGCGAACTTAGAGGTTCTGTCGATCGCAACGATAAGATAGAGGCCGGCCTTCTTCGGTGTGCACCTCGGCAATGTCGATGTGGAAGTAACCGAGCGGGTAGTGCTTGACCTTGGCGCGCTGCGGCTTGTCGCCTTCCACATCGGGCAAGCGCGAGATGCCGTCGCGCTGCAAACAGCGATGCAGGCTTGAGCGCGTCAGGTGCGGATGGTGGGCTGAAGTGCGTAGAGGCAGTCGTCCAGCGGCAAAAGTGTGTGACGGCGGAAGGCGACCACAACGGCCTCGTCAATTGGGTATGCTTGGCCTAGACGATTTTGTCGGGATCCAGTTTGATGTCGATCAGTAGTGGTGCCTTCCGGTTGGCGATCGCGATCTCAACCGCCGGCCAGTCAGCTTCCGATCGAACCGTCACGCCTTCGCCACCAAGAGCCGAGGCAAGGGACGCAAAGTCCGGCCAACTGAAGCAGATATTGGCTACGTCCATCTGTCTCTGACGGAACCGCACATGTTCGGCTCCGTAGGCGCCGTCATTGCAAATCGCCACGATCAGGTCCGTCCGGTGCCGAACGGCGGTGTTGAACTCGGTAATGCCCGCATGCATGAATCCGCCATCCCCTTCGATCAGGACTGTCGGCCGGTCGCGCGCTGCCTCCGCCGCGCCGATCGCAAACGCCATCCCCAAGCCGATCGATCCCGCATTGGTGGTGTTGATGAAGGAGCGCGGATCCGTCGCGCGCACCTCCGTCCATGCTTTGCGCATGAAACGTCCGCAACCGGCTACGTAGACCCGATCCTGCGGGAGGATGCGATCAAGCCGGTGGAGTGCGTCGATGAAATCGACCGTTCCGTCGCCGTTGTCCGCAAGCTTCGATCCTTCGCGATTTTGCGCGGCAATCCGGTCCATCATCTCGGACGTGGCAAATCCGGAGGCTGGAATCTCAGCCTCGTCGAGCCAGTGCAGGATAAGGTCGGCCACTTCGGCGCAGTCGCCCACCAGCCCGACGTCGGGAGCGGCGTTCTTTCCGATCTCCTGCGCCTCCTGATTGACCTGAATGATGCGTTTGCCTTCCGCAAAGGTGCCTTTGGACAGCGTCATGTTGTTCAAGCCGGCGCCGAAGGCGAGGATGCAGTCGGCCGCCATGACGACGTCGACGCATACGGCATGGCTTACGGTGCCCACTATTCCCAGGTTGAAGGGCTCTCCCTGAAACAGGTCCTTCGCCTTGAGCGTCGTTGCCAGCGGCGCGCCAATTCGTTCGCCCAAGGCGAGGAGGGCTTTCCTGGCTTCCGGCGTCGCCGCCCCCCGGCCCGCCAATATGACCGGCCGCTTCGAGGAAGCAATGATGCCGATTGCATTGTCCAGATCGACGCTCGACCTCACTGTCGCACGACCTTCCGGCATGTATATCCGTCGCGGTTCGTAGGGTATGTCGATCCAGTCGAACTCATGGGGTATGTTGACCGCTATCGGCCGTCGCTCCACGACCGCCCGCCGCAGACCGCGCAGCACATCCTCGACGACGGTGGAGGGAGCGCGCACCTGTTCAAAGCCGGCGCCGGTCGCCAGTATGAACTGCCGCTGGGGCAGGCTTTGAACGTGTTCGCGGTCCATCTTGTCCGTGTCCCCGCAGAGCAGCAGCAGCGGAATGGAGCCTTTGACGCCCTCGGTCAGGGCGGTCACAGTATTGCTGACGGCGGCGCCGTTGGTGACCGAGCAGACCCCGACCTTGTTCGAAACGAGCGCGTATCCGAGCGCCATCACGGCGCAGCCCGACTCATGAGCCCCGGCAACAAAGCGCCCGTGGGTGTCGCTGATGAAACTATTGACCATGTACATGTTCGCGTCGCCCATCAGGCCGAACAGCGTGTCGACGCCATTGTCCCGCAAGGCGCGCGCAATAGCCTGATGCACCTTCAGCCGGGGTTGCGCGCTGCCGACCTGCGCCTGTGCGAGCGTCATGACTTTACTCCCTATATCTGTGGAATTCCGCGACTGGATCGATCAGATCTGACATGCGGCGCGCGGGCGTTCGCCGGCGCCGGCCGATGCGATGAACCGCGTCCGGCCGGCTTCCGGCCTTGGTCTACTGCGGGACTACACCTGCGTCCGTCGCTGCCTGTCCCCAGATCGCGTATTGCTGCGATACCCAGTCGCCGAAGCTGTCGACTGGCTGGTCATCCATGATCTGCAACCCGGTTGCGTTGATCTTCTGCTGAACCGAGGGGTTCGCCAGCCCGGCCCGTATCGTGTCGTGTAGCCACTTGACGATATCCGGCTGCGTGCCCTTGGGCACCGACAAGCCCGTCCACCCGACAAGGTCGACCGGGGCGAGACCCTGCTCGCCCAAAGTCGCAATTTCAGGCATCACCGTCAGCCGCTGATAGCCCAGCACCGCGAAAGCCTTCGCGCGGCCGGACGTCACATATGGAACCGCATTCGCGGAGTCGGTCACGACGAAGGAAAGCCTGCTGCCCAGGAGGTCCGTCATCATTTCCGGATTGCCTTTGTAGGGGATGGCGACGGTGTCGATCGCCAGTCCCTTCAGCAGGGCGGCGCTCACCATCTGGGTGCTGCCCGTCGCATAGCCGCGCTTCAGCGAGCCGGGATTCTTCTTTGCCTCCGCGATGAGGTCGTTGAGCGATGAAAAGCCAAGCGCCGGGTCTGCGATGAGCACATAGGGAACCTGTACAAACGGGCTGACGTGGATGAAATCGTCGAACGGGCTGTAGGCTAGGGATTTGAACAGATAGGGAGCGGCGCTGTGGGTCGACGATCCCGTGTAGCCAAGCGTGTATCCGTCAGGCTTGGCGCGCGCGATCTTTCCGGTCCCGACAACCCCTCCGGCCCCAGGAGCATTGGAAACCAGAAAGTCCTCCCCAGTGTCGGCCTTGAGCTGGTCGACGAGGATTCGAACTGCCAAATCCCCACCCGAGCCTGCCGCGAAAGGTACGATCACTTCGATCGGCCTGGCCGGATAGTCCTCGGCATACGAAGTCTGAGGAACCATAGACGACGCAAGCGTCACCAGGGCTATTCTCATCATTGCCGCGATCTTCATCGCATATCTCTCCCGGCCTATTGTCATGACTTCACGCTCCGCCCGTGCGCGGCTCCGATATGGGGCCGCGTCGAAGTTGGATCCACAATCAGCCCTGAGTTTGGAAACGTTACCAATTTGTACTTAACGTCGGCGGGGGCGTCAAGCGGATCGGTTGCCGGAGGTGGTGAGTTTTCTCCCGGAGCCCGCCCGAGTGCGGCACCGACCGCGCGAAATCCCGGCAAAGAAGGTTGCGTCCCAAAGCGTGTCGCGATCTGCCAGATTCGCTTCGCCGCTTTGGCTGTTTGTCTTTTCACATGTTCTGGGTCCGAAACCGGGCCACATTCGGGAGACATGCATGTCGTGTACGAGGCTGGTGCGGCGCCTTAGGCTACGCGATCAGGATTCAGCTTGATATCATCAGAAGCGGCGCCTTGCGGTTGGTAATTGCCTCGATGCCGCGGGTGGAGGTGATCACATCGGTTGAGAGACGCCGGCGTTGGTCTCGGGATGAGAAGGAGCGTCTGGTCGCGACGTCGTTAGAGCCCGGCGTGTCGGTGTCGGAAGTCGCGCGATCGGCGGGCATTCACGTCAGCGAGCTCTTTCGATGGCGCAAGGACCTGTGCGATCGGGTCGATGGCGATTCATCGCAGTTGGTCCCGGTCGAGATCGTTCCTGCTGCTACCATCCCGCCCGCCGTTGAGGCGCCGGCGCCATCGGCGTCTGCCGGCCGACGTCGCCGCAAGAGCGGCATCATCGAGATCGAGCTTGGCGGCGGGCGCCGTGTCCGTGTCGATCGCGACGTGGATGCCGAGGCGCTGCGGCGCGTGCTGGACGCGCTCGGGTCTCGATGATCCCGGTTCCGAGCGGCGTGCGGGTGTGGTTGGCGACCGGCCACACCGACATGAGGAAGGGCTTTCCGGGCCTGGCGCTGGTGGTGCAGGAGACGCTGAAGCGTGATCCCAACAACGGTCACCTGTTCGTCTTCCGCGGCCGCCGCGGCGATCTGATCAAGGTTCTGTGGCACGATGGCCAGGGCGCCTGCCTTTATCGAAGCGGCTGGAACGCGGCCGCTTCATCTGGCCGTCGCCCGCCGATGGCGTGGTTACGATCACGCCGGCCCAACTCGGCTATCTGCTCGAAGGCATCGACTGGCGCATGCCGCAGAAGACCTGGCGGCCGACTGCGACCGGCTGACGTTTTGGCCTTGCACATGGAGGGGGATGTGATTCCATCGCGCCATGTCTGCCGCTGAATCGCTCCCTTCCGATCTCGCCGCCGCGCACGCCATGATCCTGGCGGAGCGCGCCGCGCGCATCGAGGCCGAAGCGGTTGCCGCCCGCGCGGCGGCGGTCAGTTCCGGGACGGAGGCGCTGATTGCGCGGTTGAAGCTGGAGATCGAGAAGCTCCGGCGCGAACTCTACGGCAGCCGCTCGGAGCGCAAGGCCAGGCTGCTGGAGCAGATGGAGCTTCGGCTCGAAGATCTGGAGCGAACGCAACGGAAGACGAACTGGCGGCAGAGCACGCGTCGCGTGCCATGACGGTAAAGTCGTTCGAGCGTCATCGTCCATCGCGTAAGCCGTTCCCGGAGCATTTGCCGCGCGAACGTGTTGTCATCGCCGCTCCCGAGAGCTGCGCTTGCTGCGGCTCGACCAGGCCGTGGAAGCTCGGCGAGGACGTCACCGAGACGCTTGAGGTGATCCCCCGCCAGTGGAAGGTCATCCAGACGGTGCGCGAGAAGTTCTCGTACCGGCAGTGCGAGGCGATCCGCCAGCCGCCGGCGCCGTTCCACGTCACGCCGCGCGGCTTCGCCGGCCCGAACATGCTTGCCATGGTGCTGTTCGAGAAGTTCGGCCAGCATCAGCCGCTGAACCGGCAGAGCGAGCGCTATGCCCGCGAGGGCGTTGATCTGAGCCTGTCGACGCTGGCCGACCAGGTCGGCGCATGCGCTGCGGTGCTGCGTCCGCTTCATGCGCTAATCGAGAACCATGTGCTCTCGGCAGAACGGCTTCACGGCGACACACCACGGTGCCAATCATGGCGAAGGGCAAGACTGATACCGGCCGGGCCTGGGTCTATGTCCGCGACGATCGGCCCTCCGGCGGGGCATCACCATCGGCAGCCCTGTTCTACGCATCACGCGACCCGTCGGGCGATCATCCCCAGCGGCACCTGAAGCAGTTCACCGGCATTCTGCAGGCCGATGCCTATGCCGGCTACAACAGGCTCTACCTTGCGGACCGCAAGCCCGGGCCGGTGACCGAGGCGCTCTGCTGGAGACACGCGCGGCGCAAGTTCTTCGTGCTTGCCGACATCGCCGCCAATGCGCGTCGGGGAAGGCCACGATGCCGATCTCGCCGATTGCCTTCGAAGCCGTCAGGCGCATCGATCTGCTGTTCGACATCGAGCGGGACATCAACGGTTTGGCTGACGAGCAGCGCCTCGCCGTAAGGACCGAAAGAAGCGCTCCACTCGTCGCCGAACTGGAGGAGTGGGCGCGGCGAGCGTGTCAGGCTCTTGCGCCATGCCCCGGTCGCCCAGGCGATCGACTACATGCTGAAACGCTGGGAAGGCTTCGCGCGCTTCCTCCACGTCGGGCGCGTCTGCCTGACAAACAACGCAGCCGAACGTGCGATCCGCGGCCTGGCTCTCGGCAGAAAGTCCTGGCTCTTCGCCGGGTCGGAGCGCGGCGCCGATCGCGCGGCCGTCATGTACACGCTGATCGGCACAGCAAATCTCAATGATGCCGACCCGCAGGCCTGGCTCGCCGACGTGCTCGCCCGCATCGCAGACACGCCGCAAAGCAGGCTGGCCAATCTCAGCCGTGGAACTGGAAGGCGCAATCTGCAAGACTGGCGGCATGAGCTACGCCGATCGCGTCGCCCGCATCAGGGATCCAGCTCGACGACTGGCAACCCGCCATCTGGCGGCGCGCCGAGGTGCCGCTGACAACAACGCTCAAGGCCTTGCACGACGTCATAATGGCGGCGATCCCGTTCGACGACTATCGCCTGTTCGAGTTCCGCGCCGACGGAAAACGCTACGCCATTCCCGATCCCGAATGGGACAGCCTGCGCGACAGAACCTATTCGGCGAAGACGATGCGGCTCGGAACGCTGGTTGATCGCGGCATCACACAACTGGCCTATACCTACGACTTCGGTGACGACTGGCGGCACACGATCACCATTGAGGCAGTCGCCGACGCCGATCCCGCTGTCGAGTATCCCCGCTACATCGACGGTGCCGGCAGCGCGCCACCCCAAGATGTCGGTCGCATCCCCGGCTTCGAATTGTTCCTCGACGCGATCACCGATCCCAAGCACGAGCAGCATCGCGAACTCAAACGCCGGCACGGGCGTCGGTTCGATCCCGCACATGCCGCTGAAGACGAAATCCAGACCCGGATGAAAAAGCTCGCCAGACGCCGCGCTCTCGGCAAGGCCGGCTTCGAGAAAAGCCGCAGTCAGGCACGCTGAAGATCCGAAGTGGCCGCGGTCCTCACCGGAGGCTTACAAGGCAGGATGCGATCAAGCTGGTGCAGCGCATCGCGGAAATCGACCGTCCCGTCGCCATTGTCAGCAATCGGGCTTCTTGTCGCAAATTGCGCCGCCAGCCGCTCTGCAAGCTCCGGCGAGCGAAACTCCGATAGTGGAATTTCGGCTTCGTCGAGCCAATGGACGATCAGATCCGTGACCTCTGCACAGTCTCCAACCAGGCCTGCATTTGCGACGACATTCTTGCTGATCGCCGTCGGGTCTTGATTGATCTGGATGATGCGCTTTTCCTTGGCGAATGTTCCCCTCGATATGGTTAGGTCGTTGAGGCTCGCGCCGAAAGCGATGATGCAGTCGGATGCGAGGATGACGTCGACTCTTGCCGGAAGCCTCGCGGTTCCCATGATTCCCAAGTTGAAAGGCTCTCCGGCAAAGAGATCCTTCCCCTTCAATGTGGTGGCGACGGGAGCACCGATACGCTCCGCCAACCTGAGGAGCGCCACTTTGGCTCCGGGCGACGCCGCGCCACGCCCCGCCACGATGACCGGACGTTTGGCGGCGGAGATCATGCCAATGGCATTGTCGAGATCCTCGCTGGCGGCGACGGTAGCGCACACGGACCACAACGGGCTGGTAGGAGACATCCGCCCAATCGAGATCATAGGGGATGTTCGCAGCGATAGGCCGCCGCTCGACGAGGGCGCGACGAAGGCCCGCGCGATATCCTCGGCCGCGGTGTCGGCCGAACGGATCGGTTCAAATCCCGCACCTGTTACCGCGATGAATTCGCGCTGCGAGATATTCTGCGGGTTCTGGCGGTCCAACACGTCAGTGTCGCCGCACAGCAAGACCATGGGCGTCGAGCCCTTGACCCCCTCCACCAGTGCGGTGATCGTATTCGTAACGCCGGGGCCGTATGTGACGGAGCTCACGCTGACCTTTCCCGAGATAAGCGAATATCCGAGAGCCATCAGGACGGCGCCTGCTTCGTGTGCGGCAGAAATGAATCTACCGCCGCAATGCCGCGTGAAGCTGTCCACCATGTACATGTTCGCGTTGCCCATGAGACCGACCGACCATCGTGTCGACGCCGTTATCCGCCAGCGAACGGGCAATGAGCTGATGGAAGGTCGTTGGATTGTGTGACGTCATACCGTTTGCCTCATTCAGTTTGTCGCGGGCCTCTGACGATCAGACGCCGCGAAACCTCGACTCCGGAAACACCCGAGTGGGACCTGTCATCCGAAGCCGCCCTCGCAGGGTAACGGCCTCCTGGAGTGCGGGTGGAATCAGGCTGCGGCATCGGGCTTGGATTCCGGCCGGGAGCCTCCGAACAGTTCGGCGACTCGCCGTCCGCTCGTCGCCGTCCACACCGTCGCCTTGGCGACGTCGACGTCGACGTCGAGCTCGATTTCGTCAGTCAACCGAGACGCCTTTTCCATCAGTTGGGGCGTGGTCAGCGGGTTGGCCGCCGTCCCGCGACTGTCCAGGACCTTGGCTGCTTTCGTCGAGCCATCGGCCAGGGTGAGTACCACCGCGCCTCCCAGTCTCTTGGGGCAATGCGCTTCCAGCTCGGGGTCCATTTCGCCTTCGACCTGGTCGGCGAGTCTCAGGATCCTGGGATCTTGCAACCGGTGCTGTTGATAGCTGTCATAGTCGTAAGGACCATAGGCAAGCGTCGCGCCTACGATGTACGGCAGACTGTATTGCGCAGCCATCGGTGACGTCGGACGGCGGAGCATGTGCTGATCGAAGATGACGTGGGGGCCGCCGACGTTGATGCCGACGATCTTTTCGGGAGAGAGAGAGTAATTGTCGCTAACCTCTCCCAGGGCATCAATCAGGGAATGAAACAGGCGGCAGCAAGAGTATGGCTTGATGCTTATATTGTGGATCTGCAGCGGCTCGTCTGCCTGCAAGAACAAGGCGTCGACCGAGGGCTCCTTGGAGAACAGAGACAGGAAGCCGTATTTTCCGTCCAGCGCCTGCGTTGGCGCGCCGACCGACCGGGCGGCGAGTTCGGCGGCAAGTACGCCATTGTGCGAGGCGTATCCCGCGTGGACGCGCTTGACGGCCGTCCCGCCCTCCTCGTCGGAGAACTGCATCGAGCCGCCGGCCATCGACAGCACGTGGCCCCAGGCGCGAACCAATCCGTGCTCATCGAGACCATAGAGGCTCGCCGCGGCGGCCGCGCTGCCGAAGCCGCCGAACAGCGGCGTGGGATGATGACCGCTGGTCATAACCAATTTAGCGTTCGCCGCCATGCCAACCCGCGTCATCGCCTCGTACCCGGCTGCAATCGCCGAGAGCACGTCGTCAAAGGAGGAGTCGAGTTCGGTCGCCAGCGCGAGAGCGGCGGGAATGACTACCGCGCCCGGATGGCTCATGGACTCGTCATGCGTGTCGTCAAGCTCGTAGCCGTGGCATGCCGTGCCATTCGCGAGGCAGGCGATGGTCGGTGCGACGCGTAGATTGGTTCCGACGACCGGGGCCTTTCCCGATCCGTCGAAGCGCCGGGCCCATTCGGCCATCGCCTTGCTCCATGGCATGGTCGCTCCCATCAGCGAGACGCCCAACAAGTCGAGAAGAAGACGACGGACCTGCTCCTTATCGGCCGGTGAAAGCCCGCGTTGTCCGATCTGCGATATTTGCCTGGCGAAACGAAGTGTTGTGTCGGAAGCTACAGCCATGACCTATTCCTCAGCATTCTGTGACATTGGTTGCGCCGAATGGTTCCAAGTGCGTCCGCCGAAATCTACTTCAGAATAGCGGGCATGTGTCGGGATCAAGCTTCAGATCGATAAGAAGTGGCCGGTCGCGCTGGCGCTTGACAATCGCATCCGCAGCCTCCTGCAATTCTCCGGGCCTTCTTACCGTCACGCCCGCGCCGCCGGGCGCAACGGCCAACGGAGCAAAGTCGGGCCAATCGAATCGTGTAGGGAGGGGCCCAGGCCTTCTTGCAGAACTGAACGTGCTCGGCGCTATAGCTGCCATCGTTGCAGACAATAACGATGAGATCCAAGTTGTAGCGTACCGCCGTGTCGAACTCGATCGAACCGCCCATCATGAAGCCGCCATCACCGGTGATGATCACGGTCGAACGTCGCGTTCCGATCGCCGAGCCTATGGCCTGTGGGAGACCCGCTCCGATCGCGCCGGAATTCAGCGTGTAGACGAGCTGGCGCGCAAGTATGTCAACTGAGCCTCCCATTTCGTTTGCTATTGTAGAAACGTTTCCAAACGAATGTCAAATGCCGGACTGGAAATTTTTCGCACCGCAACTGTAGGCAGCGACACGTCGCATGATAGCCCATCTACCCCGTTGTTTTCGATTCATCGCCAACATGGGGCGAACTGGGTGGCAGGCTGCTGTGGTGCCCATCATAGAGCCGCTCCCAGCGACATTATAGTCTGCAGACTCGACGAGAGGCCAAAAGCGTGTTTTGGCCGAGCGCATGCTCGGGAACGGCTGGAGTTCGATACCGGCATCTTCTCGTGATGCTGAGGCGCGAAGGCCTTATCATGAACCCTTAGAAGTTGTTCCGGCTTTATCGAGAAGAGAGTCTTGCCGTTCGCCGGCGTGGTGGCCGCAAGCGGGCGATCGGGACCAGGGCGCAGATGCTGGTGCCGCTGCGTCCCGACGATCGTTGGTCTCTGGACTTCGTGTCGGACCAGCTCACCGACGGACGACGCTTCCTCATCCTGGCGATTGTCGACGACTACACGCGTGAATGCCTGGCGCTGGTGGTCGACACATCGTTGTCGGACATGCGGGTCGGCCGTGAGCTCGATCGGCTGATTGCCCAACGCGGCCCGCCAAAGATGATCGTCAGCGACAATGGCAGCGAGTTCACGTCGAACGCCATCCTCGCCTGGGCTGACCAGAACCGCGTCGAATGGCACTACATCGCACCGGGCAAGCCGATGCAGAACGACTTCATCGAGAGCTTCAACGGCCGCCTGCGGGATGAATTGTTTCTGTAGTCGGGGCTTCGGCGTCAAGCTCCTCGGATATCCACTGCCGTCGATCTGCGGCCGTCTGGGGTCATGCTTGTGTTCGCGGCCGGCATGTGCGCGCCGCAGGATGGGGACCGAAGGTGAGGCGGACCATGCTAAGCCGAGCGATCTGCGTCATCTGATTGTTGATCTGCTCGGTCGACTTGCCGACCAGGGCCACCAGCTCACCGTTGTTGAGCAACTGGGTCCATTCGGTCGTCTGTCCAGTGACACCGCCAGCTTGAACTGGGCTGTCACCGATCAAACTGGCAATGACAATCGCCGCGGCACTAGCCTCCACGAAGGAGCGCTTGCGCATCGCTGATACCTCTCTGCTGGAGCCAATGGAGGGGCCAATCGCCGCCGTGCTCGGTGCGAATTGCTGCGGCCCGTTTCAGATCGTCCCGACCGGAGGCGCCGGCGAAGGCGAGTGCCACGGCCCAAGCGCCATGTCGAACAGACGGCGGCCGATCGGCGAAACGACGTAGTATTCTCGGTTCGGCAGCGAGGTGGCGACGATCTCGATCTGCCGTTCGTTGAAGCCGATACGTTCGTAGAACGCTCGCGTGACGGGCTCGCGCGCGGCGCCCAGGAAGCGAGCGCCGAGGTCTGGGCGAGCCTGTTTGGCATTCTGCTGGTCACGGCCTTCAACAGCTGAGTCGGAGCTTTGGGATGATCGACGCAGCCCTGATCAAGAAATGCGCAGACCCCACTCTGAAGTCGGCGATCATCGAGCGGTTCATCGCCGAGGCAGGATCGTCCGATCCTCTGGCAGTCACCGTCAGGTCCGGCGATCGCGTCGTTCTGGTGCCGAAGCCGACTAGGCCGGACGAGGCGATGGCCGCCCTGATGCACCAGGGGGTATGCTCGCAGCCATGATCGTTCTAATGGCTGTTGTCCAGCTTTAGCCGGTTATTACGACTCCATGCCGCACGTTTCAGTAAAGTTATTGGCGTATGAATGTGGGGTCACGCTCGCTGGGCCGGTTTGTCAGCTCTCGACACAAACCGCTTCAAGCTCAAACCAGCCACCAAAACGAAGGGCAGCATGGCGAGCGAATAGTGACCACAGTTTAATTCCAGAATATTCGGCTGAGCGCCGACGTCCTTCAGCCCACGCATGAACGTCTGCGATAGCTCGGGCAAGACCACTCTGTCTCTCTTAGCCAGCACGACATGGAGATCGAGATCCGGCCGCGCCAAATTGTGCGCGTAATTGTCCAAGCTAAGCGGAGCCCAGGCCCTTCTGAGATGGGCCAGATCAATCTCAGGGACAAGGCTATCGTGGATCGCGCGTGTGGCGCGACCCGTCCAAACCATATCGGCCAAACTCCCCGCCGTTAGAAAGAGGGACGCCTTCGACACAGTCGGGTCGTGCGCTGCGACTAATCCGGCGACCCAAGAACCCAAGCTCATCCCGAGAACCGAAATTTCGCGATAGCCGGCGCGCCGCAACCAGCGAATGAGCTTTCGACCGTCTAGTACCGCCTGCCTTACGGATTGAATCGTTCGACCAAGGTTGGCGCTGAGCATATAATCGGCGTACGAGGAACGGGGACGGCTGCGCTCGAAGTGATAAGGCATTGCAATCTCGACAACAGTAATGCCACGCCGCGAGAAAAAGTTGGCAATCATACGATTCCGCGCCGTCGCATTCCAATGGTGAAAAACCACCAAGGCCTGATTTAGGGACCCGCTGTCTGTGATTCTCGCCCAGACAACATTGTTCTCTTCGACATCAGTGAAAATGTCCGATGGAAATTTGAGCCATTCGCCTTGTGTTTCAAAATTCTGATCAGCGCCGACGCCCACATCATCGAAAAAGGTTGGATCAGCCGTGGCATCGTCCGCGAGGACACAAAATTCTTGGATACCTGCTACCTTTTTCGCACCCGGAAAGGCACGCTCCGCGTCAAGGACGAAATCGGTTGTCTTCTTCCCTTCGTCACCGCGCCGCGCCCGCTGCTCATCCCATCGATCAAGCCAACTATGGTACACTCTGATCGCTTTCTGCTACGTTCGATCGGCCTAGCCTTGGGTCGAACAGGCCGAATATCCCAAGCAACGCTGCTACGCCCAGAAGAATTGAAAAGCCTGTAAATGCGTCGGTCAATACGTAGCCGGCAAAGAGTATAGCCACGACCGCCGACATCACCCAAAAGGGAATATAAAGCGGGGATGATCTCCCACCTAAGCGGATGGAGGCATCTACAAAAACGAAGCAGGCGGAAAGGGCAACAAGGAAGCTACTATAATGCGTCGGACTTCGATAGCTGATGCCGGCATCGACCTTATCGTGCCCATAGAAAGCTGAAGACACATCGCCGACCAGCCAAGCAAAAATGTTCTCTCCGCGCGATACCAGATAAGCACTTTGGACCTTCATCGCTATGGCGATCAGGATCCCCAAAATCGTGCATCGAAAAATTGCATGCATCACCCTGTGACTGACTTTATGGAACGCGGCGGGTTGCTCAACCGCCTCCGACCAGTCCCTCGAATCTCTTCGAATTTTCGATAGATCGTATGCCACTGTATAAAGTAGAATTAGGCCTGCAAAAAACAGATAAAAACACAGACACATGTATAGATAAGCGAATCCCGTAAACGCGACCGCTACAGGCACCGATATAACCTCAGGGCGCACAATCGCTATTTTTCCCCAATCAATCGCGTAATTTCCACCGCCCTTTAGGAGTGGAACCAAGCACACGCCAACCCACTGAAGAAGACCGGCAAACAGTACACAGATCAAAAACACCGCCCAGTACGAATACGCCGACGATTCGACGTTGCGCACCCATCCGTTATCGCTTTCCAATCGGTCGACCTGAGGTAAGAGTGCTACACGCCCTTCTTCTTTCCAAAAGGTGACCAACTCGGCCACGACAGCAACAAACAGCGGCAAGAACACCATGAAGACGAACGTCCAATTCGCTGTCCACAGAAATCCGACCTGCTTGAGGACGCCATCGGCCCGGGCATGTGTCACGCTGTGAATTCCTAAAATGTATGACAAGAAACCCAGGGCGGTGAAACCCGCAAACACCGACGCTGGTAGGTTCAATGGGGATCCGCGGCTAAAGAGCGCCTCAGATCTCTGCGCCAAACCAAAACGCCGCCCGGCCCCTCTTGCATCAATATCCGGCTCCGGTGAGTGGCCTGAGTGATCTTCGACGCTCTCGGTTCTTGATAGCTCTGGAACCGACCCAGCAATGCCGCCGCCGGCGTTCTTCGATTCTCGTCTCTTGGCCGTCAGCTTCGATTGTGCCGCGCTCAGTTCGATCTGCCATTGGCTGGTAGCACCCGGATCATCGCAGCCACAGACCCTGGCAAGCCAACGGATATTGGCAGCGCTAATTCCCTTGTCGTTCTCCTGAAACCACAGCTGAACCGTTCGTAGATCGACGCCAATGCCGTTGGAATCGATTTGAGAAATCGCCTCCGCAAGAAGCTCCGGCGTCCATGGACCTGCAGGAAATCCATCGCTGCCCAACGGCCGCCCCGCTCCCGCAGCGGCCAACCGCTTGAACAACTCCTTAAAGTCACTCCCATCCTGCGGCGGTGGGAGAAATAACTTTCCGTTTAAAAACAATATCTTACATGCTCTGATTTCGTTCCGTTTCGCTACTCTTCATAACCTATCGTGTCATCGGTCTTGATCAACGTTTTTATGGCGCCTCGATGGGCGGTGGGAAAGGATCGAATCAAAGGACGGGCGAACCAGTCCAACAACTTCCAGGAACGAGAAAATGGGCGGACGTTTCGATGCCTCCGAAAGCACGATTTCGCCGATGATCGAAAACCATAGGCGAGCACACACTCAACGGGCAGCGCTCGAACAACGCGGATGGCTCGGCCGGTCGCTTCTATGTCGCCCCATGTTGGTCTTTGTGCGATGGCGCGAGCGACGGGCTTTGGCGAAACTGGTCGCCATCGTTCCCTCGACTGCGGAAGATGCTAGCTGCAAGCTCATTTACGTTATGGCCAACATGATCGCGGATCGTTCCCCAGGGCAAATGGAAGATGTCGCGACCGTTATGGAAACGCTTCGTCCTCACAAGCACAGTCTGATCGGCTTCCTCCGCAAGTGACGTGCAGCGTTCATCGATAAGTCGCAACCGGCAGTTGGTAAGCTAACGCGAGTTGTGAGGATGACGCGAGACACGAAAAATCGCTTCCGAGGCGGCTAGCGCCTAAGGTTGAACCAATGGCGCGTGAAATTGCCGGCGTCGTCCCGAATGTCGAAATAATATGGGTTTTCCCGTAGGGGTCGAGGCATCGTTGCGGTTTGCTCGCAACCATCGCGACCGCCATAGCCCGACGGACAACTATTTCGAACCTGCATACACAAGTCGCCTTGACCCCCGCCATGATCCTGATTGCTGGATTCAACGCTCCAACCTGCGGGACATTCGTCATAAGCTTCGTGGTTTGCCGGTCCCAGCCTCGGGGCAGGTCGGCCACGAAAAACCCCGCCTTTCATCGCAGAGATCAGCCGATACATCGGAGGGTGACACGCCGGCACGCCTCGCCAGGACGGGTTCGAGGACGCGCACAAAAGCACCTCGCATCCCCACTCACTCGCCTCAACATCGTACGTGAACGCCATCCACGTCGCCGCGCAGACGATTGCCGCAGTCGCGATCAGCCCGACTCGATTCATACGACGTCTCCTTCGGTCAGCCTTATCTGTCTGTTCGCTTCGGGCGCCTGCGCGCGTCCTCGAACGGCGGTGAGATCTCGCTCTCGCGTTCGGGGAGTAGGTTGAAATCAGCGATCGGTCGTCTGGCGAGCGTCCGGTCCACGGCCTTGCTTCGCCACTCAGGCATATCGAGCACATAGGTTGCCCACATGCCGTGCCGGCCCGACATGGCGAAGTTCTGCCAGGTCAGATACTCGGCCGGCGCCGGCGAATTCACGCGGGCCCAGCCGACCCGCAGCATCTCGAGGGCCAGATCGCGACCGCGCACCGCGCAATGGCCGAGGAGGGCGCCGTCGACATCATGAGACCGGAGGATACAGGTCACGTGTCCGCTGCCGACGGTGCGCTTCAACCACGCTTTTGCCAGTGGCCCGCACGGCACCGGCTTCGGGATTGCGCTCTCGCCGTGGCGGCGAGGATCGTAGGACCATTGCGGCAGTTCACAGGCGTCGATCGAGGCCAGCCGCACCGTGTGACGGCCCATCGGGAACCAGAGCGTTCTGCCATCGATGACTGACGTCCGACCGGAGATTTTTGTGATCGGGCTCGAGTCTGGAACCGATCCTGCCGCGACCGAGGACGATCCCTGATCGCGCAAGATGTCCGCCGCATGGACCGGATAGGGCAGGGCGGTCAGCAGCAAAGCCGCGACGCTCGACCTGACGGCAACCGACGTCATGGCGAGGTCCCTCCATCGGCTGCACGCTGACCGAGCAGGAGCGCCGGATGCTGGACATCGTCGAATTGCCACAGCCCGGCCTTCTTTTCTCGCGCGGCCTGCTCCACCACAGCGTAGGGCGTGTGGTGGGGCAGGCCGCGTCCGTCGAGGGAGGCGAAGGCAAAGCCCGAGGAGATCATCAGATTGGCGAGATCGAGCCGGTCGGCGCCGATCGTGGCATAGCAGGACACAAAGACCGTTCCAGCCGATTGCCCGACCTGCGCACAAACGGGATGCGTATCTGCGATGTAGGCGGCAAAAACCGCCAGGGATGCCTCCCCGCAGTCACGATGGGTGCTCGACCTATCGGTGTAAACTGTACCACGCAGGCAAGCCTGCACGCCGAAGAGACGGAAGTGTCTGCCGCCGTCCTGCCAGCTGTCACCGCTTTCGAGCGTCACGCCTAGCTTCAGTTCAAAGTAGCCATCCGGCGGTGCGGCCGTTGCCGGCGTCAAACCGACGGTCAGCGACACGAAGAGGGCAGGGGACTTCATTCGCCCGCAACCCTTGGATCAGCCCACATCCCGTAGCCGCGGCGACCGATGTCCTCGGCCTCTTTCAGATCGGCTCTGGTGGGTGTCCCGTCCGGCCGCTTTGCGATGCGGTGAGTGCCGAGCGAGATCAGCTGCTCCTCGAACATGTCGATCGAGTCGAGGCTGCCTGGGTAGTTGTAGTAACCGTAGCAGGTTGCGTCTTGCGCCTTCGCGCCGGTCTCGCTGACAAACGCACGGCAGTAGATCACACGGGGAGACTGGAGCAACGTTGCAAGACCCTGGCGAGCGTAATCGTCACAGGACCCGGCAAATCCTTCCTTGCGATTGACCATGTCGCCCTTGCACGGCTCGATCCCGTAGAGGTGCACCGTCAGATTGGCGTCGACGCGGAAGTCAGTAGGCGACACAGCCTTGAATCCGGAAGCCGACGCATAGCCTTTGCGCTCCGACACTTTCCTCTGGCCGTCGTAATATTCCATGACCAGGACAGTCTTCCCGGGTGCGGCGAGCGAACGGACATAGGCTTGGTCCACCGGCCCGGCAGCGTGAGCGGGCAGGCATACGCTGATCGCCGCAAGGCAATCGGCCGCTCGTCTCATGTGCAGTCGCCTCCAGGTTGTCACCTGTACTCAACATTGACCTACCTCCTCGTTCTTTGCAAGAAAAATCACAATCAAATTGACATTGTTTTTTCTCTCGCCTATCCATTCCCACATCTGCCGGTACAAGGCTTTGAATGCGGACCCATGGGAAGCCAAGCAAAATCACCATCGATAGCGCCGCTCCTGGTGGTGACAATCTTCACGAGCATGTGCGTTATCGCAGGCCGGGCGGCATTGGCGTCCGAACTGTCTGCGTCCACGCTTCTCCAGCCCAAAGAGCTCCTAGAAAATCGGCAACAGGATGACGTACCCTCTTTGGCCGACACCGTTGCCGAAGCCCGTTGGGCGCGGTTGCCGGACGACTATGTGCTGGGGGAGGCTGGTCAGATCGTTCCCCGGCACCAAGCGCCCGAGGCGATCGGCGTGCCAGCACCCGAGGCCGTCGGACTTGAGCTCGACGCCAATCATTTTGATAGTGGTTCTCTGTCCGAGATGCCGGAATGCGGATCGTCGCCGGCAACGCCGGCTGAGATCACCCGCCTCGTCATCGAGGCGGCGCAGCGGTACGGTGTCGACGCGGAGTTCGCCGTAGCGGTCGTGACCGCCGAAAGCAGGCTCGACCGGCTGCGCAATTCGCCCAAGGGCGCGCGCGGACCGATGCAGCTCATGCCGGCGACGGCCGAACGATTCGGTGTGATCGATATCTGCGATCCGGGAGACAACATCGATGGCGGCGTCCGTTACCTCCGCGAACTAACCGACGAATTCCAAAATCCGCTTCTCGTCGCCGCTGCTTACAACGCTGGCGAGGGACAAGTTCGCGAGCATGGCGGCATTCCGCCGTTCAAGGAAACGATCGGCTACGTCGCCGAAGTCCTCAACATCCAGATGGGTCTTAAGGGAAGCGGTGCGAGCGAACCGCGTGACGTTGCTGATGAGCAGCAACCAACCCCCGCCCGCGGAGTCATCACGACGCGCGAACGCCGCCAGTGGGTCGGCGGTGTCATGCATTTTTAGCCGGAGGCTACCATGAACGACGTTTCCTATTCGCCCGCTGCTCGGCCAGTGTCAGTTCCGATTGCGTTCGCCACGATGCTGACCATCTGTCTGGTGTTTGCGGAGCCCGCATTCGCTCAATCCTCCGGCGCCTTTGCGCCGCTGGAAACCGCGGTCCAGATGATCGTGGATTTCATCACCGGGCCGTTCGGCCGGCTACTCGCCATCATCGCGGTCATCGCCCTCGGCTTCCTTGCCTTCGCCGGCCGTCTCTCGTGGTTCACCGCCGGTGCGGTGGTGCTCGGCATCGGCCTTGTCTTTGGCGCGCCGGCGATCGTCGACGAGATGATCGCGGCCGTGGGGAACTGAGTCATGGTCGAGTTCACCGACGAAAAGCCCCATCTGACCCCGCTCGTGATCGGCCTTACCCGACCGCCCATGATGTGGGGGATCCCGCTCAATGCTTTCTACATCATCGTCGGCTTCACGCTCATCGCCTTCCTGGTGAGCACGAGCTTCTGGGCGGCGCTGATCGCACCACTGATCTATCTCGCTCTCTTCGCCTCCTGCAGCCGCGATATCCGGATTCTCGATCTCGCCCAGGTTGTCGGCCGCCGCACACCGCGTACGCCGAACCGACTCTTCTGGCGCACCAACTCGTACGGGCCGTGATCATGTTGAAAGTCGTCGCCGAAGAGCTTGGATTTGGACCTGACCGCCGGCGGGAGCGGCTTATGTCGACCCACATTCCGTATCTGCGCCATGTCGCCGACACCGTCATCGGGCTCGAAAGCGGTGCGATCCTCTCAGTGATCAAGCTGGATGGCCTCTTCTTTCAGACGGAGGATCAGGCCGAGCTCAACATGCGCGCGGCCGTCCAGAACACGTTGATCCGTGCGCTCGGGTCGAGCCGCTATTCGCTCTGGTCGACGGTGATCCGCAAGGAGGTCAAGCCCTCGATCGGGGGGACCTTCTCGGACCCGTTCTGCGATCTCCTGAACACCCGCTACATGGCATCACTGCGCGAGAAGCGCATGTTCACCAACGAGCTCAACCTCACGATCGTCCGCTCCGGCATGCGTGGCGCGCTCGGCGCCGCCGAAGGTTTTTCGCGACTGCTTGATCGCTCCTCCGGCAGAGAAGTCCTTGAGCAGCGACTGCACGAACGCATCAACGAGCTCGAAGAGATCGTCGGTAACGTCACGCGCGAATTGCAAAAGTACGGCGCGCGTCCGCTTGGCGTCGTCTACCGCGATGGCGAGCCGTACTCGGAGCCCTGCGCCTTCATCAACACGCTGCTGACCTGCGGCGTCGCGCGCGAGATGCGCCTGCCCCGCATGGGCATCCGCAGCTATGTCGGTACGTCGCGTCTGCATTTCTCGAAGCGGACATTGCAGGCACAAGGTCCGACGGAAGCCGAGAATCGTTTCGGCGCGATGCTGTCGATCAAGGAGTATCCTCCATTCTCCGGGCCCGGGATGCTCGATGGGCTACTGCAGATGAACCACGAGTTCATCTGCACCCAGTCGTTCACACTTGCCGACAAGCCGATCGCGCAGGAGCGCATTTCGCGGCTGCAGCGCCAGATCCACGCGTCGGACGAATCGGGCAGCACGGTCGAGACCGATATCGATTTCGCGCTGAACAGCCTGCTCAACCAGGAAGCCGTCTTCGGCTATCACCATTTCAGCCTGTTGTGCCTGTCGCGCGGCCTCGTTGGCCTCGACAAGGCCGTCGCTGAACTCGGCTCCTGTCTCACCGACATGAACATCAACTGGCTGCGCGAGGACCTCAACATGGAGGCCTCGTTCTGGGCACAGCTGCCGGGCAACCATGCCTACATCGCGCGTTCCTGCATGCTGTCGAGCGCGAATTTTTCCGGCTTCTCGTCCCTGCACAATTTCGCCACCGGTTCGGGTCGTGGCTACCACTGGGGACTGCCGATTTCGATCCTCGAGACGACATCGCAGACTCCCTACTGGTTCAATTTTCACGAGCGCGATATCGGCCATTTTTTGGTCACCGGCCCGACCGGGTCAGGCAAGACCGTGGCGCTGACCTTCCTGCTCGCGCAGGCCTTTCGGATCTCGCCTGAGCCGCGAGCCGTCTTCTTCGACAAGGACCGTGGCGCCGAGATCTTCATTCGTGCCGTGGGTGGCGACTATGAGGTGCTCCAGCCCGGCATCGCGACCGGCTTCAATCCGCTGCAGCTCGAGAACAACGCGACCAATCGCGAGTTCCTGCACCGCCTGCTCAAGGCCATGCTCGATCCGGCCGACGGCCACGGTTTCAGCCAGGAGGAAGAGGATACGCTGGAGCGGGCGATCGGCCGCATATGCCAGGAGCCGGTCGAACAGCGCACGCTTGCCAATCTTTCCGGTCTGTTGATGGGTCGCGCGCGCTCCGACGCCAACGATCTCCAGTCACGTCTGCGTCCATGGTTCGAGGGCGAGAAGGCCTGGCTGTTCAATGCGCCGCAGGACGTCTTGTCGTTCTCGGGCCGCCGAATTTTCGGCTTCGACATGACGCACATCCTCGACAACGCAGAGGTACGCACGCCGGCGCTGATGTACCTCTACCACCGGCTGGACGAACTGCTTACTGGCGAGCCCGTGCTCATTTTTATGGATGAGGGCTGGAAGCTTCTGCAGGATCCGGTCTTTTCCAGCTACATCGTCGACAAGATGAAGACGATCCGTAAGCTTAACGGGATCGTCGGGTTTGGGACCCAATCGGCCGCCGATATTGCGCGCTCGCCGCAATCGCACACGCTGATCGAGCAGTCCGCGACCAATCTGCACTTCCCCAATCCGCGTGCGGACGAAGAAAGCTACATCCGGCGCTTCGGACTGACCGCCAAGGAGTACGCCTTCATTCGCAACACTCCGCCCGAGCGGCGGACATTTTTGATCAAGCACGGCAACGACTCCGTCATCGCCAGGCTCGACCTCACCTCCATGCCGGATCTCGTACGCGTGATGTCCGGCCGTAAGGAGACGATCGAGCACTGTGCAGCACTTCGCGCGGAGGTCGGTGACGATCCGGCGAACTGGTTGCCTGTGTTCTGCGGGTGGGAGCGAGCGGCGTGATCAGACGTCTTTCCATTCTTCTGGTCTTTGCAGCATCGCCTGCTTTTGCAGATATCCCCACCATCGACCGCACCGTGCTCGATGAGCGCGAGGATCGCGACCAGAAAACCGGCGAGATCGAGAAGGTCGACGAGGAGCGCTACGTCAACAACCAGAGCGTGACCTGCTCGATGTACCGGCTAGGCCGAAAGGATGATCCGGTCGCCGCGGCGAACGCCAATCCGGCGATTGCCTGGCTGGTCCGCCGGATCGCACGCGAGGAGGGCGTCGACGAAAACCAGTTCCTGGCGCTCGTCTACCAGGAGAGCCGCTTCAACCCCTGTGCCAAATCTCCAATCGGCGCCGTCGGCCTTGCCCAGCTGATGCCGGGAACCGCGGGCGATCTCGGCGTCGATCCCTACAATATCGAGCAGAACCTGCGTGGCGGCGCGCGCTACTACAAGCAGCAGCTTCGAAAGTACAACGGCAATGTCTCGCTGGCGCTTGCTGCCTACAATGCCGGCGCGGGCAACGTGAACAAATATGGTGGCATCCCGCCGTTCAAAGAGACGCAGGGCTATGTCGCCAACATAACCCAAAAATGGCTCCCGGCATTCGGGGGTTCGGACAAGTCCGGCATTCCGCTCAACTATGGCGGTGGCGGCGCCTACGAGGGCGCTCGAACGAGCACCATGAACGCAATGGGCCTGTCCGCGGCGATCGGGGACGGTTCTGGCGATGTCACGTCCTGGCTGAGGCAACTGGGCGACATGGGAGCTGGCACGATCCAGGACAGCTGGGATCACAATTCGGGTGCCCGCAATGCGAACATCGAGCTCATCAATCGGCTGATCCTGCTCTCCACGGCGTTCGCCGATCTCGCCAATTCCACCAATGCCATGACGCTCGGCGGCCTATCCGGCACCAACCGATCGACCCGATACGAGACGGGGACCGATGAAGACGATCGGCCGGTGGCCGGCTTCTGCGACGACCGCGAGGGCTTCGTCTGGGATGCCGACGCAAAGGCATGTGTCCAGCGCATCGATGCGCAGACGGAACTGCTTCTCGAGACTCAGTGACGGAGATCGACATGAAACGTTCATTGGTAATCTTGGGCTTAGTCGGCGCAGGCATCGCGCCGGCCGCAGCCGATATCCCGGTCATCGACAAGACCAACTACGCGGTCGCCCGGGACACGGCCGAAAAGACCGGCAAGATCCTCGATACGAACAAGGAAATCCTCACAACGGTTGAGGAAACCCTGCAGGCCGTAACCGGCGACCGCGGCGGCGACGCTGGTCCTCTGAAGGATATCGCGATTGGCAACGGTTTTAGCGTCTCGTCGATGCCCTCCTTCGACAGTATTTTGAAGGGCGGGATCGCCGACTTTGGATCGCTCAATCCCAAGGTCGTGGAAGCCGCCACGCTCTTCATCAATGGACTTCAGCTCGTGCGATCCTTGTCCGGGAAAAGCGACAGCTCGCTTGCCAGCGACAAATCCTATGAGGAGCTGATGAAGACGGTCATGGGCGTCTCGGCGCTGATCACGGGATCTCAAGCTGCGGTCGAAACGCGGCGCTCCGCCCTCGAAACCGCCGGCGACGACATCGGCAAAGCCGAGGACATCAAGGGGTCGATCGACCAGAACACGCAGCTGCAGGTCCAGACCGGGCTCACGCTCAACGAGATGATCGGCGTGCTGAACGCCGGTGTGCAGTCGTTGCACGCCGAAAACCAGCGCAAGCTGACCGACATGTCGAACACCAAAAAGGCGCTGCGCTACGAATGAGAGGGCGGCTGTGCATCTCGACCGCTCTGATGTTCGCACTGGCCGTTCTCGGTAGCGGTTGCGGCACACCGCGCGAGAAGACGGCGCCGTGCAAACGACCGGCCAATTTGTCGAGCTATGCCAGCATGGGGGAAGAATGCGGGCCGATGTTCTCGGTCAATGCGGACAGGGCTGCGGCATTGGCGGCGATCCAGGATCTGGCGTCCGCGGAAGAAGAATAGGGCAGGGCGGTGGACGACTTCATTGGCGAACTGCTGGATCGGATCGACGCATCGGGGCAGAATTTCTCGCAAAGCGCCTACGAGGCGCTGAGCCAGGATCTCGAGCCGCTGCTTCGCTTGCTCTTCGTCCTTGCGGTCCTGTTCTATGGGGTGCAGCTTTTCCTCGGCACGTCACGCCTCAGCGTTGCCGAGATCGTCGGCCGGCTGGTGCGTGTTTTCGTCATCCTCGTGCTTGTCGGCACCTGGTCGAACTTCAACGATCTTGTCTACGACTGGCTGACCACGGTGCCGGAAGCGGCCGGCCGCGCCATTCTGGCGGCGTCCGGCACGGGCGTGACCGAACCCACCAACGGGCTGTCGCAAATCTGGGAAACCGCTAACGTCGCCGCCGCGACCTTCTCGGAGCAGGCGGGTTATCTCTCCGTCCTGCCCGCTTTGATCGGCATCGTCATTATGCTGTTCGCAGGCATCTTCGTTGCAATCGCCTTGGGGATTCTGGTTCTTGCAAAGGTGATACTTTGGGTTCTTCTCGGTACCGCACCCATATTCATCTCTTGCTTCTTCTTCGATTCGACACGCAACTACGCAGTTGGCTGGCTCAATCAGTCGCTGCTCTATGCAATGATTCCTTTGTTCGTCTACGTGATCGCCGCATTCCTGATCGCGGCGATGGAGCCGGAACTGACGACGATCGACAGCATCTCCGGCGATCGCGAGCTTAAGTTAAGCGACTTCGCTGCCTTTATCATGTTGTGCATCGCCGGTGCGTTCGTGCTTTTCCAAGTGCAGTCTTTGGCGCAAGGCATCGTTGGGGCGTTTGCGACCGCCATCGGTCACGAGTCGCGCCGGCACACCTATCGCGGCGTCTATCTCGGGCGGGAAGCGATCGGCCAGTCTGCGCGCCAGACGCAGGCAGCCGTCCATCGTGTCCAGGCTCGACTTCACTCACCGCGGCAAGATGGCGCCGGCGCCTCCATGCAGCGGGCGATCAGGTCCAACGGAACGCCTCGGCAGATGACGCCAGGTTGATGTTGGATCCCGAACAACACGAAAAGGGTAGGGATGGCAGACAAGTCAGAATCCGCGCTGCGGTCCTATTTCCAGCAAGGCGATATCTGGGAGCAGGAGATCATCAAGCGGGCGAAGCGCTCGGCGCGCGTCGCCTGGTTCTTTTCGATCGTCTTTGCCGGAATAGCCCTGCTCAGCCTGCTTGCCGTAGTGCTGATGCTGCCTCTGAAGAGCTTCGAGCCCTACGTCGTCACGGTCGACCAGACCACGGGCTACATCGAGGTGAAGTCCGGCCTGACACGGCCGGCCAATCTCACCGAGCAACAAGCGGTCACGCAGGCCAACGTCGTGCGTTACATCCGGGCCCGCGAAGGCTACGATCCATACGCCATTACCGAGAATTTTGGTATCGCGGCGCTCCTCTCCGCAGACGAGGCGGCACGCGAGCTGCAGACTCTGTACAGCGCGGCCAACGCGCAGAACCCCACAAAGGTTTATGGCCGGCTGAAGCGGGTCCTCGTCGAGATCAAGTCCGTGACTTTCCCGAACACCAGCACGGCGATCGTCAGGTTCTCCACCAACGAACGCAGCGACACGGAATCGATCGTCCGTCATTGGATCTCCGTCGTGCGCTTCCGCTATACCGACACGCCGGTTCGCAACGAATGGCGCTTCGAGAACCCACTCGGCTTCCAAGTCTATTCCTACCGCCGGGATCAGGAAACGGTCACGCCCGGAGAGACGCAGTGAGGGGCCGCTGCTGGACGGCTGCTCTCATTCTGTACGGCGCGCTGTGGCCCGCGATGGCCGCGCAGACGCCGAAGGGCGGTTCCCTCGACCCACGGGTCACCAGCGTCACCTATCAGGAGAACAACGTCGTCCAGGTTTTCGCGACCTACGGCATCTCGACCATGATCATCTTCGACGAGGACGAGAAGTTCGAAACGATCTCGCTCGGCGACACGGAAAGCTGGCAGGTCGTCCCAGCCGAGAAGGGCAACATCCTGTTCGTCAAGCCGATCGCCAAGGACGTGGTGACGAACATGAACGTCGTCACCGACAAGCGCATCTACTATCTCGAACTGCACGATTTCGCGCCCGAGGCCGGCCGCAAGGTTTTCGGAATCCGCTTCCACTATCCAGAGAAAAACCTCAACGCCGCCTTGCGCCAGGAGGCCGAACAACGAGCTGCCTGGCCGAACATCTCGGGCATCGACAAGGCAAACGTCAACATCGACTATTCGTTCTCCGGTGATGCCCGGCTGAAGCCGCTCATGGTTTTTGATGACGGCAACAAGACCTTCTTCAAGTTCGACGACCAAGTGCCCGCGATTTTCGCGGTCAACTCGGATTTCTCCGAAACGCTCCGAAACTTCCGCAGGGAAGGGGAGTACATCGTCGTCGTCGGGACGGCGACGCAGTTTACCTTGCGGGATGGCGATCAATGGATCTGCATCTTCAACCTCAGAAAGCCGGATTTCGCGGCACCCGACGCCGCAATCCTCGGGCCGGTCGAAGATGACAAGGCAAAACGCCGGCGTCGGAGCGGAAACTGATGAAGCGTTCACCCGAACTCGAGGCTCTCGGTCAGGGCGACGATCCCGTCATTGCCGACAACTCCGTTCGTCGCAAGCACCTGGTCGGCGGTGCGGTTCTCGTCCTCCTGGGCCTAGTCGCCGGATATATGGTTCTTGCCGGCCGGCAACCTCCGGTTCGCGATATGCTCGAGGGCGACGAGGAGTTCACCACCACGACGTTCCGTCCTCCGTCCTTCGTGCGGGAGGGCGAGCCGGAACCGCCGGAGCCGGAGATCGTCCAGGTTCCGCCGCCACCGCCGCCTCCCCCTCCGGCCGAAGAACCCGACACGACCGAGTTCGAGGTTCCACCACCGCCTGTTCCCGGCACACCCTCGCCGCCGGAAGTTGTCGAAGCCCCGGCTGAAGAATTTCCCGAGCGTTTTCGCTCGAAATTGGTCGTAATCGATAATGCAACGGCCAACGGGCAAGGCAGCTTGACGGGGAACGAAGGACCGGGGCTCACCGTCGCCGGTGAGGATCGCAGCAGCAAGTTCCTGGCCGCGGCATCCAGCATTGGTGACCGGGGCGCTAAGGCAAGAAAGATCGAACGCATCGATGCGCTTGTACCGGAAGGCACGCTAATCCCCGGTATTCTCGAGACGGCAATCGTCAGCGATCTGCCGGGCCAGGTGAGAGCGATCGTCTCGCAGGACGTCTACTCCTTCGACGGCCGACGCATTCTGATCCCAACCGGCACCCGCCTCATTGGCGAGTACCAGTCCGAAATCACGCGCGGCCAGACGCGAATTTTTGTGGTCTGGACCCGCATGCTGCGCGATGACGGCGTATCGGTCCGGCTGAACTCGATCGGCGCCGACAGTCTGGGCCGTGCCGGCCTGACCGGGCGCGTCGACAAGAAGTTCCGCGAGCGCTTTGGAGCGGCCATTCTGCTCTCGATCGTCGGTGCTGGCGCCAGCTACCTCACCGGCTATGGCCGTGAAGCGGCGGCCGGAGATAGCGACGATGCCCAGAACGCAGAGGAACTGGCCCGCGAGACGCTCGCGCAGACTTTTTCGGACATGGCCAACCAGGCATTGGAAGATTCCTTGCGAATTCCGCCGACGATCAGCGTCAGCCAGGGCGAGCGCATCTTTGTCTTCGTTCGGCAGGACCTCGATTTTTCCGCCATGTACGAGAATCCCGTCACCGAGACGCTAAAGGAGATCCGTCGTGAACGCGGTCTCAACTGAGCTTGCCGCCGACAATCGGCACTATTTTCTCTATCGGGCGCTCGCTCCTCTGAATGCGTTCCTCAACGATCGCGATGTCGTCGAAATCTCGGTCAACCGACCGGGTCAGGTCTACGTCGAGCGTCTCGGCACCGCCCATATGGAACTTCACGAAATCCCGCTCCTAACGACGGCCGAGATCGTCAATATCGGCGAACGCGTCGCGGCGAGTACAAACCAGTTCGTCAGCCCGGCAAATCCTATCCTCAGTGCCGCACTGCCCACCGGCGAGCGGATTCAGGTCGTCTTGCCACCTGCGGCACCCGATGGCGGCACGCTATCGATCCGCAAGCAGGTCATCAGCAACTTCACCCTCGACGACTATCGTGACCAGGGATCGCTCGATCAGGTGACGGTCGCCGTCGGCGGCTTAAGCGAGACCGATGAAGCCTTGATCGAACAGCTCTCAGCCAAGGACATTTACGGTTTTATTCGAACGGCCATCGTCAATCGCGTGTCCATCCTGATCAGCGGCGGCACGTCGAGCGGCAAGACGACGTTCCTCAATGCCTGCCTCAAATCGGTCGACCCGCATGAGCGGATCATCACGTTGGAGGATACGCGGGAGCTCTTCCCGCCTCAGAACAACGCGGTACATCTGCTAGCGTCCCACGGCGACCAGGGAACGGCCAGCGTGACGATCCAGTCCCTGCTCGAAGCTTCGCTACGCATGCGACCAGACCGGCTCTTTGTCGGGGAGGTCAGGGGATCGGAGGCGTTTGCGTTCCTCCGTGCAATCAATACCGGTCACCCAGGCTCGATGTCGACTGTCCACGCGGACACGCCGCTGGGCGCCTATGAGCAGCTTGCCATGATGGTTATGCAGTCGGGATTGTCGGCGGCCTACCCGAAGGCGGATCTGATCTCCTACATCCAGAGCGTCATCCCGATCGTGATCCAGCTGCGCAGGGAAGGGGGCCGGCGCGGCGTCTCCGAAATCTTTTTTGCCCGCGGGCGGACGGATACGCTATGACCGGGTCGCTCCGCGTCTTCTATTTCGGCTTTTGCTTGACCGTCGCCTTTGCCGTCTGGTTGTTGGCCTATGGTTTCGGGTTGCAGGTGCTATATGGCGATGGTCGGATCCTGCAGGCAACCATCACCTCAAATCCGTTTGCACCGTTCCAGCAGCTTCTCACCTATGGTGACAGCAGCGTCCTGCGCGTTGTGGCGCTTGGCGCTCTGATCCCTGCGGCTACTGTCGCGGGGATCGTCGCGTATGCAGGCCTTCGGCCGAATGCGAGCCCCCTCGGTGACGCCCGATTCCAGACGATAATGACACTCCGACGAGCCGGTTGGTTCAGGAAGAAGGGCAAAATCCTGGGCCGGTTCGGGTGCCAGCTCCTTCGCGTCGACGATGATCGGCACCACCTGATCATCGGGCCGACACGCTCGGGGAAGGGGGCCTGCTACGTCGTTCCGAACGCGCTTTCGCATGAAGGCTCGATGATCGTCACCGATTTGAAGGGCGAGATCTTCCGGAGCACCGCAGGCTATCGCAAGTCGAAAGGCAACCAGGTTTTCCTGTTCGCACCGGGATCGGAAAGAACGCACCGTTACAACCCGCTCGACTTCATCCGGCCAGATCGCGGCGACCGCACCACGGACATCCAGAACATCGCCGCGATCCTCGTCCCGGAAGTTACCGAATCCGAGAATTCGATCTGGCAGGCCACCGCCCAGCAGGTCATCGCCGGTGCGATCAGCTACATCAACGAAAGCGTCCACTACAAAGGACACCGGACCCTCGGCGAGGTCACGTCATTCTTCAACAGTGGCGCAAACCTCCAGGCGATGATGACGATGATCAAGGAGCGGGAACCCTACCTGTCTCGCTTCACGATGGAGAGCTTCAACGCTTACATCGCCCTGTCCGAGCGCGCCGCCGCTTCTGCGCTCCTCGATATCCAGAAAGCGCTGCGGCCGTTCCGTAATGAGCGTGTCGTGGCAGCGACATCGGTGACCGACATGGACCTGCGCGCTCTGAAGCGCCGCCCAATCTCGATCTATCTCGCGCCCAACGTCACCGACATCACGCTGCTACGGCCGCTGCTCGCATTGTTCGTGCAGCAGACTCTCGACGTGCTGATGCTCGAGCATGCGGAGCGCTCGATCCCGGTCTACTTCCTGCTCGACGAGTTCCGTCAGTTGAAGAAGATGAACGAGATCACGACCAAGCTGCCCTACGTGGCTGGCTACAACGTGAAGATGGCATTCGTCATTCAGGACCTGAAGAACCTGGACGAGATCTATGGTGAGACATCCCGGTACTCGTTAATGGGCAACTGCGGCTACCAGCTCGTCCTCGGCGCCAACGACCAGGTGACGGCGGAGACCGTATCCAAGGGCCTGGGCAAGCGGACCGTCCGATACAAGACCGAGTCCCGCACGATCGAGCTGATGGGCCTGCATCGCCGCACCAAGATCGAGCAGCTGAGGGAGCGCGACCTGATGATGCCACAGGAGGTGCGTCAGATGCCTGTAGACAAGATGGTCATCCTGGCCGAAGGGCAGGGGCCGATCTTCGCCGACAAGCTGTGGTTTTTTCAGACGGCGCCGTTCCGGGAGATGGAAAGGTTCTCACAGGCCCACTTGCCGGAAGTTCCCGCAACCGAGTTCCTCCCGCAACGACCGGTGCCGGCGACGATGCCTGATTATGCTGGCGAAGATGTCGACTACTTGAGATCGGTGGAACAGAAAGGACCAGGAAACGAAACGGCAAAGCGTCCCGTTCGAAAACTGTCGACGATGCAAAGCACACTAGAAGGGGGAAACGATACCCAAACCTCAGCAGCCGGAGCGACATCATCGCTGATTGCTTCGGTACGACGAACACCCGACATGGTCGACGCGCGTTTCGCAAAGGCTGCCCGGAAATTGAAGACACTCGTAGAAGCGCCGGCCAAACCCGGGAGACAGCGGGCACGGGCGAACAGCTGGGCACGGGTTTTCGACGAGACAGTTCCGGACCAGTCGGAGATCGTTGAGGCCGAGGCCAGCTAAGACGCCTTCTCACTCCGCGGCGACAATATCATTCTTTCCGGGGAGGTAACTGCGAGGTTGTCGATGAGACGCGTTTCGCCGAGCCAGGCAGCGACAAGCAAGCGGGCGGGGCGGTCCAGCGCGTCGAGCGGCGCAAGATCGTCTTCCGCGCGCAACTCGAGGTATTCGACACTGTCGAAACCGGCTGCGGCAATCGCGGTTCTAGCTTGGCCCAGCGTCGCCATCACGGGGCTGCCAGAGACTAAGCGCTCCGAGGCCATGGCAAGCACCTCGGCAAGCTTCGGTGCCTTCGCCCGCTCGGCCGACGACAGCCGGACGTTGCGAGACGAGAGCGCGAGCCCATCGGCTTCGCGCACAGTGGGGCAGGCGACGATTTCGATTGGGATATCGAGATCCTGCGCCATGCGGCGGACCACGTGGAGTTGCTGGAAATCCTTCTCGCCGAAGAAGGCCAGGTCGGCGCCGGTCTGAAGAAAGAGCTTCGCCACGACGGTCGCGACCCCGTCGAAATGGCCTGGCCGGAACGCGCCGCACAGCCCCTCGCTGACGCCGGCAACCGAGACCGTCGTGGAGAAGCATTCTGGATAGATCTCCTCCGCATTGGGCGCGTAGAGCATATGCGCGCCCAGCGGTGCGAGCTTGGCCGCGTCGTCGGCCTCGGTGCGGGGATAGGCGGCGAGATCCGCCGCGCTGTTGAACTGCTTCGGGTTGACGAACAGCGTGATGACGACCCGGTCGGCCCTGCCGAACGCGGCGCGCACGAGGCTCAGATGCCCCTCGTGCAGCGCGCCCATTGTCGGCACGACCGCGACGGCCGCGCCCTCGCGCCGCCAGCCGGCGACTGTGGAGCGAAGCTCGGCCAGAGTGCGGACGATGGGCACACTCATGCTTCGCCTCCCTTTGCGACGGCCTTGGGCTCGTCGCCGAACACATGCTCTGCGGCGGGGAACCGGCGCGCCCGCACGTCCGCGGCAAAGGCGGCGACCGCTTTGTCGGCTTCCGCGCCCAGTTCGGCATAGCGCCGGACAAACTTTGGGCGGAAATCGGTGAAGGCTCCCAGCATGTCGTCCACGACGAGGATCTGGCCGTCGCAGGCTGGCGAGGCGCCGATGCCTATCGTCGGCACGACGATCTCCCCGGTGATGCGGCGAGCGAGCGCCTCTGGCACCTTCTCGAGAACGACTGCGAAAGCGCCGGCCTCGGCCACTGCGGCCGCATCGCGCGCCACGCGCTGGCCGTCCTCGCCGCAGCCCTGCACGGCGTAGCCGCCGAAGGCGTTGACGGATTGCGGGGTGAGGCCGACATGCGCCATGACCGGCACGCCCCGCGCCGCGAGGAACCGGACAGTCCCGGCGATCGGCTCGCCGCCTTCGAGTTTGACGGCCGCGCTTCCCGTCTCGGCCATGAGGCGGGCGGCGTTGCGGAACGCCTGCTCGGGGCTCTCCTCGTAGGAGCCGAAGGGCATGTCCACCACCATGAGCGCGCGCTCAACGCCGCGGCGAACGGCGCGGCCGTGCATGATCATCATGTCGAGCGTGACGCCGAGCGTGGACGGCAGGCCGTGCAGCACCATACCGACACTGTCGCCCACCAGCACCACGTCACAATGCGCGTCGACAATCTTCGCCATCGGCGTCGTGTAGGCCGTCAGGCAAACGAGCGGGGCTCCGCCCTTCATCTTCGCCACCTGCGGCGGCGTCGGTGCCAGATTCTTCCCGGTTGCGCTCACTCGCTATCCTCCCTCCTGTTTGCTTTGTTAGGCGATGTATTTGCCACAGTTGTTCGCAAATGCGAACAATTTGAGTGCAGTGCGAAGAACCATTTTTTGATAACCCGCTGTGGCCGAGGTGGAGGTGTCTCACGGCTGGGCCAGCGCGGCATTGCCCGCATCGGATTCTCGTGATGATGACAGTCCGCGGCCTTGTCGGCTGACCAACTGGCTAGTCTAGCTCGGCACCTGCGCAAAGCGAGGTGGGGAACCTGCACAGCTTGGTCGACCAGAAAGCAATCCCCTATGAGCCCCTCAGACGCTTGAGGAAGCGCCATTTCCGGGTATCACATTGTTTGAGCCGGCCGAGATCGACGCGGAGTTGCTAGAGGAGACCGCAGCTGGGCAATAGTCAAACAATATCAATAAGTTAGTTCCATAAGATAGATTCTGCGACTTAGCGTTGTGTCATGTACAAGGCAATCTACGGTAGTTCTGGATGGTTGGCCCTTGCCTGCGAGAACTGCGCCGGAGATCACCTTTCATTGTCATGCGCGGAAACCGCCATTATGAAGCTGAAATCTTCGCCGACTGCCTAACCATCACAGGGGAACCTCGTGACAGAAGAAGCTAAGCTGCAAACCGATTCCCTGATCGAGCTGACCGCCGATGTCGTGTCAGCCTATGTGTCGAACAATCCGGTTCCTGCCGTCGACCTTCCTGCCCTAATCGGCCAGGTCCACGCCACGCTTCAGCGCATCCATGGCGGGGCCTCGGTCGAGGAAGCCTCGGCCATGCAGAAGCCTGCGGTGCCGATCAAGAAATCGGTGACGCCGGACTTCATCATCAGCCTGGAGGACGGAAAAAAGTTCAAATCGCTAAAGCGGCACTTGGCGACGCATTACAATCTGAGCCCGGACGAGTATCGGTCCAAATGGGGCCTGCCTGCCGACTACCCTATGGTCGCTCCGAACTATGCGGCCGCTCGCTCCACGCTGGCCAAGACCATGGGGCTCGGCCGTAAGCCGAAGCAACCGGAAAAGCCGTCGCCGACCAAGCGCGGCCGCAAGAAGCCGACCGCTTGACCCCGCTCTTATCACTCCTGTAACGGCGCAACACCTCGGACGAATGACCGAGCTGGCGCGGGCGAGAAGCTCGATCGACCGAATGCCGCATGGACGCGATGCCATGGTTTCATGGACGCTGGCAAAGATCGAAGATCGCAAGGTCCGCGCCGCGTTTCGCACCCTCATTCGGGCACTGGCACATGGGTGACGATCAGGCGATCAGTGTTCGCGAAGACTTCCGGTTATCGCTGCGAGATTGCCCAGCCTGTTGCGTCGATAGTGATGATATCGCTTACCGCGTAACGATCATTGCTGAGAGCCACACGAGTAACGCTTTTTCCGTGCTCGACCTTCTGCCAGTAGCCGGCGCGAGGGCGCGCTACTTCCGCTCCGTCACAGGCCCTGGCGATGTGTTGATCACGCACGCCGGACCGCCGGGCGATCTCCGTCATGGGCATCGACCAGACCAGATCGTGCAGTTGCTCGCGACTTAGTTTCATCGATTGTCCTTCAGGCGCGCCTTGTGCTTGGCTCTTAGCTCAACACAAAGTCCCTGATTGGAGCAATCCAACTATCGACCGTGCGGTAGAGACCAACTAGCCACGCCTCGACGGCGCCAAGCTCGGGGCCGAAATAGATGAGGGGAGCTATTACCAGAAATGCAAGCAAGAGCCAGGTCCCTGGCCAGCGGCTGTCTTTCTCAGACAACTCTTCTGGAGGAGGACCGTACTTGTATGCCCAGTTGTCGTTCTTCATGGTCGCCTTCTACCTTTCCCGATCGTCGCGATCGCGGTCCTGACGCTCCTCGAGTTCCAGTTCGATCTGACGAAGACGCGGCACATGCTGCTGCGGTGGATCGGATCTGGCAAGTTCCGCGTCGAGGGCCGGTTTCCTTTCAACGGATCGGTCGTCGGGATGCTTTGTTCGTTGCTCGGACGGCATAGTCGCCTGCTGCTCGACCATCTGGTCATCCTGCTCCGGCGTCGAACGGACCTCCCGACCCGGATCGCGATGTTGCTCGGCTTCGGCAGCACCCTGGAACCCACCGGGCGCACCGTCGGCCCGCCGGTTTTCGCCGGCGTCGATTGAAGCAGCTTTCTGCTCCCTGTCTTCGCCCCTGTCGCTTCGCGCTTGCTCGGCGCGGGACAGTTCGATCTGATCGATCGTACGCTGCAGATCCCGATCCGATTTCGCGGCTTCGCGCATATATTGGTTGTAGCCATCGACTGCCATGTCGGCAGCCCGGTTGATTTCCCGCTCAAGCCCTGCCCGGTAGCTCGCCGTGAAGGACTGCGGCAGCTCACCCGCTTCGATCCGCTCAAGCCCCTCGCGATAGTGACTGACCTGAACGAGAACCTCGTTCGCTGTTTCGACCGCCTCCAATCCGAACCGCGCCACGGCCGCATTCCACGGGGCATTGGGATCTTCAAAACGATCGTCGCGCGAGCCGCGCGGTTTCTGCCCGCCCTCGCGGTCAACATGGCGTTCGGTGAACTCGAGATATTCCCGGCGGATGTCGACCACTTCGCGCGCGGCCGCGGCGATCTCGTCGAAGTCGGCACGGCCCGTATCGTCGAGCGTCTGCTCCACGGACGAAAGGACCGCTTCTACACGATTTTCGTAGGCCTCGAACTCCGGACGCGTCATCTCTCGCATCTGTCCATCCTCACCGTTCACGAACTCGGTCAGCTCTATCATATTGGTTATGTTTTTGACAGATTCGTTTCCGACATCTGCGAAAACACGCTCATTTTGAGTGTTCTCCGCCAATCGTTCCAGACGACGGCTCTGACGCATTGCAAAGGCGCCCTCGCGCGAGTTGCCCGCCTCTTTGGCAAGATCGCTCCAGGCTTCGGCCGCTGTCTCTGCATACTGCCGGCTGCGGTCGGTGGTTGCGAGGCTAACCTCGTTCGAGCGCTTGGCCCGATAACGGGCATGCGCCGCGGCGCTCGTTCCCTCATGCTCCGTCCGGCCGCGATAGCTGACGGGCCGGACCTGGTTGCGGGTATAGGCCGGCGCATGGGCAAAGTCGCGGCGATCGGTCAGCTCCATGTCGATACCCTGCTCGCATGCCTTCTCGGCCATAACGGAGCGCCATTCCCGGAACATCTGCGGGCTGGTGACGATCCGATCCCCGGTCTCCGAGCGCATGGTGACGATCGCATGGGCATGAATGTGTGGCCGCTTGCCGCCCTCAGCCATTTCCTTTGGATCGAGCGCCGGATCGTGAACGGCAAACACGTAGCGATGCCCCGCGAACTGTTCGCCGAGGAACTCGCGCACGGCAGCTTCGAAGGCCGCACCATCGGTGCCGGCTCGCGCCGACACGATCAGATGCATGACGTCCCTGCCCTTGCGACTGTGCAATTCCCTGCGCCATTCCTTCTGAACGAGATCGCCTGCCTGTGCGGCATCGCTGATCAGTCGGCCAGTGTCCTCGCGAACTTCCCCTTCGGTCCCAGCGAACAGTTCGCGCACACGCGCCGTGCCCCATTCCACCCCATTGCCGTACCCATGGAATCGGAACCGGGCTTCGACATCCCGGCCGGCATCGGAATCATCGAAATGCTGTTGGACGATGCCGGCAGCCTTCCGGTCGCCGGTCAGTCGCTCGCCCTCCCCATCGCGCAGTATAACGACTCCGGAGACATACAGCTCGTCAGAGGATCGCTCTCGCGCGGTGTAAGCGAACCGGCGATCACCAAATCCCGACCGCAGGATCTCGCGCAGCTGGTCATCCTGGTCGACGTCATCGTGCAGTGATGCCGTATCGATCGAAACATGGAATACGCCCAGATCCCGGCTGGCGGTGCGATTGTCGAAGAGATGCTCCCACTCGGCGCGCTGTTCGGCGAGTGCATCCCTGCCGAGCACGCGCTCGCCGCGCTCATTCTCGACGGCGAGTTCCCCGTTGCGAGACGTATAGCTCATCATCGCGCCGGCTCGCGCGCCGCCACCATAGGAGGCAAGCTTGACCACGGCTGGTTGACTGCCGCCCGCTAGTGCCGCGAACCGTGTCCGCATAGAGCGGCCGGCCGCTCCCGCGCCAACACGCGACCACCGCGCGCCGCTTCCGTCCTGCCGCCGCCGCGCTCGGCCGAAGCCGTCCAGCCCCTCCTCACCAATCCGCGCCACCCCTCCCCTTCGCGGCTCGTCCCAGTCGCTCTTTTCAGACTGGCCGAGCTGCATTTCATGCATCAACATGGCGCGCCGGCGCCCCCACTCCCGTTCGAAGGCGCCAGGAAAAAACTCCATCAGGCGCCCTCCCCGCGTCGGACGGCCGCCGAACGCCGGGTCATCTCAGTCAGCTCGGACGCAAGCGTTGTCGCTACGTTATGCGCATCCTTGATGCTGCCTGCGACGTCGCACTCAAACGGCACTATGCCGGTGTTGATGGCCCTGGCAATCTGATTGAGGTTGCCGCCGATCGCACGCATGCCGTCGGCGAGCAGGCTGAGCACCATGCGATCCTCCTCCCCGAGAAACGGCCGCACGCCAGCGCCCTCGATCGATAGCGACCGGACAAAGGCGGAAACGGTCATGTCGGCTGCGCCCGCGGCCGCCTCCAGCGCCTCGAATTCGGCCGGAGAGAAGCGGATATGCGCCACCTTCTCCTTCCGTTTCGACGCTGTCGAACTGCTTCGAACCATCGATAAACACAGCCTTGATCGTGGTGCTTGCGGCCGCAGGCCGCGGATCGAGGGCTTGTCCCTCGATCATCAGGAAAAATGTATCACATTTTTCCGTATCCTGCCAACATAAATGATAGCGATTTTTTCCAGCTATTTGCCAAGAGATCATTTTTTTGTGTCAATATGATTGTGTTTTTTCATGTTCGTGTGCATCTATATCGATGTGAATCCACGTCCACACGACCATGAATTCGTGTGTGAGTAGAAACACATTTTCATGGGAGATAGGCCAATGACCGTCGTGATCGCTGCCATCAACGGCAAGGGAGGCGCTGGCAAGACCACAGCGCTGATGAACATCGCCGGCGAATATGCCCTGCGCGGCGGCCACGTCGCCATGATCGACATGGACGCCCGCAACAATCTCATGAAGTGGTGGTCGGATTGCCAGGGGAAGGACGCCCAGCCCGAGGGCATCGAGGTCTATAGCCACAAGACGGCAAGGGGATTGGAACGCTGGATGGAGGACAACAGCGGCGCGTTCGATCACCTGCTGATCGACACGCCCGGCGAGGACACGTCGATCGTGGATCCGGTAATTGCGGCGGCCAATCTCGTGATCTCGCCGATCCAGCCGTCGAAACGCGAGGTGCTCGGCGCCATTGACAGTTTCGAGAATGTGCTGCGGGTCAACGAAGCGCTGGGAAAGACCTGCCGTCATGGCGTCCTGCGGACCCGGATCACCGTGACGGTCCGGCACACTGAACTGTACCGAAAGATCAGGCCTATCATCGAAGACAAGGTCGGAACCTATCTGTTCCGGACCGAGGTGTTCGAGCGTAATGTCTATAAGGACATCCACAACGGGATTGGCACGCTTCAGATGCAGGAGGTGACGGAGGCGATCGCCAAGGCGCGGCGGGAGACGCAGGCGCTGGTTGCGGAAGTCGACGAACTGCTCGCGAGCGAGGCAGCGACAGGACGCGCGGCATGAGCGGGAAGGAGAGCCTGTCGCTGGACGAATTCGCCACCGCCACGCGCCGGCAGCGTCCGGCGGCAAGCTTGGACCTGGATCGCGCCGGGGACGAAAACCTCGTTGCGTCGCAGAGTGCGCCAGCACCGGCGCCCAGAGAGGAAACGGGGAGAGGCGCGGCATCCAGCGAGGCGAGCAAGGCGCTGCGGCAGATGAAACGGGCGCGTATGAAAGGTGCAAGCCACTTCGTGAATGTCAACCTGGATCGCGACACGAAGCGGCGGCTGAAACTGGCCTCCTTCAACATGGATACGTCCATGCAGGCCCTTATGGAGAAGGCCATTCGACAATATTTGGACGCCAATGGATTCTGAAAGAACGTGTGTCGCGCTCGGCTTGGGCCGAGAGTCGAGTTGAAGTCTCGTCCGAATCCCTGCTAGAAACACCATCGTTTTGGCTCAAATTTTTAGAGTTTGGAGCCAATTTGGGGATTTTCTCGTCTCTTTTGACGGGGTTCGGGCAGCGAGCGGATTCGAGCGAGCCAGACAATGGCCATCAAGGACGTACAGGCTTACATCGACCGGCATGGCCTTGTCGAAACGGACGATCCCGAGGCTGGAAAGCCTATCTGGCGCAAGCCGGGATTTGGCGGAGTTCGTGGCCTTCTTGAAATCGAGGAGGAGCTGAGCCGCTTCCTGCGCGAGCGGCGGGATGCCCAGAACCTGAACCGGGAGCAGGTCGGCATGATGGTCGGCCTCCATCACGAGATTTACGCCCGGCACGAGCGGGCCGGGGCCAAGCTCAGGGTGACGCGGCTGCTGCATCTGGCCGAACTGCTCGATTTCTCGCCAATCGAGGCGATCTATGCGGCGGCTCCGCAGTTCTTCGGCGAGACCGAGCTGGAGGCGGAAACCAGGTTCAAGCTTGTCATGCGCATGCTGGACCTGCCGGCTGCTACGGCGCAGAACCTTCTCAGGCTGGTCGAGGAATTGTCGCCGGACAGCAGGGCGGCGAACGCGCCGAGGCAGCCGGAGACGAAGCGTAGGGGCTGACCGGAAGCGGGAGCCGGAACCGGCGCTATCGACCGGAAAGCGAGTGCCGACACATCACGTCGGCTTAGTGTTCGCGAATTAGAGGATCGAGGCGGCTTGCACCGCCTCGATCCTTGGCCTCATGAGCGGCCCGTTTCGGGTAGTGCGAAAATCTCGTCCGGATTGGCTCCGGTGCTTTCCCACCACGCCGCTTCCGCTTCGGCCTCGCTGTAGTAGACATTTTCGACGCTGAACCGCGCGCCGCTGATGTCCTCGATCTCGGCAATGATAGCTGCGAGACCGCAGAGCTTTTCGGCCGGCACCGGCACCGCGATCGGGACCTCGCCGTCGCGATGATGCCAGCGACCGGTGCGGAAATCGAAATATTCGTTCGTCAGATCGTCGACCAGATAATCGTCGAGGAGCGCGACTGCTTCGATCAGCCACGTCTCGTACCAGGCAGTCTGGTAGTGGTGCACGTCGTAGAATGCATCTTCTTCATCGGTCGTTCCGCGCGCTACGACAAGCGCCCGGTCGGCTGTGAGGATTCTGCGCTGCGCTTCGATCATCTCGGCGAGCTTTGTTGCCAGCCTGTCGTGGACGGTGCGAGCAAGTTCGCTGTCACAGCCGAGGCGGTTGGCGAGGACGAGGACGCGCAGACCCGAAAGCTTCGCGACAAGCATGAGATTGTTGTGTGCCATGTTATGGTCTCCTTCATCTTGATGACGGAGGCCGGCGACGGGCAAGTCGAGCATCGGGTCAAGGATCGCGTAGCGACCGCCGGAGGCGGCGCGTGGGGGAGCCGATTTTCTGACGGCGCCCTCCTTCAGGGCGACGGCTGAAAATTGGGGGCACCGCGCGTCCTTGAGGCGATGGGAGCGGCCAGTAGACTGGGACGTCAGAGAGATAGAGACCCGCATCCCCGCCAGGGGATGCGTCCATATCCGGCGACCAGCCGGCGGGGTGCGCGAGGGGTTGCCCCTCGTGGCATCAGGGCCCGGTCGATCCGAGGTCTGATGCCTCGCGAGAGGGGATCGTTACCGAAGGCGGAGACCGCGCCAGCGGGCTCCGTGAGCGGCGCGGAAGCGTCGCGAGTAGAGCCCGGTCGGCCGCAGGCCGGCTCGCCCAAACACCGTTCATTCAGCCGATGCATCAACAGCTTGAATCGATGCGGTCGGACCGATTCACAGAACTCGTTGGACGGCATGCATTACAGGCGCGACATTCACATCATGCAGATACAAGACGTGATCCACCTCCGTCGCATTGATCCGGCACGCAACATGGCACGGTTTTATCGGCTGTCGTCAGCGCTGAGCCTTTTCGGCGACATCTGTGTTGTACGCGAGTGGGGAAGGATTGGCCGGCCGGGCCGGATGCGCATCGACCTCTATGAGAAGGTCCAGGAGGCCGCTGCCGCGCGGCTTACCTTGGAGCGATCGAAACGGAGTCGCGGTTACTGCGACGCCGGCGGCATTGGATGACATTCGAACGTGGCGATTAGGACGGGCAAAAGAAGCGGCCCGCGCCGGAGGTCATCCCGGCACGGGCCTCTTCTTTGGGGCTACTTCGACTGCAGATGTCGCAGCGGTGCCGTGAGCGGACCGTCATGCGGCGGCCGGTGGGCTTCCGCCGCGATGTCGGCGGAGAGCCGAGCGATGATGTCGTCGGGAACCGGCATGGCGTCGAACCCGCGCGGCCGCGTGCAGCGCGTCGAGCGTTTCGTATTCGCGGTCGCGGGTGCCGAGCCACAGAGCGAGATCGTCGCCGCTCTCTTCAGGAAACGCCTGCAGGAAGAAAGTGCGCAGCGGTGGATCGTAGCCGATGACGGCGTCCGGATCGGAGCGGTGATCGCTGGTGACGGTGATGGTGTAGCGGCTCATGAAAGCCTCCTGATCGAGTGGAGCGAAAAGAGAGCCGGCCCCTTGCGGGGCCGGCTCTCTGCGGTTCACTGCGGGTTGTTCCACAGGATCACCTTCTTGTTCTCGTCGCCGCCCGGGGCGGGAGCGAGGTTGCCGAAGATCACGCCGATCTCGGGGGCTTCCAGCTTGACCGAGAGGTATTCCTCGCCCGAACGCTGGGAGATGCGGTGCCAGCCGGCTCCGATCTCGAAGCCCGTGCGCTTGTTGACGATGCGGTAGTCGGGAGCATCCTCGCGGGTCTTGTTGGCGTTCGGGATCAGGGTGATCGGGGCGTTGACCCGCAGCGTGGCGAACACGCCTTCCATCGAGCCGTCGGCCTTGGCGGTGAGGTTTGCGATCGTGGTGGCCATGGTACTTCTCCTTCGGTTGCATCGGGACCATTCCCGATGGCGCCAAAGGAGGGGGCCGTCCTGCTGCGGTCACTCGGCAAAAATTCTGGAAAATTCTATTTGCCGCAGTCAGCGGGCCGCACTTTCAAGGGCCCCGCTTGCGGGAAGGAAAGTGCCTGGCCCGCAAACAAAAGACCGAAATCGAATTTTGCTGAATTTTTGTCGAGCGTACCCCCAACGGGGGTTGACCGCAAAAGCAGGCGGTCCACTACAAAGGCGACATGACACGGGATTGGTCCGGATGTGAGCGCAGGCGACGAACCCCAGGCCACCATCGCAGATCCACCACGCCGGGCGCGGCGGCAAACGGGTACGCGTTTTCCCCGCCTGCGGATATGCCTCTCCATCGCCCTCCCGAAGCCGACCGGCAAGCGCGGAGGTTCCCTGCCCCCGTCTTCCTTCAAGCGCCCGGCTTCGCGGTCGCGGCAGGCTGGTGATGCTCGGCTCCGACGCCGGCGAGGTAGTCCTTGGTCAAGCGTGGCGGCCGGGAACGCGCTGCCTGATCCGCAACCGCCCTGCCCTTGGCGCGACGGACAGGTAGGATGCCTCTGTGGATCGCCTCGGGAGGCGGCAACGGGCTGGTTCGCAGGGGGTGGCTCCAACAGGGGCCGGCGAACGATCGCCGCAGCCATCGCAAGCTCCGCGGGGGCGGCCTTCGGCCGGGTCGGGGCCGTCGGCTTGAACCGCCCGGTCGCGGGCCGGTCAAGGTGGCTCGCCACAATCAGGCTTCCAGTGCGAGGCGTTCATCCGCCGTCATGCGGCCCTCGACCGCGCGGCGAGTGTCGGGGCCAGAATGTTGGAGCATAGCGCGCCAGTCCGAAGTATCGTGGACCGTCGCCACGGTGCCGCGCATCGTATCGTAGACGACGCAAGGCCTGCCGGTCACGGCAAGGCGCAACACGTTGAGGCAGGTGCCCGGCGATCTGCCGTCCCAGACTATCAGGCCGAAGTCGGCGCGGCGGGCCATTTCGCGGTCCTTCCCGGCGTGCACGCCAAAGCCTTGTGCCCCATCCGGTGGTGGAATGTGATAGGCGGCCCAATCGCCGAGATTGTTGCGTGGTTCGACCCAGGCATGGAAGACGCCGACATGTTCGTAATCGTAGCCTGCGAGCAGGCCCTGCATCTCGGCATCCGCTCCTGGCGCGTCGCCGATCAGGACGCCGTGCTCGGCCGCGACGATCGCGCCGATCCGTTCGATCGCGGGAGGCGGGAGCTCGAAGATATCGCGCGAACCGCCCAAGAATATCATCGCCATGGTCGCTTTCCTTTCTCTCAAATCAACCGCCTCGCCCCGGCTCTCCTCTCCCTTTCCCGCGCGAGGGATCGTCACCGAAGGCCGAGACGGCGTAGCCAGCTCGGGGAGCGGCGGTACGCCGCGAGTAGAGCCCCGCCGGCCGCAGGCCGGCGCGCCGGACCGGATTGAAGGAGAATTGAGCCCCGCGCGCAACTGGCGCACCTACAGCCTGGCTGTGCTGAATTCGGCAGGCCGGGACGGATGTGGGCACACGAAGAACCCGACCGCGAACGGTCGGGTTCTTCGACGTGGCAAAGGAAGGCGGCGCTCACGCGCCACCCTCCGTGAACCGCCAGACCGGGATGCCGAGCCGGCGAGCCTTGTCGGCCAGGTTCTCCGTGATGCCGGATCCGGGGAAAACGATCAGGCCGTAGGGCATGACCGAGAGCAACTGGTCGTTGCGGCGGAATGGTGCGGCCTTGGCGTGCCGGTTCCAGTCCGGCTTGAAGGCGATCTGCGTAACTTTGCGGTTTTCTGCCCAGCAGGCAGCAATGCGCTCGGCGCCGCGTGGGCTGCCACCGTGCAGCAGGACCATGTCCGCGTGCTTCTCGCGGGCCTTGTCGAGCGCGTCCCAGATCCGGTCGTGATCGTTGCAGTCGAGGCCGCCGGCGAAGGCGATCTTGGTGCCGGCCGGGACCAGCACCTCGTTGTCGGCCCGTCGGCGCGCGGCGATGAAGTCGCGAGAGTCGATCACCGCCGCTGTCATCGACTGATGGGAGACCTTGGAGCCGGTGCGCGGCCGCCACGCCGAGCCCGTTTCCGCCTCGTAGAGGTCGGCGGCCTCGTCGCGCATGATCTCCAGCACGTTGCGGCGCTCGATATAGGTGATGCCCTCGGCCGTCAGCCGCTCCAGTTCGACGGACTTCACCTCCGAGCCGTCTTGCTCGTTCTGGCTCGAGCGCTGCGCCTCCTCGTTGCGATCGAGGCTGCGGGCGACGCGCTCGGCGGCACGGTGGAAGACGTTGGTGAAGGACCAGAGCAGATCGTCGAGGTCGGGTTCGAGCCTGGTGTCGCCGAGCATGCCGGCGAAGGCCTCGACGATCCCGGCAAGCCCGGCCCGGATCACCTCGTCGTCGGGCAGCGGCCGGGGGTCCGGCTCGTCCTGATGCGGACGGTGGCCGTACATCTGCAGTTCGAGGATGACGCGATCGGTCGGCGAGGAGGCGTGGTAGGGCTCGTAGCCGTCGTCGAAGGGAAGCTCGTAGGTCATGGCGTGTCTCCGTCGGTTGTTGCCGCGCCCATCGCGGCCTGACAGCGAAACCCGGCCGCGCCCCGGGCGCGGGGCGCACCGAAGGCCGGAGCAAAGCGGAGGACGGCGCAGCCGTTGCGGCCGTGACCGGGGGGTGGCAGGGATCGCCTCTCAGGCAGGCCGCGGGCGCGGCCTTTCCGGCGGACCGCCGCCATGGCTGAGAGACTTCCAGCGACGCCCCGGCTCTGCCCGCCTGCCGGCGAGCGCCATTCATCTGGACGGCAGGAAGAGACGGGCATCTTCCGGGAGGAGCTGATCGCGCAGCCACGCGGCGAGACGGGCGGGGCCGAGATGGCGCAGATCGTCGTTGAAGTCGCCGAGCTGCGGTCGCAGTGCCAAGGCTGCGATCCCGGCTTCGCCTGCGCGCTGGCTGAGGCGTGCGATGCCGTGCCGGCCGGCGGCGTCCGCATCGGCGGCGATGTAGAGGCGACGGCAACCAGGCGGGAAGGTCAGGCCGGCGAGGTGATTGGCCGAGGTGGCGGCGGCCACCGGCAGTGCCGGCATCACGGTGCGGAGCGATGCCATCGTCTCGAATCCTTCGCCGGCGGCCATGACCGGAATGGGTGCGCCAGGCTCTAGGCCGAGCCAGATGGCGTTCCCCAGGAGATGGCCCAGCGAGCGGCGCGGATCGGCGATCTGCGCCTTGCCGGCGCCGCTGGGATCGAGCCAGGTTCTCTGCAGACCGGTGATACGTCCGTCGAGGTCGGTGACGGCGGCGATCAGGGCGGGAAGGGTCAGCGTCTCGCCGGTCGCGAGATCGCGATAGTAGCAGCCCGGGTGGAAGCGCAGGGTGCGCTCACGCGCGGCGAGCAGGATGCCGCGGCTGGCAAGGTAACGCTCGGCGAGCGTACCGGCGATCGGCTGAGACATCGCAAATAGACGACGCGCGGCGTCTGGAGAGCCGCGTGCCGCGGCGGGCTGGCGCTGCGCGCCAGGGGTCAGTGACTGCGGTCGCGGCATTGCGAGAAAGCGACGCGCCTCGTCCGCGACCTCGCGGAACCCCGCGAGGTCGCAGCTCGCTTCGATCACGTCGAGCAGGTCGCCATGTTCCCCGCTTTGTTCGTCGACCCACTTGCCGGCCGGGCCCTTGGCGTTGGCGTTCAGGCGGACATGCATGGAGCTGCCGCGCGTGTTGCGGACATCACCGACGATCCAGTGATTGCCGGAGCGATGGCCGTTGGAGAGATATTCGCGGCACACCGCCACGGCATGTTCGCCGAGACGGCGTGCCAGCTCGGAGGCCGAGCCGGTCATGATCGCCTCCCCCTAGGCTGAAGGAGAGCGATCGGTGACGCCGGTGAGCGGGTGGCGGTCCAGCACCATCGCAAGGATGGAGGATCCGTCCGCGCCGGCCGGGATGAACAGCCTGAGCTTCCAGGAGATGATCTCGGATATCAGACCGAGAGCCTTCAACCGGGGGATCATGGCTTCGGTGAAGCCGATCAATTCGACCCGATAGTCGTTCATGACGCGGCTGCGCCGCAGGATCAGGCCATCGGCAAGCTGCAGTCCGATCCGTCCATCGATCAGTCCGTTCCATGCCTCGTCCGGTGCAAGGGTCGGCACATCGTCGAGACCGAGATTGCGGAACATGGTCGCGACCTGCGTCGGCGCGATATGACGGCCGATGATGCGTTCGCCCGCATCGGTCTGGATGCGGTAGACCTGACAGTCATGGTCCGGAAGCCGCCGCCAGATCGGCAGAAGCAATCCCGTGACGATGTGAAAGGTGCTGGTGGTGAATTCCGGAACGGCGGCGACTTCCGCCTGCCACAATTCGCAGAACAGTTTCCGGTCGGCCGGCTGCCAGTGGGTTTCGGCAAGGGCGTCGAGACCGAAGCGCAGCTCGTTGGTCGGCCGCAGAAGTCGAACACGGTGCTCGACCGTGCCGTCATCGAGCATGAGGCTCGCTATCGGAAGCTGAAGTGCTGCCCGACCCGATCGCGTGTTCACGAGCAGGACCGACTGCGGTTCCGCACGGGCGATCCCGAGCGCGTCGACCAGCCCGAGCGGCCTGACGCGATCCTTGCGGGCAACGGTCAGCACACGCGATTGCGCGCCCGAGACCGGGTGGGTGTAGACCGTTCGGCGATCGGTGACGGTGATGCTCTCCGCCGTGATCGTCTCCAGACCCTTGTCATAGGTACCGGCGGCGATGGCGCCTTCGATCTTGGCCGTCATCAGCTGCTCGAACACTTCGAACAGCAGGTTCTGGGTCTCGATGCGCAGCGCCAGCAGGCGGTTCAACCAGGTCGTGATCGGCGGCAGCTCGTCGCGCAGGCCGCCCTCGTTTGTCGTGAGCGAAAGTCCGGTGACCGCCTCGAAACTCGTGAGCGAGCAGCCCTCGATCTTGCCCTGATGCAGCAGCATGTAGAACTGGCGCAGGGCCGCGCGGGCATAGGGGCTTTCAAGATTGTCCTCGGACCGGAACAGCCCTGCCCCGCCGGTCTGGCGCTGGCCGCGCGTGATCGCGCCCAGCGTGTCGAGTCGGCGCGCGATGGTCGACAGGAACCGCTTGCCCGCCTTCACATTGGCGGCCATCGGCCGGAACAGCGGCGGCGGCGCCTGGTTGGTGCGATGGGTTCGTCCGAGACCCTGGATGGCGTTGTCGGCGCGCCAGCCCGCCTCGAGCAGATAGTGCTTGCGCAGCCGCTGATTCTTCACTCCGAGATCGGCGTGATAGGAGCGGCCGGTACCGCCGGCGTCGGAAAAGATCAGCACGCTTTTGTCGTCATCCATGAAGCTCTGGGTCTCGGCGAGATTGGCGGAGCCTGGGCGGCTCTCAACGGCAAGCCGGTCGATGCCGTCGCGGCCGGTTTTCCTGACGATGCGACGGGAGCGGCCGGTGACCTCGGCGACGGTGTCGGTGCCGAAATGGTGGAGTATCTGGTCGAGCGCGCTGCCGACTGGCGGCAGCGAGGCCAGCTTTTCGATCATCTCGTCGCGCCGGCGTACGGCTTCCCGGCATTGGACGGGGTTGCCGTCGGCGTCATGCACGGGTCGCGAATAAATGTTGCCATCGGCGTCCGAATATTCCTCGAAGAGTTGGGTCGGGAAGGAATGCATCAGGTACCCACCGACGTATTCCCTCGGCGTGACATCAACGTGGAGGTCGGACCATTCCTCGGTCGGGATCTCGGCCAGCCGCCGTTCCATCAGCGCCTCGCCGGTCGAGACGATCTGCACGACCGCCGAATGACCGTCGGCGCGGTCCTGCTCGATCGCGCCGATCAGCGTCGGCGTCATCATCGAGGTGATGAGATGGCTGAAGAAGCGCTGCTTGGTGCTCTCGAAGGCCGAGCGTGCTGCGGCCTTCGCATTGCGGTTCAGCGTGCCAGTCTCGCTGGTGATGTTGGCCGCCTCGAGCGCGGCGGTCAGGTTGTTGTGGATGACCTGGAAGGCGTCGGCATAGGCGTTGTAGATACGGATCTGCTCCTCGCTCAGCTCGTGCTCGAGCAGGTCGTATTCGACGCCGTCATAGGAGAGAGAACGGGACGTGTAGAGCCCGAGCGATTTGAGGTCGCGGGCGAGCACTTCCATTGCGGCAACACCGCCGTCCTCGATTGCCGCGACGAACTCGGCACGGTTCGCGAACGGAAAGTCTTCGCTGCCCCAGATGCCAAGACGCTGGGCGTAAGCCAGGTTCTCGACCGCGGTGGCGCCGGTCGCCGAGACATAGACGACACGCGCGTCGGGGAGCGCGTGCTGAAGCCTGAGGCCAGCCTTGCCCTGCTGCGAGGGCGCAACGTCACCGCGTTCGCCTTTGCCGCCGGCGGCGTTGGCCATGGCATGCGCTTCATCGAAGACCACGACTCCATCGAAATGCTTTTTGGTCCCTGTCGGGCTTTCGGCCCTCCCCGCCTCTTGGCCTACCCAGTCGAGGATCTGGGCAATCCGGGACTTCTTGCCGTCGCGTTCCTGGGAGCGCAGCGTCGCATAGGTCGTGAACAGGATGCCTTCGGCAAGGCGGATGGGCGTGCCCTGCCGATAGCGCGAGAGCGGCTGGACAAGGAGACGCTCCTGACCAAGGGCCGACCAGTCGCGCTGGGCATCCTCCAGCAGCTTGTCCGACTTGGAAATCCAGATCGCCCGGCGGCGGCCCTGCAGCCAATTGTCGAGGATGATGCCGGCGACCTGCCGTCCCTTGCCGCAGCCGGTGCCGTCACCCAGAAACCATCCGCGACGGAATCGGACGGCATTCTCCGCGCCGTCGGGGGCGGCGGAGACGACATCGTAGGTTTCGTCTACCGTCCAGGCGCCGGCGAGATGCCCGGAATGGGCTTCGCCGGCATAGATGACGCTCTCGATCTGAGCGTCGGACAGCAGTCCTTCATCGATGATCGCATCAGGGAGGAGAGGCCGGTACGATGGCTTCGGCGGCGCGACCGCGGCCATCGCCGCGGACTGGACCAGCGGGGTCGGATGGGGTTTGGCCCGGGGAATGTGGATCGACTGGAGCGCATAGGGCTCGTAGATCGTGTCGGTGAGCCGGCCGCCCTCCTCCGGTATCCAGTCGCACAGCTCATAGGTCAGGGAAACGGCAGGTGTGCTGGCTGCGATGCCGGGACGGGCGGGCTTCGCCCGGGCAACGGGACGGACCGGCCGCATGGTCTTCGCAACCGAAGCCGTGGCCGCGACGGGCGCAGTTCCCGCCTCTGAGCGCGCGGCCATCTGCATGGCGCCATTGCGCAGGATGCCGTTCGACAGGGCGCCGATCGAATCCGGAAAGCCGCCCGGTGTGCGGGTCGGCAGGTCGGAGATCCAGGAGAGCAGCGTCTCGACATCATTCGCCTTGCCCGGTGAGGCCGCGAATTTGGACGGATCGGACGCAGGGATCTTGTCGATGATGGTCAGGCGGGTTTCCGCCGTCGTGCCATGGCGGGCATAGACACGGCCGTCGATCGCCGCGGTGAAGACCACCCTGCCCTGCTGCTGCAGCCGCTCGAAAGCAGGCCGCCATTTCGGGTTTTCGGGAGAAAGGCCGGTGCCGGTGATGGCGACGAGGCGGCCACCCGCGCGCAGCCGCGCGAATGCGGAGGAGAGATGTCGCCATGCGGCATCGGCGACATGGCCGTTCACATAGGCTCCAACGGTGAAGGGCGGGTTCATCAGCACGACGGACGGTTCGATGCCGGTATCGAGGTGGTCGTCGATATGGGCTGCGTCATGCCGGGAGACGGGAACGCGCGGAAACAGTAGGCCTAGCAGATCAGCGCGCGTCGCGGCAAGCTCGTTGAGCACGAGCGAGGCGCGGGCGATCTCGCCATGGACGGCGAGAAGACCGGTGCCGGCCGAGGGCTCGAGGACGAGGTCCGACGCCGCGATCGCCGCCGCGTGGGCAGTGACGAAAGAGAGCGGCAGCGGCGTCGACAGCTGCTGCATGGCTTGGCTCTCGTCCGAGCGGCGCGTGTGGGTGGGAACGAGGTCGGCGATGCGTTTCATCATCGCCAGCGTTGCCTGCCGCGAGGTCGACCGGAACAGGATCGCCGGTCCGTACCGACGCAGAAACAGGACCTGGGCGGCTTCGAGCGCCTCATAGGCGTCCTTCCAGACCCAAAGCCCCTGCGCATCAGTGCCGTCGAAGCTGTCGCTCATGGCCGTGCGCAGTGCTGCGGTGGTGATGGGCTTACCCTGTTCGATAAAGGGCAAAAGCAGCAATGCTGCCTGGTGTATCGCGTGGGCGGTGTCGATGGCGTGGGATGCCGGCGCGACAGGGGGAGCTGCCGTCCGGGCAACGGCCGATGTGGTCGTGACGATGTTCATGGAAATGTCCTTTGCGGAAGAGTGTCCGCCCCGCCGGCGCGCTCTCGGCGCTCCGCAAGGCCGCACTCCTTCCGGCCACGCTCTCCCTCCAGCGACGTGGACGAAGGGGCGACGAAGAGATCTCGAACAAGCGCCTCCTGTCGCCTTTCTTTGGCGACACGGACCACGAGCGATGAATCACTGTGGGTGCCGATACCCTGGATCCGAAGTGCTGAGGTGATGGACCGTTGGCCTTCGCCGAAGTAAACAGTGTGTGGATCCGTTTAATCGGATCGATTCTCATCAAGGAACCTGTCTATGAGACGGCCTGCCCGACCTTTCGTCGTGGAAGTGAAGAAGAAGCGCGGCCACCTGGGAAAACCGCGTTCGATTTGGGGTGATCTGGACCTTTCAGCTGTGGCGAGCGACTCGTTGGGCGATCCGGACAGCGGACCTGAACAGGCCGCGGAGCGGCATAACGTTGATCGCGTGGCCGCGAAAGATCGCGCCGATACTGTGGAAGCCGGGTGCGAAATCCCCGCCGACGATTGTGATCTATCCGTTGTCTCCGAGGGGCCGCATGCCGGGCAGCCTCTTGACGCAGCCGAAACAATGGCCCCTAGCGAAGAGCCTGCCCGGCCAGCGCGCAAGCGTATCAGGCGCCACGGCGAGCCAACCTTGCCCCGTGGGCAGCGCTGGAAACGACGCTTGCCGAAGGTTCTGCGTTGACGTGATGGTTGATGCTGCTGATCGGGATTGTGCCATTCCTCGATGATCGCCCTTCGTGTTCCGCAGCCAACGTTCGAAATCGACCTTGGTCAGGGGGATAGTGGCAGTTCGCCGCGATAAGCAGCATCTGCACGGGACCAGATGCCGGTCGATGGCGGCCACCAACTGATCAGACGCAGGCTGCAGCCTTGGTCATGCAACGACGAAATCGTATCGCCCGTAGCCGCCGTCCGGTGCGGACTTGATGTCCAGCAGCAACGAGGCATCGAAGATGTTGTCGCGGTCGTTGCCGGGCTCCCCAGGGAAATAGAGCTGCGTCGTCAGCAGCGGCCCGTTGGGCCGTTGCACCTTTACATGGAAATGCCGCGTGCGGCCGGTGTAGATGCCCGGCACGATCGTCTCGAACCACCAGCGTCCCCCGGCGTCACTAAACTGGTGCCCGCGCAGCCTGAAACCCTCATTGTCGTAGTCGCCGTCGCCGTCGCAATGCCACAGCTAGATCAGTGCCCCAGCCACCGGCTCGCACTGTGGCGTCAGCACAAAGCCGGCGATCGTGATCGCCGTGCCTTCGGGCGCATCCTGCTTGAAGTCGCGCTTCAAGGGCGACCCGGGCGTGAAGTATGGCCCCTCGGTCTGCGCGATCGTCGGCTCCGGCGTGCCGCAGGCCGGCGTCAGCTCGAGCTGTTGTGGCGGCTCCCGAGTCCGAGCCGTGACGGGGACCAGCGCCGGAAGTGCTAGAAAGCCCGAGAGAAAGCTGCGTCGCGTGGTCATGAGATCTCCGGCCGGTGTGGACACTCCAGGCAATCTGGATGTACCAAGTTTCACTCGGGCAATTGTGGCAGCCTGATCCCAGCCGGCATCACAATCGTGCGACCGGACGCGCAGCCGCTCACGTTGGGAGCGCAAGCCGGGTGCTTGCCGGCCCCGTGCTCGCGACTCGGTATAGCCGCCGCCATAGGCGTCTTCGGTCAGCTTCAGCACGTGCCCCTGGGGGCGTGCGCCGGTATCAACGATGAGTGCGCCGCGCAGGTGCGCCTGGCCGCCCGGTGTCGGTTGCTTACGATGGGTCCGCATCCTTGCCTCCCACCCTCCTCGTGCGCCGTGCGCGGAGTGCCGATATGCGACTGTCGATTTCTTCGTCGGACAGAGCCTCCAGGAGCTTGAGGACGGTCCCCTGCTCGCCGGCGTTGACCAGGATGGTCCGCTTGCCGTGATGCTCCGGCGGCCAGGCGTTAGGATCGGCCTCGCCGGCGCCGCCCTTGAAGTCCGCATGCGTCGCGGACCAGATCGCCTCGAGTTTTTCCTCACGCGTCATGCTGTCGACGGCGCCCGTCTCATGGGCGATGATCGCCGCGCGCATGGCGTCGGGACTGCGTTTGTCGGAGAGGTCGCAGAATCCGTGGAACCAGCGTTCGCGACCGCGGATCCTGATCGCGAAGAATACGCTGGTTACATTGCCTGCCTTGTATTCGGACATGCCGAACATGCCGGTTCTCTGGAACAACGGCGGCAACAGATCGAGCATGAAGCGGTACTCGCTGGCCGAGATCTCGAACCATTGGCCCGCGTAAGGCTTGCCGGACAAGGGATCGACACCGGGCGTATCTCTGTGGCGATTGAAGAGCGCGAACATCTGCGCGCGCGTCGCGACGCCCTCGAACACCTTGCGGAACGGCGGATGGGTGGACATGACATGTCTCCGGAAAGCCGAGCCTCCCGCCGCGGCAGTGCTGCGACGAGAGACCGTCGGCGGATGACGGGATCGGTGGGCTTGTTCAGGCGGCGTGGCGATCCGCGGAACGCGCGGTATCCCGTCCGACGCCGGTGATGGCGCGGACGGCTGCCGCAAGCGCCCGAATGTCATCGAGCATGGTCAGCGCGACGAAGTGGTTTGGCCCACCGGCATAATCCTTGCGGCCCTTACAGGTGCGGATCAGGATGCCGTGCCCGGAAGAGAGGCCGAACTGGCCGACTTGGATGTAAACGGTGGTGTGGTGCAAGGTCACTTCACCGGAAACGGCGATACCCGCCCTGTTGGAGCGCAGGTCATAGCTGTCGGGCGGCAGGCCGAGTTCGCCAGCAAGTTTCTTCAGTCGCGAACGGGCGGTCGTGTGAAAACGTCTCTTCTGCTGCTCGTCATAGGAGCAGCTTCTGTTCCAGTCGAACATGTCGATCTCCATGAAACGGGAAAGGCCCGGCGATCGCTCGCGCGACCCCGGGCCTGTCGCCGGTTGGTTCTGTGTGGTGAAACGGTCAGGCGGCGGCGCGGCCCTCGACGACATCGGCGTCGACCTCGTCGGCGGAGACCTCCTCGAGATAAGCACGGCTGTACGAATTGCTGGCGAGCCAGCGTTCGGCCGCGTCCCGATCCCTGGCGAGATGCAGGAGTTCCGGGCTGTCGCCGAGGTCCTGCAGGACGCGGACCATCCCGATGGCGGGGCGCTCGACGATCTCTAAGTGCAGATCGCTCTCGACGGACCAGGTGCGTCGGACTGAGACGACGATGACCCCGCCTTGGCCGAAATCGCCCTCATGCAGAGTGAAACAGGCTGGCGAGCTATAGGTCGCTCGCGATCGCGGCGGCTCCTTCTTCACCAGGCGGCCGGCGTCGTTGCGGCTCTCCCAAGCGGAGAGCTTCTTTCTGAAACGGGCCGGGGGTCTTGCCGTGCCGTCGGAATAGCGGATGACGCTTCCCAAAGGGGCGGAATCGTAGACGATGTGGGCTGACATGCGGATCTCTCCATGTCTGGAAACGAAAAGGGGCCCGGCGGAGATGCCGGGCCCGGTGCGAAGCCGAGTGCCGACTACTCGGCAGCCTGGAGGTGGTCGGTCTCGGCTCCGACGCCGATCGCGGACTCATCGGCTGATGGATCCGCATCGTCAGCGAGAAAGGCGGGCAGCTCGGCGGCATCGTCGTCGAGAGTCGTCTCATCCGTCACATCGTCGGTGGCGGTCCCGACCGCATCGGCAACCGCGTCGTCGCCATCGAGGCGCAGCGGCTCGGGCAGCCAGTTCGACCCTTCGAGAAGACGCGCGGCCTCACGTGCCATCAAGTCCTTCTTCATGTGGTCGATCAGCTGCGCGGAATCCTCGCCACGAGCCTCGCGCACCGCCTGAACGATCCTGGCCTTGGTGACGCGGCCGAGATAGTTGTCCACCGTGGGCGACCAACCAGCCTCGACCATGTCGAAGCCCAGCGTGGCGGCGAGTGCGTCGGCATGGGCAAGCGCGCCAGTGCGCCTGTTCCAGGGCTCGACGACGGCGTTGAGCGAGAGCGACGCGCAGTGCGCGAACAGCGCCTTGCGGCTCGCTTCGTCGAGACCGAGCACGAAGTCCCACAGCTTGTGGCTGTCCGGCATATCCCGGTCCCAGGCCTCGTGACGTTCGGCGATCTCCTTCGCCCAGATGGTTTCGGCGAGGCCCTGGACCTGGCCGAAGCTGTTGCTCGTCAGGCTGATCTCCAGGCAGCTGTCCTTGGCGAAGCGGTAGAACACCTGCAGAACGAGGGCATGGAGAACCGTGACGAAGGCGATGTCGACGTCACTGGCCAGCGCGTTGCGCAGCGCAAGCGTCTTCTGCGCGGTGAGGTCGAAGACGAGCCGTTCGGGCAACGGTTTGATACCGTCATCCTCGAGCTCTTCGGCCGTATCGGATGCGCCGTTCACGGGCCTGCCGTTGACGACGACGCGATTGGCACCATCATCGTCTGCCTCCGACGATTCGCGATCCTCGCCGGTGGCATCCTCGTCATCCTCGTCCGTCTCGTCCCGGGGCTCGTCCTCGGGACGGACGAAGCCGGCGTCGATTTGCAGCTGGCCGTTGGCGCCGAGCGTGACGAATGCTCCGGCGATGGCCTTCTGCGCCGGGTCGTAGACATGAGGCCGATCGCCGAAAGCATCGAGTTCGGCGCCGAGCTGATCGAGCTTGTCCTCGATCTCCTGGTCGGCATCTTCCATCTCGGCATATTTGGCGTCGAGCGCATCATACTCGGCCTTCACCGCGTCGTAGCGAGCGATCTCCTCGGCGCTCATCTCCGCCGGTTCGGCATAGACGCGCCGCATGCCAGAGGTGTGGCCATAAGGGAAGCTGATCGCCGCCTCGACCCATTTCCAGCCGTCGGCGCGAACGGCCTCGGCATCAACCTTGAGCTTGTCGAAGACCAGCTGTTCGAGAAGCGCCGCATCCTGGAACCAGCCGCCGGAATCCTGCTCGAACAGGTCGCGCAGGATGACCCCGCCGGCGGCTTCATAGGCTTCGGCGCCGACATAGACCGCGCGGCGGTCGTCGGCACGAACGGTCGTCTCTGTCAGCAGGCGCCTGATGTAATAAGGTTCCTGCATGTGCGGGTTGTTGGTGATGCGCTCCCAGACCTGCTCCTGGCGCGCATGGTCATCCGAGATTGAAAACGCCATAATCTGCTCGAGACGGATTTCATCCTTTTCGTAGAGCTCGAGCAGCTTTGGCGAGACCGATGCGAGCCTCAGCCGCTGCTTGACGGTCGCCGCCGACACGAAGAAGCGGGCGGCGATCTCCTCGACGTCAAGGCCTTGTTCCTTCAGTGCCTTGAATGCGCGGAACTGGTCGAGCGGATGCAGGTTCTCGCGATGCACGTTCTCGGCAAGCGAGTCCTCTTGAGCCGAGGTCGATCCGCTGCGGTTGACGATGCAGGGGATCGGTTCGTTCTTCGCCAGGCGCTTCTGCTTGACGAGAATGCCGAGCGCGAGATAGCGACGGCCGCCGGCGGGCACTTCGAAGGTGCCGGTCTCCTCGCCGTTTCCGTCGAGCACCGGACGGACGTTCAGGCTCTGCAGGAGCTTCCGCTGACCGATGTCCTCGGCGAGATGCTCGATGGTGACGCCGTCCTTTACCCGGCGGACGTTTTCCTGCGACAGCACGAGCTTGTCGTAGGCGATGTTCTCAGACGGGTTCATTGCGATCTTCTGAATGGCGCTTTTTGCCATGGTCAGGGTCTCCTTGACGGGCGGCCCGGGGTCTCTCCCCAAACCTCCAAACCCGTCAGGAACCCTCCCCTCCCCCCTCTGCCTCTCGCCAGCCGCGCCGGCGCAGGCCGGCGGCCTCAATGCGGCTCGGCGACATCGACCCGTCCAGCCTTGCGCAGAGCCTCGAGCATGCGGGCATGATCCATGAGGACGTGGATGAGCGCCTGGCGATCAACGGTGACCGTCTTGCTGGTGCTGCGCGTGCGATCGTGCCGTTCACGCAGAACCTCGAACTCGTCCATTGTAGTATAGAGCTGGAGGAGAGGGTGGCCGCTCATGGCGCGGTCCCCCGTTCGGCCGGCGCGGGCATGGTTTCGACGCCAGGGATGTTCCAGATCTGGGCGCCAGCCGCAGCGTATCGGATGGCGACTGCCTGCAACGGCGCATAGGAGAGGCCATGCCAGGGGGCTGGCTCGGGCTCACGGCCGACGGCGACCAGCGGTCCGCCTAACGTTAGTTGCACCACGACATCGAACGACACACACCGGCTGTCGATGACCGGGAGGCCCGCGGCGATACATTGAGCCTTGATCGCCCCGCAGTCATAGCCGGAGAGCATCGCGCCGTCGCGATAATGCAGGGTGAAGCCGCCGCGGCCGATGGAGAGGTGACCGCCTTGTGTCGACAGCGCGGCGGCGAGGTCGGCTGAATAGTCGGTGGAAGAGTCTGGTTTCAGCATGATGGATTTCTCCACGACGGCGGCGGGAGGGGTCTCCTGCTGGAAAGCCGTCACGAGGAAAGCCATCCCCTCGGCCGAGGGGATGGCTGAAAACCGGCACGGTGCTGAACCGGCAGTGCGTTGTGCAGGATCGCCGGTCCGGGGAGGATCAATGGACGAGGTCGAGGAGCTTCTTCGCCTTGCCTTCCATCTCCAGCCTTACGTCCTGGTGCTGCTTGTCGCGCGCGACACGCGTGATGCCCTGCACGAAATCGAAAACCGATGCCGGGGGATGGCCCTCGTCGGTGAGTACGGCGTCGATGATCTTCGTGGTTTCGCCCTTCGAGAAGCCGCGCTTGCGCAGGAATGTTGTTCGATCGTCGTCGTCACGGGCGACGACGCGCTCGCGCGCTGCCTTGATGCCGTTGACGAAGGGCATGGGCGAGGATTCCGCGAACTGGATCAGTGCTGGCTCGGCTTCGAGAGCAAAGCGTGAGGCGGCATATTTGGAGTGGCGAATGGTGATTTCCTGAAAATCCTCGACCCCCCATAAATTTCTATTGCAACAGACGGCACGCAGGTAAAAGCTTGCAATTCCAAGGGTTTTCGAGCCGACCTCGCTGTTCCACGCGTAAAATCCGCGGAAGTAGAGATCCGGTTCACCATTCGGCAGTCGCCCCGCTTCGATCGGGTTGAGATCGTCGACCAGGAAGACAAAGATGTCGCGGTCCGAAGCGTAAAGCGTCGTCGTATCTTTCGAAATGTCGATATTGGGGTTGTAAATGCTGGTCGACCAGTCGAGCACGCCGGGTACCTTCCAGCGTGTGTCGCCGGTGCCGTTGCCGGCGATCTTCTGCACCGCTTCGACGAGCTCGTGATCGAAAATCCTGCCGTAGTCCGGCCCCGTGACCGCCCTGAGCTCGAGGCGGCCGTTCTCGATCTCGAGTGTCTTCATTTGCTCGGCGCGGTGCGTGGAAAGGCCGTATTGCAGATTGATGCCGGCGAGCGCGGCCGGCAGCTGTCGCAGGTAGGTCGCGGGTGCGCCGACCAGGTTGGCGAGTTGACCAAAACTCCAGTGTGTCGGCGCGACCGGTGCGTGGGCATCCGGCAGCATGAGCGTCAGCCGCTCGGGATTGTCGCGAGACGTTTCCACTCGGATCGCCTCGCTTTCCACGATCCGGGTCTTGCTGCGTTCGGACCGCCGCCTCACCGCATTGTTGAGGTCGGTGAGGGAAAGGTAGCGTTCGTCGTCCGGCCGGTTGAACCATTCCGACGACACGCGGCCGATGCGCTGGCCACGGCTGACATCGACCTTGTAGCCGTTGGGCGTCGTGCGCGACGGCACCTGAATTTCCATATGGGTCATGGTCGTTCTCCGCGACGGGCGCCGGGAGCCTCTCTCCTGGCCTCGACCCGCCGCCGCATTCCGGCCTCCCCTCTGCCTCTCCCAGCGCCAGCCGGCGCGCGAAGCGCGGCCGTAGCTGCAGTGCGCCTGCGTGTGAGATCACGCGCAAACCGGGGTGCCGGCCGCAGGCCGGTGGCCGTGAAGGAGTGCGTGCACTCGAAGGTCCTGAGGGTTGCATCGCTGATGAAACCGTGAATCAATGAGCGACAGGGGATGCGGCGGCGTCCGGAGCGATGGAGGCGATGCGACGATTCAAACTTGCTGAGCAGGTGATCGATGAGACGGCGCCGGATCTGCAGGTCGCGTTAGCCGACGCCTACCGTAAGCGGATTCGACCGCTCTGCCTTTGCAAGGAAGGCGGGCTTTCGATGTACATCGCCCAGGTCGGCGAGCAGTACATCGTCAAGCGCATGCCAATGTCAGGTGGCGGACACGATCCGGCGTGCCCATCCTACGAGCCGCCAGATGAACTGTCCGGTCTCGGCGTGTTGATGGGCAGTGCGATCCAGGTCGATCCCGAGAGCGGGATGTCCGCGCTGAAAGTCGCCTTCAGTCTGACAAAAATCGGCACCCGGGCTGCGCCAGGCGTCGGAACAAGCGCGACCGACACCATCGCTGGCGACGCAAAGAAGCTCTCGTTGCGCAGCTTGCTCCATTATCTCTGGCACCAGGCCGAGCTCACTGCCTGGACATCGCGATGGGCTGGCAAGCGTCACTGGTGGAATATCCGCTGGCACCTGATCGAGGCCGCGGGCCAGATGATGGTGAAAGGCGGAATGCTCAACGAGATACTCTTCGTGCCTGAACCATTCCGGGCGGTGGACAAGGCCGCGATCGAGCAGCGCCGGACCGCGGCGCTGGTACCGGCACTCCCGCCGAAGAGCGGACCGCGCAAATTGATGATCCTGGTGGGTGAGGCCAAGGATTTTGCTCCGACGCGCAGCGGCCACCGCTTGATCGCCAAGCACATGCCGGACTTTCCGTTCCTGCTGGACGAAAGGCTGTACCTGCGTCTGAAGAGTCGCTTCGAGAACGAGTTGGCACTGTGGGACGCGGACGAGGCTTCTCACCTGATGGCGATCGCGACGTTCGGCCTCACGCCGGCCGGCCTTGCGGTCGTTGAGGACATGGCGCTGATGGTCGTCGCCGAAAACTGGGTGCCCTACGAATCCGCATACGAAAAGAGGCTGGTCGACACACTGGCCAAGTTGCGTGACCGCAGTGTCAAAGGGTTGCGCTACAATTTGTCGGCAGAAACGCCAACCGCGGCGGCAATGGTGCAGCGTCAATCGCAGCCGATCGCGCTTTATGTCGTTCCGCCTTCGGCGGACAAAGCGTACGAAGAGGCGCTGGAAGAGCTGATCACCTCACGGCCGGAAATCGGCGCCTGGATCTGGCGCACGGCGGATGGTGAGATGCCTCCTCTGCCATTCCGGTGAACATCGCACAGAGATCGGCCTCGGCTGTCAGCGCATCCAGCTCGACTGGCAGTCCGTTCGCTGGGCCTGGCGCTCCAAGTCGCCCAAATGCCTCAAGCAGTTCCAGACGGGCTCGTCTTCGATTTTCGCACGCGCAATACAAAATTGTGCATTGCAATATCAGCGCCGCTCGGTATGATTCTGCTATCGGCCATCTACTCCTCCCAGATGCGATGCCGATACTGGATGCGGTGCACCTCCTCCCGTGCCGTATTCATAGATCGAGCCCGCTGCCACCTCCTCCCGGCAGCGGGCTTTTTTCATTGTTCGGCGGCTGGCGTATAGGCCAGGCGAATGGTCCGCACTTCCCTGCCCTTCTTGCCGTGCCCGGACTGGAAAACGACCCGCTGCCCCTCCATCAGCACGCTAAGACCTGACCGAGTCAGCACGCTGGCATGGACAAACACGTCCTTTTCACCGATATCGGGAGCAACGAAGCCGAAGCCCTTTTCTGAATTGTACCATTTGACGGTGCCTTCGATCTCAGGCCCGGGACCGGCCATCGTCGAAGGTGAGCCCGCGATCTGCTCCCGTGCCGGACTTTTCGCAACCGGATTCCCGATCTCGAGTACTTGTATGACTTGCGATCCGCGGGGTGTTTATCCCACCGCAACCTTGAGGTGCGTCCCTTCGGAAACGCCGCGGCTTCCGGCTGCCTCCAGTGCGCGCAGTGGCAGATAGACCTCCGTGCCGTTAGGCAGTTTTACGAAGCCGAAACCCTTGCTGGCGTTGAACCATAGCACCTCGGCGTCGACAGGGTCTGACATGACGGTCTCGGGGCGCCGAAAATAGCTTGGCTCGGATGCCTGCTCCGAAAATGAATCCGCATCATCATCATGGCGACGCCGGCGTGACTCGCGATGGTCCCTATATTTGCTCATGATAGTCCCGACCGACGTGAACAGTGCAATGCGCAACCGCCAAGGTTAGTCTCCTCTGGGCGACACGTTTGTGTCAAATGGCAGGGACCCATGCGGCGCCGGTAGTGTTCAGTTTGAAGTTCGGCTGGTGGGAGCTGACAGTCGGCTTTTGGTGGCAAGCCGAAATCCCCACTGAGCCATGACCGTCAGCTGGCGCATTCGATGCCGTGCGCCTAGTAGCAATCCGGGGTCGAGACCGCGCTGGCCAGCAGCATCCTCGGCGAGATCTTCGATGATGAGGAGGATACGCTGGTGGGATTCACGTCAAAGGCGGAGGTCGCTATTTCGCATCATTGGAATCCCACCTTCAAGTCACGCAGTACCGCGGCGAGCCCGATCTCTTTGAGAAGCTCCCCGTGTGCCACTGCTCGCAGCTTCAGAATTGCCCGATCGTAGACTGCCAGATTTGTCTCACCGTTGAGGCGCGAGGGATAGATAATTCCATCCGGCTTGGCTGGGTGCTCGTGAATTGCCAGCGACCACCGGCGCGCCAAGCTCTGCTTCGAACCGCGGACGACATCACTGGGAATTCCCATCCGCAACGGTCCGTCACCGCGTAAATCGACGAGTGATAGCGCCGCCGTCACCTCGATTGTGGCATAGCTGCGTATGGCTAGGTCCCGTTCATCGAGGAGCAGATCGTCGATGCGACCATCGCCCTGATCGCGCATCACGGCTTCTACGAAACACACCTGCAAGCTGCTGCCGAGATAGAGGACACCGAAGCGATTGGCGGGCACACGGCGGCGAGGATCGCCGAAACGGGTCAGGCTCTTGCCGAAGCCTAGCGGATCCTTGAAGCGGGTAAAGAAGATGCGCCCAAATCGGGCACCAGCGTCGACTGTCGCGCTGTCAAGCGCGATGGTCGCGAACCGTGATGGAGGACTTAGCCCCGGCACTCAGACGAACGCGCCGTCGGCAATGCTGTCGGCAACCGCAAGCGCCTCATCCACTTTGCCGCGCCGCATCGCTTCGCGGCCAGTCATGCCATCGAGTTCAGGATGGGACTGGACAAGAAAACGATACACCGACCACGGGCCGCCGCCGAGCCGCTCGAAAAGACGAGGGAGCGCCGCGAACGGCTTTCCGTCCTCACCGACCTGCCAGACAGGAAAACGAAATCCGCGCTTGGCGCCATCTAGACCCAACACCTGGTGGCTTTGCCGCTTGGTGTTGACCGTCATTCGGCTAATACCCAGCAAAGCGGCGAATTGATCTGCGCTCAGCATGTCGTCACCGGCGAGGATTGTCGCAGCACGCACCTTGCCGCGCGCACGCGCCTCATCGAGCGCTGCAGCCAAATCGTCAGCAGTATCTGTCGTCGGTTCCTCTAACTGAGAGACAGCAGTATCTCCTGTCGGGTCAACCTCAACACGGAAACTCACCGTCCGGCCGGCCGCTTGGCTTTCTGCCATTGCCTTGCCATAGCCAGCCAATAGCGCCTCCACCTTGGCCGGCTTTGCCGAGATGACCTCGACAATGTTGCGTGGCGCGCGGAAAGTGAACCCGGCCGCCCCCTTAGGCAGCGCCGCGCCCGCTTTCGTGATGAATGCGGTCGTGAGCATCGACTTCGGAGAACGTCCCGTGGACCGTTTGGGGACGCGCCGGCTTGATTTCGTTTTGACGTTGGCCATGTCACACCTCTGTGCTGGATTATATGGCGCCATCCGTCAATCTCGTCAAGTTCGTAAATCTCGTCTAATTTTGTGTTTCGTTCACGGCGAGCGAATCCTAGCTGAATTGGACCGGTAGCGTCTGAGCCCGGCTCTTGCCGCCTCACTGCGCCGCGACCCAGCGAATCGTTCCCGGGGTCATGTAGACGACCGCGCCTCGCCTCGCGCCGGTGGCGCGCAGGTAGTCCTCGAGCTGGCCGGCATGGAGGCGCATATCCGCCTCAGTGGGGTCGACGTCGCTTTTCCAGTCGACGACCACCTCAGCCGCGTCGTCCGCAAAGGCGATGGCGTCGATGCGCCCGGCAAGCGCCCTTAGCTCCGTACGGTCGGCAAGCAGACCATAGACCGGCCACTCCGGAATGAGCCGATCACGCAGCGCCACGATCTCCGGCAGCTGCAGCGTGCGCCAGGCCGTCCTGCCGATCTCTTCCGGATCCGGCAACATGGCTTCGTCGGTCGGGTCGAGCACCAGCTCGGCCAGGAGCGCGCGGGCGCGGGTGACGAACCCCGCCACGTTCTGGCGGAGCTCCCCGGTCAGCACCTCTTCCATCAGCTTGTGCAGCAGCAGGCCCCGCACCCGGCCTGCCCCGACAGGTACGTCAGCCTCCGGCGCCTCACCGACTTCCAGGGCTATGGCTTCGGTCACCGGCAGGCGATCGGGATCATGATCGCTCGGTCGAATCCAGTTCAGCGGAACGGCGGCGGCGTCGACTGCGGCGCGCTCGGCGGCGAACACGTCGGCGGTCTGGGCATTCGGCGGGTCGGCGACGATCGACGGCGGCGCCGGCGCCATGTGCGAGACCTCGAGTTCCGGAAGCGCCCGATGGGCAAGGTCCACCACCCGCGCCCACGAATTCTGCTCAGCCGGCGGGAGCTCCGGCACGATCAGCAGCTCGCGGGCGCGCGTGCAGGCAACGTACCACAGCCGTTCCCTCTCGCGCTTCAGGCTCTCGTCGTCGGCCCTAAGCGCGGCCAGCAGCTCAGGCGGCACGACGTCGCCGATCACCCAGTGCAGGGTGTCATCGTCGACCTTATGCACGAACCGCTCGCGCGAACGCAGCATCGTCGCGGCGTTTATCGGAATCACCACCGGCCACTCGAGGCCCTTGGCGCTGTGAATCGTGATGATCTCGATGGCGTCGCCTTCGGCGTCCACCCGGCCTTCGCTACACGACGCGCCTAGGCGCCAGTCGCGGTTGAGGTCGCGAACGAAGTGCTTCAGGCCTCTCACGCCGTAAGGCCTCGCCCGCTCGAGCACCGCCTCGACGTTGGCGGCGGGCCGGCCGCTGCGATCGCCTTCGCGCGCGCTCAGGATCGGCCGCGCCGACAGACGCTCGACGGCCTCGGCCAGCAACAGCGCCGGCGTGGTCGCGCGGGCGCGGCGTCGCAGGTTCTGCAGGATCGACAGCACCTCGCTTGCGGTCGGATGCCTGACCTGATCGGCCGGCGTCCTCACCGAGAACCGCGGCATGGCCTTGGGCCGGTCCGCCGGCGAGGGGAGCGCCGCGGTGATATCAAGCAGCTCCTCCTCCGTCAGGCCGACCAGTGGTCCACGCATCAAGGCGCCGAACGCGAGCGTGTCGCCGCCATCGGCGAGCACGCGCGCGAGCGCCAGCAGATCCTGCACCTCCTGGCGGCGGAAGAGCCCTTTGCCGGCCTGGGAGGCGATCGGCAGTCCGCGGGCTTCCAGCGCGCGTTCATAGCGCCACAGCTCCGCGCCGGTTGGCGCCAAGAGCGCGATGCCGCCAGGGGTGAGCGGCGCGAGCTCACCGTCGTCGTCGCGGACGTCGACGGTGCCGATCAGGCGTGCGCAGACCTCGGCGACCGCCTCGGCCTCGGCGCCGCGAATTTCCGACGAACGTGCGTTGGGCGGCAGCTCCATCGCAATCTTGGCCACGCAAGGCAGATCGTGGCCTGGCGGATCCAGGGTCGGCGTGAGCGCCACATAGCCCGGCTGGTTCCGCCCCGAGAGCGGCGCGGCGAAGCAGCTGTTGATGTGGGTCAGGATGGCGGGCCGCGACCGGAAGTTTGCGGTGATCTGGACGATGTTGTCAGGCCAGCGCCGGACGATGGCGCCGCGCGCCTCGGCGTAGGAGCCGACATCGGCACCGCGAAAGCGGTAGATCGACTGTTTGGGGTCGCCGACCATGAAGAGGCCGCCTTCACGCAAGGCGCTGTCCTGCCAGCGTGGCGCGCTGTCCTCGGCCGCAATTCGGAACAGGATCTCGGCCTGAATCGGATCGGTGTCCTGGAATTCATCGACGAAGATGTGCTGATAACGCTGCCCGAGCGCGCGGCGCACAGCGTCGTGCTCGCGCACGAGAGCGCGCGCCCGCTCCAGCAGGTCGTCGAAGTCGAGCACTGCGGCGGCGCGCTTGAAGTCGGCGTATTCGGCGAGCACCTCATCGAGCGCGTCGGACAGCTTCTCGACCAGCGCGGTCGCGATCCGGCCGAGGATCACCCGGTAGCAGTGATCCACCCGCGCGAAATGCTGGCCGGCGGCCTCGTTGAGCGCTGCGCCGCGATCCTTGCCGGCGACGCGGTCCCAAGCGGTCTTGGTCCTCGGGGTCAACAGGTCGAACGTGTGCCGCCGCATGCAGGGCAGGCGTTCGGGATGGGCAAGCCGCCAGAGTGTGTCGAAGCCCGGCGGGGTTTCGAAGCTTCCGGCGAAGTGACCTGCGAGCGTCTCCAGATGCCCGACCTGCTCGAGCGTCTTGCGCTCCACCGGTTGCGCAGACAGCCAGCGGCGGAAGTCGGCGACCGCCTCGACGAGATCAATGTCGGGCCGGCCACTCAGATCGGCGGCCGGCGCACGCGCCCCGCGATGCTGCAGGCGAAAACGCGCCAGGTCTTGCAGGGTGTCGGCGACATGATGCGGGTCGAAGCGCGACAGGGCGGCGATGGGATCATCGGCTCGGGCAGATCCGCTCAGCCGCTGCCGGAACCACTGCTCGAACGCAGAATTGAAGGCGGCCTCGGCCTGGGTCGCGTCGAGGATGCGTGCGCCCGGGTCGATGTCGGCCTCAACCGCGTAGCTGCAGATGATGACCTGGCAGAAGGCGTGGATCGTCGTGGCCGTCAGCTCGTCGAGCTGGCTCGCGGCCGTCGTCAGCGCACGGCGTTGCGCGTCCGTCAGGCCGTCCGGCAAGGCTATCCGCAACGGCTTGGGAACCCGCCCCGCGAGCAATTCGTGGACGTAACGGTGGACGCGAGCGCCCAGCGCGCTGGCCGCAAGCTCGGTGAAAGTGATCGCCGCAATCGATCGCGGGTGAGCGCCACTGGCCAGCAGCATCGTCACGCGCCCTGCCATGAGCGCCGTCTTGCCCGTACCGGCCGCAGCTTCAACCAACAGCGTCGCGGCGAACTCGGTCAGCGCTCTCAGCCGTGCAGCGTCATCGGCCAGCCGGATCATCGCGCGCTCCAGATGCGGGCGAACTCGCCGAACGCGCGGGCCAGCGCGGCCTGCTTGATTTGGAAATACATCGTCGGCGACGCCGGCAGCGCCAGACCGAACTCGTTCCAGTCCTCGCGCGCATCCGGCCCCGGCAAGGCGACCCCGCGGTTCAGCAGATCGATGGCTGCCGTGATATGCGCGCCGATGTCTGCAATCGCCTGGTCGACGTCGGGCAGCCGGTGCGGACTGGGGTGGTCCGCGCCCAGGAACACTAGGCGGGCGATGACTCGCGGATCGTCCGGTACGAGCTGGCGCACCGCGATCGCATAGAGCACGCGTTGCAGCTCGGCGCCGCGACCAAGGACGATCTCCTCCGCTTTCGGCGGCTCGGCTCCGGTCTTGTAGTCGGAAACCCGCACACCGTTGCGCGCGGCGTTGAAGTCGACCCGATCTATGCTGCCGCAGATCCGCACGCCTGTGCCGGGGATGACGACCTGCGCCGTCGGCGGCCAGAGGAGCTTTGGGTCGGCCTCCGCCTCCGCGCGGCCGAACGCCAGCTCAGTCCAGCTGCGGGTGTCGAGCTGAAACGCCTCGTCGAGCGTCAGCGCCTTCAGCGCGAGCTCGCGCGCGGCCTCCAGCGTGTGCTCCCAGAGCAGCAGCGGCGGGGTCGAGCGCTCGAGAGGCCATTGGGCGCTGATCGAGGCGCATGCGGCATCGAGCGCCGCCTCGATCTCGTGGCGGGCGGCCTTCTCATAGCCCGGTCCGGCTTCCAGCGCGTCGACGGTGCGCTTCAGCACGTCATGGACCAGCTCGCCATAGGCGCGGGCATCGAGCGACAGCGGCTGCTCGTCCTCGACCAGCGAGCGCCAACCCAGCGCGTAGCGCCAGACGAATGCCAAGGGGTCACGCAGCATGATGCGCAACGAGGTCGCCGACTGCACCTCGCCGATCGCCCGGTCGATCACCGGATGATCGGCCCGCACACGACCGTCATGGCCCGTCACGCCAGGGTTTCGCCAGTCCCGCCAGCAGGCATCTGCGCCGCGCACCGACGGAGAGCTTGCCGCCTCTTCTGGCCTCGCGAGCAGGCGGTCGGCCGCGCTGAAGGCGTGGCTCGGAATGCGGGTGCGCTTCAAGACGATGGTGTTCGCGCCCTGCGGCACGAGCGGGCTGGCCGCCTGCAGGCCGCCTTGCGCGTTGCGGCGGCTTCGCGACAACACCAAGGCTCCGGTCGCATGTACGCAGACGAGCTCGAATGCGCGCCGGTCCTGGTCAGTGATCGACTCGGCGTCCAGCGCCTCGCGCGACAGGATGTGGCTCGGCATGAGCGGATCCTCGCTGGCGCGGCGCGGCCAGGACCGTGTCGTCAGGCCCAACAGCCGCACAAATGGTCGTGGCGCGGCCGCCAGATGGCTTGCGGGACACCAGACGGCGCAGGCACCGGGATCATGGCCGTCGGGCAGGCGAAGCTCCTGCAGTGAGAACGCGAGCGCCTGGGGCGGCCCGCGCCGCAGCGCCTCCACCCAGATCGCACGCGCCGCGCTGCCGAGCAGCAGGTCGCCGGCCTCGGCGGCGACGTCGGCACCTCTGGCGAGCAGCTCGAGAACGGGCCCGACGATCGGGCGCACGTCGACGCCGTCCCGCCGGCGGACGTGCGCCTTGTCCAGCGCGCGCCGCCACTGATCGAGCTCGAAGAGCGCCGCGCCCGGCCGCAGGCCCTCAGCCCAGGTTAGTGGCAGCATATCCAAGGCCCTGCAGCGCCCGGCCGCGTGGCCGAAGAGCCGGCGCACGCGATCCTGGCTCAGCCCGTTGAGCAGGATGTCGGCCAGGGCGGCGCACGCCTGGCCCTCGCGCGACGCCAGGGCGGGCACGCCGTGCGAGAAGTGAACCGGCAGGCCGGCGTCAGTGGCCAGCACCAGCATGTGCTCGTCCCAATCTTCGGTCGCGGTCGCGCAGACCGCGATCTCGTCCGGGCGCGCTCGGCCCGAGGCGATTAGCTCGCGCGCCCACCGCAAGGCCTCGACCACTTCGGCGCGCGGCGCGGCGCAGGAGACGACCTCGGGCGTGGCCGGCGTGATCCGGTCATCGGTCTCGACAGCGCCGGCGAACCAGCTGACATCGGCCGCGCCGGGGTTTCGCCAGCTGAGCGGCACGGCGCGGGCCAGCGCGGCCAGCAGCGGGCGCCAGACTGGGGCGGCGCGCACGACGCGATCGAGCTCGACCGGCCCGAGCACCGCGGGCGCACGTGCCACGCGCTGCAGGGCAGCATCGCGCAAATCGCGGGGCGCGAGGACGCCGGCAGGCAGACTTTCCTGAACGCGCGACTCGATGATTGCGAGATCCTGCAGCCGAGCGCTCTCATAAACACGGTTGGCTAAAGGGAAATCGGCGTTCCACAGCTGCGTCAGCGTCCACGCCGCGGAACGGGTCATCCCCGGCAGGCTCCGGATGCTCTCAAGATCGATGAAGCCGCCCGCCTCCAGCGCCGATCGGATCGCGGGATCGAGGTCCTGGGATCGGGCCGGACGCACGAACCCCCCGGCGAGCCGAGCCGCCAGTTGCGGCAGCGTCATGATCTGCACGCCGGCTTCGGCCTTCCGGGCTGCCGCGATTCGTCGCATGCGGAACGCGAGTGGCCCTTCAACGACAACGGTGCGGCGATCCATCGTCCCCCCGATCTTCCCTCTTCACTTCGACCCGTCAGCGGTACCCTTCGCGAGGCAATCCCGCCTAAATCGCGGCCGCGCTGAAGCCTGGAGGCAGTATGATCGTCGAAGCGCTGAGCGCCTTGACCGGGTACAGCAGGATCAGCACGTTGTGCTTCGTGTCGAACGCTTCGGCGACGCATTCGTGCGGATCGCCGTTCCGGTCCAGGATCGAGAGCGAGACTGGGCGCGTCATCTTGCGCCCGATCGGCAGCACCGGACCCAGCTTGTGACCGAGCGTGATCTTCGGGTCCGATGGTCGCCCGAACTGCGCGACGAATGCCGGGGACGGTTCGATCCGGCGGACGACCGCTTCCGCACCGTGGCCGTTCGCGAATTGAATCGGTTCTAGGATGTAGACAACGCAGGCGCGGTGATTGGTGCGCGCAAACTCGCGTGCAGAGGCGTAGATCGACGCACCGAACTTCTTTGCGAGGTTCATTGGCGTTTTGATCTCGAAAGCGCAGTCGGCGGCGTAACGCGCATAGGTGTCGCCCTTGAAGAGGGTGAAACGCGCGAAGTTGTTCGCCTCGCGCTCGAACTGGTCGGCGATTTCCGGGGCAAGGGTCTTTTCGCAATCCTGAAAGAAGCGGAAAAGCCTGCGATGGGTCGGCATATCGTGGTGCGCCGTTTCGTGCAGGGTCAGAAACGTCTGCTTCGGCTTCGCGACCTTGCTGTCGATATGGATCAGGCTCTCGGCTGCATCGTAGAGGCCAAACACCTTGGCAACCGCCGATTTGATGCGCGCGCCTGCGTCGGCGGTCTTGCCTCTCACATAAGCGATGATAGCGGCGGCATCGAACACGCTTGTCGGCGCAACCCGCACCTGGGCTGCGACGAGAATGTCATCCAACGGGACGGGAAATCGATCCCATGCGTCTGCGCGGTCGAGGAGCTTGCGGGCGCGCTCCTCGACCACGCGAAGGTCTTCGGGGTCAAGGCTGCTGTCGTCAGGTTTTGTCACCCGGTCGTTTCCTGCTTCTCAAAAACTGGAGGTACTGCATCATTTCAGCTTCTTCTTCGGATGTGAGATTATGCTCGGCAAAAGTGGCAACCCGTCCATGTCTTTCGCTGTCGTCGCGCGTAGTTGGCGACGTTAGATATCCTGCCATCTCCATCAGCTTCTCGAAGCTTATGGCATACAGCTCGGCAAGCGCGTGCAAAATGTTCGGCGAGGGTTTCTGAATCTTATCGTTTTCGATCTGGCTCAGGTACGCGTTCGATACTTGTTTGCTTGTGGCTTCCTCGACTTCGCGCAGTGTCATTTTCCGGTCGGTGCGAATCGAAGCGAGATACTGTCCCAACGTTGGCTTCACGGTACTCCTCTCGTCGGTCCCGGCTAGCATGGCGGCGTCCTCCTAAACGCTTTGTTCTCCTTACGATTCTAGGCCTTGCCGCTCTCTGCGTCAAGCTTGCAAAGTATCTGCTTGATATTCTTAGCATGCTATGCCATATTGGGAATTGAGGCTGCCGTGGTGGCGGGCCTGGTTCCCAAGGAGGGAAAACCAATGACTGAACGCACTGACCTGAAGGAGGACGACTCCGGTGTGGAGGAAGTCCTCGACGACATTGTCGACCTCGAAGAATATGTGAAGCTCGGCAAGCGGCCGCCCCTCGCCAAGGGCTATCGCATCCGCGTCAACGGCGAACCTTTCGTCGTTCACGACCCGAAGCCAACCGGCCGCGCGATCCTGACGCTCGCCGGGCTGATCCCCGCAGAGAACTACACGCTCCGGGTCAAGCTTGCCGGTGAAAAGCCGCGTAAGGTCGGGCTCGATGAGAAGGTCGACCTGCGGCATCCCGGCGTCGAGAAGTTCAAGGCGTTGCCGCGCGACCAGACGGAGGGCTGATCCATGAGCCTCCGCCGCCAGTTCGACCTGCTCCCCGTCGATCGCGAGTTCCTGGAGGAGTACGGACTGCCGTGGGAAACGATCGTGGACGGCTCCCAGTGGGTGCTGATCCACGATTTCCCGACGCCGCACGGGTATAACAACCCCTGCGTCACAGCGGCGATGCGGATCGAGACCGGCTATCCGAACACCGAGCTCAACATGGTGTATTTCTTCCCGGCACTCGCGCGGATCGACGGCAAGCCGATTGGCGCGACGGAAGCGCAACAGGCGCTCGATGGGAAGTCCTATCAGCGCTGGTCCCGTCACCGCACCGGCGCGAACCCCTGGAAGATCGGGCGCGACTATCTTGGCACGCACGTCATCCTGATCGAGGACTGGCTCGAACGGGAGTTCGAAAAATGCCCGCTCGCATGACGCTCGCCTTGTCAGGCGATCAGCATGATCACCTGATGAGCTTTCTGTTCCCGGGAGACGGCAAGGAGGCCGTCGCCATCCTGCTTTGCGGGCGGCGCGATGGCGACCGCTGCCACCGCCTCGTCGTCCGCGAAATCTATGGGATCCCCTACGAGGATTGCTCTGAGCGCACGCCCCTTCGCGTCACCTGGCCGCCTGACTACATTGCGCCGATGCTGGATCGCGCCGCGGCTGAAGGGCTTTCGGTCATTAAGGTTCACAGCCATCCGACTGGCTACGGCGCGTTCTCCGGAATTGACGACGAGGGTGACGCGCGCCTTCTGCCGATGATTCGGGGATGGGTTGAGGCCGACGTTCCCCACGGGAGCGCAGTCATGTTGCCCTACGGCCAGATGTTCGGCCGCGTTTTGCAGGGCGACGGCAGCTTCGCGCCGATCGACTGCATCTCAGTTGCAGGCGACGACCTCCAGTTCTGGTACGCGGACGCTGGGAACGCCGCGTTGCCGAGCTTCGTCGCATCTCACGCGCAAGCCTTCGATGAAGGCACGATCCAGCGGCTCCGCCGTCTGTCCTTTGCCGTTGTCGGAGCCTCCGGCACAGGAAGCCCGACGGTCGAGCAGCTTGTCCGGCTTGGCGCCGCCGAGATCGTCATTGTCGACGACGACCACATGGAAGACCGCAACGTCAACCGCATCCTGAACTCGACCATGCAGGACGTGAAGGATGGCCGCCTCAAGATTGACGTGCTGGCCGATGCCGGCGAGCGGGTAGGTCTGGAAACCCGGATCATCCGCGTGCCCAAGAACCTCTGGCATCCCGATGTCATCCGCGAGGTCGCGCAATGCGACGTGATATTCGGCTGCATGGACACCATCGACGGGCGCTATCTCCTGAACGCGCTCGCCTCCTATTATGCGATCCCGTATTTCGACATTGGCGTCCGCCTCGACGCGGTCCGGGACGGTGCTGGCAAAGGCCGCATCCGCGAAGTTTGCGGCACGGTCAACTACCTGCGCCCCGGTCGCTCCAGCCTCGTGAGCCGGGGTTTGTTTACGATGGCTGACGTTGCTGCGGCCGGGCTACGGCGCAACGATCCGAATGCGCACGAGCGCCAGGTGGAAGACGGATATATCAGGGGCGTGCCCGCGCACCGGCCTGCTGTCATCAGCGTGAATATGTTCGCCTCGGCGCTCGCCGTCGATGAGTTCCTTGCACGTCTCCACCCCTTTCGGGAGGAGCCGAATGCCAACTATGCGAGCGTGACGTTCAGCCTCGCCAGCATGGAACTGATCTACGATCCCGAAGAGGGTATCTGCGAGATTCTGGGCGGCACCGTCGGCATCGGCGATATGGCTCCGATGCTCGGCCTCATGGAACTGGCTGAAAGGCGGTCGTCGTGAACTGGTTTAGCTCGTTCCTGCAGCGGGCGCGCGCTCGCCTCGATCGCTGGCTTCATCCGCCGTATCGCACATTGATTGCACAGGAATCGCTTCCGAAGAAGCTGAGGCGAAAGACGATATATGTTGTCGAGGAAGACGGCTTCGAGGAGCAGGCGGCGATGCTGTGCCCATGCGGTTGCCGCCGTATCTTGCATATGAACCTGCTCACCGACGAACGCCCTTGCTGGCGTCTGACGCGGCATGAAGACGGCACGGTAAGCCTCCATCCTTCCGTCTGGCGGAAGAAGGATTGCGGATCGCATTTCTGGTTTCAGCACGGCCGTGTGGAGTGGTGCCGGGCAGAGTAGTCTCAAGAGTGCCCGCAGCGTCCTGGCGCAACCTCAAACCGGTCGTTTCGGATGCACCCGTAATGACCAGCTGCGACGGGACGGACGATCGCGCGGCTGAGGAAGCCCTCCCGCTCACGCATTACCGAAGAGAAGATTGCGGCCTTCGTCGAAGGCATAATTTGTAGTTTGCCGGAATTCATCCGGAGTGGATCTGCTTATAGAACTCCCCATGCGCGAAACCTCCCCCTGCCCGTCATCTCGCGCAGGCTGAGCTCGCTGACCAGGTTGAGCGCACCCTGCTTCGAGACTTTTAGCCGATCCTGGATCATACTCGTCGACACGATCGGACGCGACAGCACGAGCTCGACCAGGTCGGAAAGCTTTGAGCTGGCACGGCGCTCGCGCAACCGCCGCTCCATCTGGTTCTTTGCCAGCATCAATCGGTCGTGCTCCTTCAGGCCGGCCAATGCCGTCTCCAGAACAGCGTCGACAAACGCTAACAATCGATCGCTCCGCGACCGTGCGCGCCGGCGCTCCCGCGGAATGCTTTTGGTGCCGAGATGCAGGCTGACGAGGTGGCCTGCGGCGAGTCCTTCCTGTCGCAGCAGCGCGGCCACGAGCAGCGGTCCTAGCCAGGCGGCACGCTGCAGCACCTCGATCTCGGACCACGCCTCGAGCAGGATTGCGGCGCGCAGAACAGTCGGCAGCTCCCGAGTGTCGGCGAACACCTCCTGCCATTCGGCCAGGCGCGCGTCCTCGTCCCAGTCGAGATCGTAGACCAGGCCGTTTTGCGGCTGCCGGCCGGTCGCCGAGGCTGGCTTTGCGACCGCCGGCTTCGCTCCGCCTTCCAACACTTTGGTCGAACGCGCGAGCACGGCGTCGATTGCCGCGAACTCGTCCGCCAGCAGATCCGGCTCGTCCGCCTCGCCCGGTCCGCCGGCTTCCACTTCAGGGCCAAAGGCCCCCTCCCGGCTGCTTTCCGACGGCGCCGTTCCGCCGCCCCGGCCGGTGAGCTGTCGCAGGCCATCGCGACCAAGCGCCCAATCAGGAGCGCGGCCAAAAATCTGGCGGCGGGCGCGGAGCACGGCATGGGCGCGGGTGAGCTCGTGGGTCGGGGCACGCACGTCCATGCGAGCGTCGTGCAGAACCAGATCCTCGAGGTGGACCAGCTCCCCTTCGAGCCAGAGCGCGGCCGCCGCGTCGGCAAAATTCTGGCGTTCGACAAAGCCGTCGCGGACGGGCGAGCGGGCCAGCCGCTCGTCGAGGCGGACCAAAACCTCGGTGGCGCGAACGACCGGCCCGATCAGCGTCTCCAGAGGAAGGTTTGCCAGCGCGTAAGCCATTGATTTCACGGTAGCTGATTCGCGTTAGTCAAGCTAATCGGCATTTAAGTTGACTTGCAGAGGATTTTCTCCGGCGAGCCTTTCACTATCGATAATGACCTCTTATCGATAGTGATTGATTTCGCCGCCCAAATCGCCCAGAATCGCCCTCCAGATGGCTGCCGGCGCCCTGCCGCGCGCCCTTCCCGGCCGGTAAAGATGGAAATGTCCGAAGCGCCGATCCGCCTGCCCGCCGCCGCCACGGTCGACACCGTGCTCGCTGGTCTGGACCCGGCCTCGGCCGACGCCGAGCTCGCGCCTGCCCTCTCCCGCACCTTTCCCGGCTTCGTGTTCTCGACCGCACCGATCGACGATTTCTATTGGCGCGTCGACACGCGCACGGTGATCGAAGCTGGCGGCGTCCGGCTCGGCGAGCACGAGGCGTGGGTCAAGAATGAACTGGCCGCGGCCGGCGGCGATCTTGCCGCCTTCTGGCAGAGGCATCGCGACAGCGGAAAACAATTCGCCGAATGGCGCGGCCGCGCCGTCTTCGCCTTCGCCCCGACCGGCCCCGGCGTCGCCGACTTCATCCAGCTCTTGCTCGGCCGCGAGATCGAGGTCTTGGCCGGCGCGATAGTCGATCCCGGCTATCGGCCGCGGAGCATCGACGATCTCCTGGAGCCGTCCTGGATCAAGCGCGAGCCGGTGTCGGACGCGCCGGTCCTCGCCGGCCCGGCTTACCGGCTGCAACGACGCAGCGGCTTCGTCCATGTGCGCAGCTTTCTGGCAACGCGCCGGCGCCGGGAACGCGAGCAACGCGAAACACGCCGGCCTGAGCTCGAAGCCCACGCGGACCGTCCGCCGGCAGCAGCGGCATCGCAATCGTCGACGCCAATCCCGCCCGGTTTTTTTGTTTTCGTCCCGCGCGAGAACCGCTTCTTCGCCGACTGGGAGCGGTCGAGCGCATCGGCAGCGCGGATTTTTGAGCACTGGGCCTTCGACATCAGCGACTACGAGGAGCACAGCCAGCGCCAGCTCAGCTTCATCCCGCGGCCGCTCAAAATGCCGGCCGAACGGCTGGTGCCGGACGAGGGTGTGTCCGTCCACCGCCTGATGGAGCGCATCGAGGCGATCGACGACGCAGTGGGTCTGCCATTTGGTTGGTTTTTCCTGATGACGCACGGCCATTGGGTCGATCCGGACGTCGGTGACGCCATCGCGGAAGGCCTGCGCGCCGGGCGCGTGCGGCTACCGGATCGCGATGCGGCCGTCCTGCTCGGCTGGGCCGCGCAAAAGTATCTGTTTTGAGCGCCGCCATGGATGTTCGTCTGCCCAAGCCGGTATCCGACGAGACGCTGCGGCGTGCCGAGGCGCTCGATGCGCTGGACGCGGTGCTGCCCTTCGGCCGGCGCGATGTCCTGGCCGAGATTCTCACCGACGACGACGTCGCCACACTGCGCCATCTGGCGCGGGAGGGCATGGGCGAGAACTCACTGCGCGCGCTGGCCTCCGACCTCGGCTATCTCGAGGCCTGGTGCCGGGCGGCGACCGGGCAACCCCTGCCCTGGCCGGCGCCGGAAGCGCTGCTGCTCAAATTCGTGGCGCATCATCTATGGGATCCGGTCAGGCGCGAGACCGATCCGGCGCACGGCATGCCCGAGGACGTTGCGGCGAGCTTGCGAGCCGCCGATCTGCTGCGCGTCGACGGACCGCACGCGCCGAATACGGTGCGGCGGCGTCTGTCGAGCTGGTCGACGCTGACCGGATGGCGCGGGCTGAAAGGCAAGTTCAATGCGCCGGGCCTGCGATCGGCGCTGAAGCTGGCCGTGCGGGCGAGCCCCCGGCCACGCAAGCTCAAGAGCGCCAGGGCGGTGACCACCGACGTTCTTTCCGCCCTGCTTCAGGCCTGTGCCGGCGAGCGCCTGGTCGACGTGCGCGACCGCGCGCTGCTGCTGATGGCCTTCGGGTCCGGCGGCCGGCGTCGCAGCGAGGTCGCGACCTTGCGGCTTGACCAGCTGGTCGAGCAGGATCCCGTCCCCGCCGATCCGAAAAACCCGGACAGCCCGCTCCTCCCGTGCTTCAGGATCAACTTGAGCCGCACCAAGACGACCGAGGCCGACGACGACGCCTTCGTGCTGCTGATCGGTCGTCCGGTCACGGCCCTGCAGGACTGGCTGGAGCGAGCCGGAATCTCTGAGGGCGCCGTGTTTCGCGCCATAGACCGCTGGGGTCATCTCGAACGCAAGGCGCTGACGCCGCAGGCCGTCAACCTGATCCTCAAGCGACGCGTCGCCCAGGCCGGCCTCGATCCGGCATTGTTCTCCGCCCATGGCCTGCGCTCTGGCTACCTCACCGAGACCGGCCGCCGTGGCATTTCCCTCCCGGAGGCCATGCAGCAGTCGCAGCACAAATCCATGCAACAGGCCGCGCGCTACTACAACGATGCCGAGCGGCAGTTGGGCCGGGCGGCGAGGCTGATCACCTAACGGCCCATCGGCTGCAGCCGATCTGGTGAGAGCTCGGTGCATCGTCACCAGCCCTTTTTCTTCATGCTGTCGCGCAGCGACTTGCTGATCTCGAGCGAGTTGCCGGCGCCCCCTGGCCCCTGCCCTCGCGCTTCACCGCCCGACGGTTCTGGCGTCTCCGGTCGTGCGGCCGCCTTTTCCGGGGCGCCCATGCGGGCGTTGAGGAGCGCGGTGATCATCGGCCAGACCGAGAATTTCTGCTCGCGGGCCCGCTCCGTCAGGTCGCGCAGATAGCCGCCGCGGCTGCGGATGTGCTCCGCCCGCTGCAGGATCGCGGCCAGCACGATCGACGCACTCTGCAGGCCCATCACCTCGACCGCGTCCTGCCAGGCGCTGGGGCTGACCCCCATGCTCGGCCGGGTTCGATCGGCGGCGGCGGCGAGATCCCGCCAGGTCCGGATTTGCCCGCCCTCGGCATACGGCACGATGTCTGGGCAGGCGCTCAGCACCATTCCCAAGGGCAGATCCCGTCTTGGCAGGCTCCGCACGTTGTCGGTAGGCTCGGCGCTGCCGCTCACTTCATTCTTAGTTCCTAAGCTATATTTAGTTTCACCGTTAGGATTAAAGTTTGGGGTTGAATTTTGTATGTGGCGCTCAGAGTGAGACTCATTGGCGTTCGAATCTTGTGATTTAACGAATAATTCCAAGGTCTGATGCACCTCGGCCCACAGGTCTTCCAGCTCGTCGGCGAGCACTTCTAGTACCTGGCGCGGCGCTGTGCGAGGAAGGCGGCCGATGATCGCCTCGTAGCGGCGCTGAAAGCCACGCCAGTTGCCAGGCACGCTCTCGTTAATGCCGGCCTCGATCATTTTGACCACGTCGCGCCGGCAGATCGTGAGACGTTCCTTGACCAGGCGGAACGCCTTGCGCTCGGCCGCGACGGCCTCCGCAAGCTCGCGAAACTCCTCGGCGCGTGCGAGGATCGGCGACAGATCGAAGCCGTACGCCTGCTCGATCGCGCCGCCCTGCCCTTTCCGGGCGAAGCGCTTGCCGTTTGGACTATCCCGCCGGATGATCAGGCCGCTATTCACCAGGTTGGCCAGATGACGCCTTAGCGTCGCCGGGGACATGCCGTTGGCGCGACGGATGAGCTGCTCATTGGAGGGGAAGACGATCAGGTTGCCCTCCCCCGTCAGCTCCTCGTCGCGGTGGAACGTCAGCAAAGCGTTCAGGATCGCCAAAGCGCGATCAGTCGCGCCCAACGCCTCCTTAGCTTCCCTGATATCCCGAAAGACCTGCCATTTTGAGGCCTTGGCGTCCTGTTCGATACTTTTGGCCGAGACTTGGCTTGAGATCAGGCCAAGCGTCATCGGCCGCCGCCCGAAGGGCGTCGTTGCAAGATGCGTCTGCATTTCTTCCTTCGCCTTCTATTCAGGCAAAAGAAATCTGCTCGCCAAAACGACGCCTAGGACTCTTGACAGTGATTCGCAGAAGTGGGATTCTCAGCTTGCTAAAGGTTGAGAAGGGCTTCCGCGACGGTGACGTTCGGGGGCCTTTTTCTTTTGCGGTTTCAGTTCTCCTGTTTCGACTGTCTGTAGGCCTGAAAGAGGCTGTCCAGATTGCCCGAAATCCACTCGCCGAAGGATGTCGCTTCGGCTTTTGAAATCTTCATCGTGTAATCCTTTGGGCCGGACTTCGCGGTCACGCTAACTGATTTGTCGCTGGGGGCCCAAGATATGTCCGCTGGCTTCGAAATTGTCTTCCGGACAACCTTCCCTCCCTTATGAAGGGCGTCGAACAGCCTGTTGAAGCGTGCGTCTGAATCTGCGGAAAGGAAGCTTTCAGTGCTGATGAATTCCTTCGCTGCGGCAGCGTTACGGGGATTGTCAATCAGCTTCCGGAGTTCGAGCCATCGATCACGTCCGATCCCTTTGGCGGCTCCAATGCTCTCAATGACTTCCGGAGGAATGGATTTCGGGATCGTCATCATTTTCGAGAGCGTCTGATAATCTACGGAAAGTGCGGACTGGATCGTCTCCCGCCCAAATCCACGCTCACCAAGCTGCCGTGCAAAGACTACTTTCTCGATGAACGACAGGTTCGCCCGAGCGGAATTCTCCTGCCCCTGGGCGATAACGTGGTCGAGGTCCTCGAGCGTCTTTACAACAGCGCGGACTTTCAGCCCCAGTTCATTTGCTGCACGCAGACGACGATGCCCAAACACCACCATGTATCGGCCTTCAGCCTTAGGATGGGGGCGGACGAGGATCGGAGTGTCCTGTCCGCGTGCCCGGATCGCCTCCACGAGTTCCGAATACTGCTCGTCGTCAACCATCATCCGGTCAGAGACGAAGGAAACGTCAACGACAGCAGGATCAATCTCGATGATGGCCTCGCCGTCTGCCAACAGGGCCGCTTGTTTTGTTAGCTCGTCAATCGACGAGGAAATGGATTTCGCCGCACCAAATTTGGGCATCGCAGCGAAACGCTCCTCAGCCGCGACGTCTGTTCCGTCGTCCTCGGCGAGAATTCGATTGAAGATGTTCTTTCTGGCCATCTAGGTTCCTGCGGATGCATCCGTCTCTTTGAAATCACAGAGGAAAAACGGGATTTAGACTGCCGTCTATTTTCGGCCGCCTGCCCCATGCTGTGTGGATCAGGTTTCGGATTTCCGTATTCACAGCCTCCATGGATTCCATGGCACGGTCGTATGTCGACCTGGTCATGCTGGAGCGCTCAACCTCATAGAGAGTCTGCTTCGTCAAACCCGCGTCAGAGATCGCAGTAGATTTCAGCATCTGGTTTTGGAGCATCTGCGACGCAAGGATCGATTGCATGAAACCAACCATCTGAGCCTGCGGGATGTCCGTCGGCTCGTAGCGAGTAACAAGGTAACGGAACCAATCCAGGTCGACCTCGCCACCTGCACGGTTCACCGTTTTCAGTAGGTCACCCAACATCAGCAGAAATTGTGACATGGACATTAGGTCGAGCATCTGCGGGTGAACCGTGATGAGAACCGAGGTGGCGGCCGCCAGCGCTGTGAGCGTCAGGTAGCCAAGTTGAGGAGGGCAGTCGATAACGACGACATCGTAGTTGCTGTCGACTTCGTGCAGGGCGTTTTCGATGCGGTTCCAGAAGGTCTTCCCATCCAACGAAGCCTTGTTTTGCATCGCCAGCGGAGTGTCGTACTCGTATTCCTGCAACTCTAGGGAAGCGGGAATAAGATCGAGATCCGGGAAGTTCGTCTTCCGGATCACGCTCGCAACAGGCTTGCGCTCGTCGTCATACCGGATCGCCTCGTAGATTGAAGGATATCGGTCGAGCTCAGGCTGAACGCCATGGAGAGCGGAAAGAGAAGCCTGGGGATCGAGATCGATCGCAAGAACACGGTGTCCGGTGAGCGCAAGGTGCTGGCCAAGGTGTGCCGCCGTTGTTGTCTTTCCGGAGCCGCCCTTGAAATTGACGACAGCGATTACCTGCAGCTTGTCACCAAGTCGGCGATGGGGAACATAATTTTTACTCTCGGAACGGCCGTGGCGATCCAGCCAGTGGCGGAGTTGCAAGAGTTGCTCGGCCGAATATGTTCTCCGCCCGCCTGAATGGACCGTTGGCGGGACAGCCTTGCCTTCTAGGTGCAGCTTCTTCAGATTGCTGGTGGATACTCCGAGGAAATATGCCGCTTCTCCGAGCGAGAAGTCGCGCAGCGTCTTCGTGGCGTTCGGAGGAAATGTCTCCAGCCGAAGGAGGTTCAGCTTGCGGCTGATTTCGCGGCCTTGGGCCGAAATGGTGTCGTCAAATCGCTGCTTGTTGACGGCAGAGACGGGTGCATTCATCTCGTCGAGACCTCAAATGACGGCATTTGGCGCAAAACTGGCCGATTGCCGTCATTATGCCTGATTCTGCTTCTCTCACAAGAAGTTTAAGGTTAACAGAACATTAACGGAATTCTCGACGGAGATTTCGCCCTTGGAGGCGCGTCGGATAGTATATCGTGCATTTGATCGGCCAAGGATAACTAGCATTTTTTCGTCGGGCCTTTGCCGGGAGCGGCGCAAACCTGACTACGGATCGCGTAAACTTTCGGATAGGATTTGGCGACCCATTACGTCCGGAGATCGACAAGCAGACCCTTGATATGGCGTAAACTCAACGGAAAGCTGATCAGTCGGACGTGGTGTTCTTAGCCGGATAGAATGCTGCTTGGAGTCCAAGATCGGCTACGCGCCCCTGAAGCGAAGGGGATCCACATTGGCCGACGATGGATCTCGGGTCTTGACACCGCGTCGATTGCGGCAGCCCCCGGCGGGCGGAAAAATAGTCGGCAGTCTAAATTCCGTTTTTCCGCAATGATTTCAAAAGGAGTGACCGTTTCCGTTGAATACGATTCCCATACAGAACATTTGCAACCGAGTCCTCGCCGGAGGGCTTAGACAGGTCCTGCCAACGACAAGCCTTTCGCGGGAGGCCTAAGTTGGGTGGCGGCAAAGTCCATTGACGGTGAGGCCATCATCGAGGAACGGGCCCTACAGCGTGCAACTGGACGACGCGGCGCTTGCGCATTGCCTTGCGGATCTCGACTTGGCCAAACAGCACCCCGGACATGTCAGCTCCTTTTTCGGTGAGGTTTCCCCCGCGCTGCAGGTCGAGTTCGCCGTTGCGCATCACATCCCGGTCCCCGACCCGAAGGCCGTTGCTGCTGCGTTCTCTGCCTGGTCTGGCGAGAGCTATCCCCTCGCTGCGTGATGGCCGGACTGGATGGCCGGCGCCCTTCCGAATGGCAGCGGCTTTTTCATATCGCTGTCGACATGATTGACCAGCTTCGAGAGAATGCCGGCGGCTAGGACATCGAATGGTCGTTTGGTGGTGGCACGGCGAGATGACCTAGATCGGTCATCGTGAAAGCCATGACATCGACATTTCCTGGACGACCCCCACTGCTCGGCTTTGTCGATCCGTCCAAGCAACCTGCGTTTTGATCTGGCGCCATCGGACTTTCAGGGTGATGGACGTCGCTTTCAGAAATTCGCCTTCGAGAACGTCGGGGAGATTGATTTCATCGTGGCCAGAGCTTTGAAGCAGACGCCCTTCGAAATGAAGTGGAGGTCAGGGCTGCGCAGCTCGAGACGATTCCCTAGATCATCGCAAGGAAGGTCTATTACCGAGGATCGGAAGCCAAGCCGCGCGACACTTTCGATATCGCTGCTGCGGCCCGGACCCAGTTGGAGCCCGTTGTCGACGCTCTGCGCGCGTTGCCGGAGCAGGTTTCCGGGACCAGGGAGCGGCTGGAAAGACTCAATCCCGAATTTGTCGACCGCGCAATCGCGCAGCTGATGATCTTGCCTGACTACGAAGCGTCGGCGCCCGATTGTCTGGACGGAGCGCTGGTTGTGCTCATGAGGTGTTGTCGTCGCCCAAGAAAACCTGAGCGCCTCCCCGACGATCGAGCGGGGAGGGGAGGCTCCTACAGCCCGGACGCCTTTGTAAGATTGACGCGAAACCGATCGCGGCGGCGCTGGTATCTCCGGGTCATTTCCGCCGAGGCATGACCGAGCTGCTTCTGCACATAGCGCTCATCGACTTCGGCCGACGAGGCGAGGCCAGACTGCAATGAATGTCCGGCGAACAGCTTCCTACGTTCGCCTTCCGGCAGATCTCCGCGCACGCCGGCGGCCAGCGCGGTGCGCTTGACGAGGCGCGCGACCTCCTGGTCATTGAGCCGCTCTGAACCAACGGCCTTGCCTTGCCCTGTCACCCGGCGAAAAAGGGGGCCGTGCGCGATCCGCGCGAGCTTGAGCCAGGTCTCCAGCGCGACGACCGGGCAGGTCGTATCGGACGAACCGCGCCCGACTTCGACCTCGCGCCAACCAGTTTTTCCTCTGAGCGTAACGAGCAGGCCCTTGTCGGGAAAAAATTCGATCCAGCCGGACGAATCCTCGGTCTGGTCGCGGCCGACGTCGAGGCCGACGACCTCAGAGCGACGCAGGCCGCCAGCAAAGCCGAGCAGCAACATCGCGCGATCGCGCAAGCCTCGCAGGCTGCCACGGTCGAGCGTTTCCAGCATGGCGATCAGATCCTCGGGCAACACCGCTGCCTTCTGGCGGGGCGGGGCGGCGTGTTTGTTGCGGATGCCGGCGATGACTGTCGCGATGTGGCGGTCTTTTCTGTCGAGCGACTGGCCGCGCTGGGAATAATTCCAGGTCAGCGAAGAGAGGCGGCGCTCGATCGTGGATACCGAGTTCGGCTTCTTGTCGCCGGCCGCCGAGCCGGAAGCACAGGCGGTGATGTAGAGGCCGACGGTTTGTGGGTCAGGCGGGAACATCTCAAGACCTTGGCGCCGGCACCAGCCGGCAAAATGCTTCCAGTCGGCCGCGTAAGCACGCCGCGTGTTGGCCGAACTCGCCGCCTCGACATAGCCACGGGCCTTGTCGGCGAGCGCTTCCAGGTGACCGGGCAGGCGTTGCGCGTCATTTGCTGTCGCCGGCAGGGGAGGGGAGGGAGCTTTTTCGGCAACCGCGGTGTGCCGTCCCATCTCCATCACGACGTCGACGATGTCCGGGAGATCGTTCTCGTCAGGGTTCATGATAACGTACCGCCGTTGTACGCATTCAATGCGCATTGGGTTGAAAAACTGGTCCGGCACGTGTATCCATGAGAGGCAGACAGTTTCGGATCAAACTCATGGCCCGCACAGCCCTCGATAATACCGGTCGGATGAGCATCCGGGTCAAGCCCGAGGTGAAGGCACGCCTCATGCGCGCCGCGGCGCTGCGCCACACCGATCTGACCAGTTTTGTGACGCAATCGGCCCTGCGCGAGGCCGAGAGCGTCATTGCCGACGCCGCCGCTATCAGGGCGTCTGAGCGCGATTTCGCCCGCATCCTAAAACTTGTGGACAATCCGCCGAAGCCGAACGCCAAGCTGAGAGCTGCGGCGGAAGCGTTGCCCAAGACCTTATGACGCTGCCGGCGTGGCACGAGGAGGCGATCGCCACATCCCATAACCGCAAAGGGTTTGATTGCGGCGACGCCGAACTGAGCATTTTTCTGCAGCGATTTGCGCGGCAGGGACACGAGCAGGGCGCGGCCAAGACCTTTTGTGCGGTTCCCGACGCACAGGCGGACCGGATTCTCGGTTTCTATAGTCTGGCGCCGGCATCGATCAAGTACGACACTGTCCCGCCATCGATGACAAAGGGCCTTGCACGGCACAAGGAGCCGGGCTTTCTGCTGGCGCGTCTGGCCGTGGACAGATCTGTGGCGGGCAGGAGACTTGGAGGCCAACTCCTCCTCCTCGCCGCGCTGCGCTGCATCCGGGTGACGCAGGAGATCGGCGGCGTGCTGATGATCATCGATGCCAAGAACGACCGCGTCGCGCGCTGGTACGCGGGCTATGGCGCGGAACCGCTCATGGATCGCCCGCTGACGCTGGTGGCGCCGTTGGCCACCTTTGCCGCGGCGCTGAAGGCGAGCGGGCATCTCTGACAGGTTTGGCAGTTCGGTCGACACCCGCGCGTCCGGAATGTTATCTCCAGCGCCCGTGCTGTGGGACGCTCCGGAGGCTCGCTGAATGTGATTTTTGGGCTTCTGCTCGACGAAAACGGCCATTTCTCCTATAAAGACGAAAACGAACGATAATGCAACATTATCACTCGTTTTTCTGTGCCGACAGGCTGTGCGTTTTGGGTCGAAATTAATGGCGTAAAGCGCACCGCCGTTCTAGCCTCAAAAAGAATGATTCGCCTCGATCCAGCTACCACCAGCGCCTTCGCGCCGTCCGCCGTTCCGCCTTGGGCGCGCGCAAGCGCTGGCACGCCGAGCGACGGTGACGCCGCCTTCCGGGCCGGCGCCGCCTTGGGTGCCCTCGACACGCTCGCTCGCGCGCAACCGAGCTGGGCCGGCGTCTGGTGCCAGCGACTGGCACTCAACTGCGCCGCCGCCAGCATGCGGCTCGCCGGCCGCGCCGAAGACGCGGCCGCCTTGCGCGATGCCTGGCACCTGCGCCCGGCCGGCGCCGATCCAGGGCCCGCCGGCGCCATCTTTGGCGCCTGGCGGCAGTTGGCCGTGCAGCCGCCCATTGCCAGCCCTGACCGGCTCGAAAAGATCGTCGACCAGCTTGGCCTCCATTGGGACGGCGCGGCTCTCGATGACCTCTGCACGGAAATCGAAAAGCTCGCTGCATCCCAGCGGCCAGCGCCGTTCGCCGCGGCTTCGATCGCCGCTCACGTCGTAGCCATGCGCCCCGATGCCGAGCTGTTTGCCTGGTGGCTCGCCGACCTGGTGCTGGCGCAAAGCCTGCGCTGGCCGCGGCCGCTGCCCCTCATGATGGCGCAGGCCTTTGGTCCGGCTTTTCGCGGCGAGGCCCGCGGCAAGCGCATCCGACCCGGGGAAAAAAGCTTTGAGCGCGCGGTCTGCATCGCCTTGGCGCAGGCCGCGGCCGATGCCTGTCGGCTGGCCGCCGAGCTGTCGCGCCATGCCGAAAAACTTCTGGCAGTGACGCCAAAGCTGCGCGCCAAAGGCGCCGGCGACGTAATCTTTCTGCTGCTCAGCGAAGACGCCGTTTCAGGCTCGCTGACGACGAAGAATCTGTCGCGCTTCGCGGTGCGACGCCTGTTCGAGCGCCTCCAGCAACTCGATGCCGTGCGCGAGCTTTCCGGCCGCACCAGCTTCCGGCTGTTTGGGCTGTAGCGATGAGCGAAGCCTCTGTCCGCCGCAAGCCGAACGAGCAGCCGGCGCTGCTCGACACCGAGCTCGAGCACCTGCCGCAAGAACTGCGCTGGCGCGAATGGATGGGCCGTGTCGAGGCGGTGATCTTTGCGGCCAGCGAACCGGTGTCGCGCGAGGTGCTGGCGCGCGTCGTCGGCAAAGGCTGCAATCTCGACCTGGTCATCGACGACATTCGCGCCGAGCTCGCCGGCCGCCCCTACGAGCTGGTCGCGGTCGCTGGCGGCTGGCAGCACCGGACCAAAAAGGCCTTTGGAGACATCATCCAAGCCGCATTCGGCAGCCCCGCGGGGCAGGGGTCGAAAGAATTGTCGCAGTCGGAGGCGCTCGTCTTGATGTGTATTGCCTATTTCCAGCCGATCACCCGTGGCGAGCTGTCTTCCTTCTTCGGCAAGGAGGTGTCGCGCGATCTGATTGGCGTGCTGCGCGCGCAGGACCTGATCGCCTCGGGGCCGCGCAGCCCGCAACCGGGCGCGCCTTACACCTATGTGACGACCAAAAACTTCCTGTCGCAGTTCGGGCTCCACACGCTGCGCCAGCTGCCGGATTTTGCCGATAGCGAAGAATATGGCGGAGTCGCGGCCGACGGATGACTGCCCGCCGCCGACGCGACAGGCAATGGCCTCGCGGATATTCGCGGCTCAATAGACGGATTGCGGGGCACTCGCGGCAGGCCTCTTGGTGTAGTCGCTGTCCGAAGTTTGTATGCGTATCTCAGACATGGATTCAGCAGGCTCCGACTTTGCGCCTATCGTCCACGCCACCGTCGCCTTGAGATCTGTTGATCGTGCTGCGCGCAGCGATCCTGATCGAAGCCTGCTCGGACATGAAAATGCTGAAGCATCGTTTTCTGGCTCGGCCGCTCCTCGTCGCGGCACTGCTGTGGCGGGAAGCGCTTGCCGCCAATCATTCCGTCGGCCTGCATTTTGTATTAAGCCGCCAACACCCCCATCGCCTATTAAATTACCATTCCAGTTTCAAGCAACCGCAGAGCATCACCTCTTGGGTTTCATCTGCGGCCGATCAGCCTCTGCAGCTTCGCTCTCAGTCTTGAGATCGGCAATCAGGGCCTCAAGTTCAGAAATATGCTCGGCGAACTCATGGGGAAGGGGAACGGATACCGTGTCGGCCGCCGGGTTGTCATGGCTGTGGGTGTTCGCGCGCGTCATGCCCTCATGGAATCGAATTGCCAGCGCGTCTGGAGTCGAACATAGCGCAATAACTGGGTCTGGATGACGTCCGTTCCCCGCCGGATTATGTCCCGGAAGACCACTTCCTCGACAACGCGCTCGTAGGTGTCGCGCAATCGGCCATAGAGGTTCTTCACCTGATACTCGTAGTCCGCCGGGCTAACCGTATGGAGCTTTGCCAAGGGTGCTGCGTCATTTTTAAGTCGGCCGATGCGTTTGGCGACATTCTGGCCCTTCCAGGGCATCCCCGCCGTATCCACCTTGCCCGCGGCAGACTTGTCGCTGAACAACGCGACCGTAACGGGTTCGATGCCCACTTGATCTGCCGCACTACAGAGCTCGTTGAAAAAGACAATGTCGTGCGTGAACACGATCACCTGTCGCTTGGATGCCTCCTCCGCAATCCGCTGAGCAACCTTGGCGCTTCGATCACGATCGAGTGACGAAACAGGGGCATCAATCACGATCGGTCCTGAGCCGTCGGTCAACGCGACTTCGGTCAGGAACCCGGCAAGGGCCAAGGCACGCTGCTCGCCTTCACTTAGGATCTCCGAGGTGACCTTCGTAAGTTTTGTCTTGGGATCGACCTCGAATTCCGCCTTCGTCTGATTGCTCTTGCGTGCAAGGCCTACTTTGAGGTGCATGATGTCGAAGCGGGCCCTTTCGGCATCAAAACGCTCGACGACTGCTGTTGTCAGATGGGCGTCGACCAACTCATTTGCGCGCTGCGTAACCTGCTACTTGATGTTCAAGAGTTGCAGGATGTTCGAGAGGCATTGAACGCTGAGGTCGCGGCACACGAGGCGACCAAGCAGGAAGTGCTCGATGCCTTTGGGGTGAAAACTCTGCCGGAGGTGGGGGAGCGCGATGAACAGCTGCGCGAGCGAGACCGCCTGCAGAGTGCCGGGGCCGAGCTTCAAGAACGACTCACGAGCGAGCTCGCCGTCGACGACTTCGTCCAGGCGCAGTCATTGCTGGAGGGCCTCGATCTCGATGGGCTCGCAATTGAAAAGGCCGAACTCGAGCGGCGTCTCGCCGACCTCGATGACTCACTGCAACAGCAGCTCATCCGACGAACCCGGGCGACCGACAAGCTCGATGCGATCGGCGGCGACAGCGCAGCTGCCCGGATCGATGCTGATCGTCGCACCGCCCTTCTCGAAATCGAGGAGAAAGCCGTCAGCTACATCGAATTGAAGCTCGGGGTGATGTCGGCGTCGACCGCGCTCCGGGTCTACCGCGAACGTCACCGCTCTGGAATGATGAGGGAGGCTTCCGACGCCTTCGCACTGATCACGCGAGGGCAGTACACAGGCTTGACGACCCATCCAGTAAAGGGCGGCGAGGTCCTCATCGCGACACAGCGGGATGGCCAGTCAAAGGTCGCGGACGCTTTGTCGAAAGGCGCGCGTTTCCAACTCTACCTGGCTCTGCGGCTCGCCGGATATTACGAGTTTGCCAATCTCAGGCCCTCTGTCCCCTTTATCGCCGACGACATCATGGAGACCTTCGACCATCTCCGGTCGGAGGAAGTTTTCCGCCTGTTCGGCGAGATGGCCAGTGTAGGCCAGGTGATCTATCTTACCCATCACCAGCACCTATGTGACATCGCCAAGGCGGTCATTCCCAACGTCGCGATCCACGAGCTCGGGTAATTTAAACGGCATTGTTGCTGGTCGGCTCTCGAGGAAAGTTGCATTGTGTACGACCGCTTCACGGCTCATTTTCAGCCATCACAATGCGCCAGTCGATCTCCAAAAAACGGTCGCTCATGTGACGCCTCTTCATGAGGGCGCAACCCCAATTCCGCGCGGATCCGCAGCAGCCGCGCGATCACACCTGCCTTCGCGCTGGAAAATCGCGCCGAGGGGATGGGTACAGAAATCGAGTAGCGCGCGCCCGCAGTGTCGATGAAGCCTATACCGACAGCGCTGATGCCAATTGTGTGCTCATCGAGGTTGAACGCGATACCCGTCCGTCTTATTTCGGCGAGTTCCGCCAGAACGTCGCTCACGGTTCTTGACCCGGTTTTGCCTTTCGTATCGGCAAGTTCCGCCCTGATCAGCGTCTCTGCCGCCTCGTCGTCTAGAAGGGCGAGACAGGACTTTCCGTTTGAGCTGACCGTAAGTGGAAAGACGTCGCCAATCGCGGAGACCGCCCGGAGCCGATGCGTACCGGAGATTTGATCGAGAAACAGCATCTGCCTGCTGCGCAGGACGGAGAGATCGACGGTCTCTCCGGTCTGTTGAGACAGCGCGACGATTAGCGGTCGAACCGCCTCGACGACGTCGATCTTCCCGAAACGGGCAAGCGACTGGATCTCGGGACCTAATCGAAAGCCGCCGACCGGCCCGGCCGACATCACGAGACCTTCCTCCAACAGGGAATCTACGATGCGTTGGACCGTCGAGCGCGGAAGGTGAACATGAGTTGCGATCTGGCCGAGACTCATCCCGTTGCTGGTGTGCTTGAGGGCTCGCAGTATCGAAGCCGCGCGAGCGATGACCTGGATGCTGCCGCGCCTGGCACCGCTACCTGCCGAGACGGCTACCGGCGCAGGCTCCCGTGTTTGCGCACCAGAAGAATGTTTCGCCATGCGAAGCCCCTACGAAATGTACCGTTATGCGATACATCCGTATCAGAATAATTGACTGCTATTCAATACCAGAGTTAGCCATGCAGGGCGGAAACAACGAAAGACGTATGATGATCAAAATTCGCGGCATCGAATTTCAATCCAATACCGAAAACGAAATGGGGCTGGAATTTTACAATCTTTCGCACCGTTTCGGCTATCAGTCGCCAAACTGGCCCTACTTTCCGGACGTGAAGATCGAGCGCATTCACTACATGGCGAAATCCGGCGTGCTCTCGCAGATGATCACTACGAGTATGCCCAACACGACGCATATCGACGCCCCGGCCCATGTCGTTCAGGGCACGCCCTTCATCAACGAAGTTCCGCTGCCGCATTTCTTCGGCACCGGGATCGTTGTTTCCATTCCGAAAGAGACGTGGGAACCGATCACCTATGACGATCTTGAAAAGGCCGCGGGCAAGCATGTTCGGTCTGGGAACGTTGTCATCGTCAATACCGGCTGGCACAAGCTGTACGACGACAACGAAGACTATTTTTGCTACGCGCCCGGCTTTGTCTCCTCGGCGGCGGACTGGTTCATCGAAAAGAAGGTGAAAGTCGTCGGTCACGATACGCAGGCAAATGACCACCCGCTCGCCACCGCCCATAGGACCTCACCGCAACGGCCCGCTGCATCCGCACTTGGCGGACGAATACCGGATCTGGTCCGGAGGACGCGACTGGAAGGAGGATCATCCCGAGTGGGAGCCCGTCCATCGCAAGCTCTTCAGCAAGGGAATACTCGGCATCGAGAATGTCGGCGGCGACCTGGACGCCGTGACGGGAAAGCGCGTCACCTTCGCGTTCTTCCCGTGGAACTGGGATCGCGGTGACGGCTGCATCATCCGCCTGGTGGCTATGATCGACAAGCGCCAGACCTACCGGATCGAAGCCGGCCAGGCTTTTAGGGCAAGGCGGTCCGTCACGCCGGAGGAGGCCGCCAAACCGGCCTGAATGGTTCCCGGAAGTCGGGCGGCAAGGGAGGATATAGATGGACGCGCCAAAGATCGCCGTCCTGGGCGCCGGCCTTATGGGGCACGGCATCGCCCAGGTGTTCGCAGCCGCCGGCCATCCGGTCGCGTCTACGATCCCGCGGCCGACAGCCTGGCTACCCTGCACGAGCGCATCGAGGTGAACCTCGTTTCGCTGGGAGGCGATACCGCATCTCTCGAACGGGTCCGTCCTGTCGGTGCGCTGGCCGAGGCGGTGCGCGACGCGGACTTCGTGATCGAGGCGGCCGTCGAGCGCCTTGAGTGAAGCGTGAACTTTTCGCCGAGGCCGAGCGCCACGCGCCGCCAGACGCCATTTTCGCGAGCAGCACCTCAGTCATTCCGATCACGAAGATCATGTCCGGGCTTGCACGCCGCCATCGGGCGATCGGAACGCATTGGTGGAACCCGCCCCTCCTGGTCGCGCTCGTCGAGGTGATCGGGACGGAATGGACCGACCCCGCCAGGCTCGCGGCGATGATCGCGCTGTTACGAAAGGTCGGCAAGACGCCCGTCTATGTGAGAAAGGACGTGCCGGGCTTCGTGGGCAACCGGCTCCAGCACGCGCTCTGGCGCGAAGCCATCTCGATCGTGGAACAGGGCATCTGCGATGCCGAAACGGTCGATACGGTCGTCAAGGCCAGTTTCGGCATGCGCCTTCCCGTTCTCGGCCCGCTCGAGAACGCGATCTCGTGGGCACAGATCTCACGCTTGCGATCCACGAGACCGTGCTGCTGGCGATCTGCGTCGAGCCGGGGGCCGTCGCCATATCTCCGTTCCCTCGTGGCCAAGGGGCGACTTGGCATGAAATCCGGGGGGCTTCCGGATCTGGCCGGCGGAGGACCAGCAGGCGCTGAGGCAACGCCTTACGACCCATCTGCTCGGTCAGCGACGCAAGGCAGCCGAAGTCGAAGCCGAACGGGACGCTACATGAACGCGAACGGAAAAGTCATCATCACCTGTGCCGTAACCGGCGCGATCCATACGCCGACCATATCGAAGGCGCTGCCGTATCGTCCCGAGGACATAGCGCGGCAGGCAATCGATGCGGCGGAAGCAGGCGCGGCGATACTGCATCTCCATGCCCGCAAACCCCGTCGACGGCTCGGTCTCGATCGACCCGGCCCATTTCATGGACTTCCTGCCGACCATCAACCAATCCACGGATGCAGTAATCAATCTCTCCACCGGCGGCAGCCTGACGAACACCATTCCAGAGCGGATCGCCCCGGCGAAGCATACCGTGCCCGAAATGTGCTCACTCAACATGGGAAGCATGACCTTCTCCATGCATCCGCTGGCGGACCGCTATCAGGATTGGCGGTTCGACTGGGAAGAGGCCTACATCCGCAACTCGGACTCTTATATCTTCCGAAATACGTTTCGCGACATCGCGTATGTGGCACGAGAGCTCGGGGAAGAGCATCATGTCAGGTTCGAGCATGAGTGCTAATGTCGGTCACCTTTACAATCTGAAGTTCTGCCTGAGCTCGGGCATGTTCAAGCCGCCCGTGTTTATCCAATCATCTTTGGCATTCTGGGCGGAATCGGCGCGGAGATCGACAATCTCATTTTCATGAAGCGGACTGCCGATCGGCTTTTCGGCAGCGACTACCGGTGGTCGGTGCTTGCCGCCGGAGCGAGTCAGATGAACTTCGCCATGACCGCCGCAATGATGGGCGGTCACGTCCGCGTGGGGCTCGAGGACAGCCTCTTCATCAGCCGGGGGAAGCTCGCCACAAGCAATGCCGAGCAGGTCACCAAGATACGGGACATCATCGAAAGTCTCGGCCTCGAAATCGCAACGCCTGCGGAGGCGCGCGAGATCCTGAGGCTGCGAGGCGGGCTACACGGTGGCCTTCTAGACTAGGAGGCTCGCGGTCATGCCGCGAGCTTCGCAAGGCTGCCGATCGCCAAGTTTCTCGGCGATGCGCGCCGATGGCCAGATGCCGATTGTGTATTACATGGCGATACACCTGCATCATTTGGTTTGACCGTCTCGGAGGGAGGAGCGCATCGTCGGCATGCAAGCAAGACCCGCCCAAGATCGAAGGCCAGACCTCGGAAAACCGAGACCGCCGCAGATCAGCAAAAACATAAAATACGGGCGTCTTGAGGGAGGAGGGTACAGATGAACACAGCCTATTCCGGAACTCCGCCCTGTCCCCTGCTGCAGGCTGCAGAACAGTCAGAGGCGCAAGTCTGATCCGTAAGGATAGCGACCGAGCGCGCCCTGATGGTCGAAGCGGTCGCTTCCGCTGCTCGTCAACGCACAAATCAATCTGGGAAGGAAAAGCCATGATATTTCAAAGTCGTCGCAATCTGCTCATCGGCGGGGTCACCGCAGCCGTGCTCATGCTCGCGCCAGCAATGAACGCCAGCGCACAGGAACCGCTGAAGGTCGGACTGCTCACCGTCAGGAGCGGGCCGCTGGCGGGTACCGGAGCCCAAACCGAAGCCGGCTTCAAAGTCTTCCTGGAACAGCGCAAGAACATCATCGAAGGACGCGAGGTCCAGCTCTTCGTAGCGGATACCACCGGGAATCCCGCGGTCGCGAGGACGAAGACACAGGAACTCATCGAGCGCGACGGCGTCGAGGTTATCATTGGCGCGGCGTTCGCCTTCGAGGCGCTGGCGATCGAGGGTTTGATTCGGCAGGCCAAGGTTCCGAGCCTTGCGGGAGCCGGCGGCGAGGACCTCACACAGCGGAAGATAAATCCCTGGTTCGTGCGCGTGTCCAGTTCCTCCGCGCAGGTCGCCCATCCCTTCGGAGAATATGCGTACAAGACGCTAGGCTATCGGAAGATCGTGACGATCGGCGACGATACCGCATACCAGCACGAATTCTTCGGAGGGTTCACACGGACCTTCAAGGAAGCGGGCGGCGCGGTCATACAGAAGATCTGGGCTCCACTCGGTTCGGCAGACTATGCGGGCGCGATCGCTTCCATAGACGGGGACGCGGACGCAGTCGTCGCCCTGTTCACCGGGGCGAACGCCCTGAAGTTCCTGCGCCAGTACGCAGAGTACGGTATGAAGGACAAGATGCCGTTGCTGACGGGGGCGATCACTGTGGACGAAAGTTTTCTGCAGGACGTTGGCGACAACGCGGTGGGGGTGATCTCCGCCGGCTGGTATAGCGCGGCGCATGACAGCCACGAGAACCGCGACTTCGTATCCAGCGTGAAGGCTGCCACCGAAGGGGTCGACCCCGGCATCTACGCGATCCAAGCATATTCTGCGGGGCTCGCGCTCGAGGCCGCACTGAAGACGCTGAATGGGCAGACCAAGGACAAGGACGCGTTCATCAAGGCGCTTCGTTCGGTGGAAATTCCCAACGATCCTCGCGGCCCATGGAAGCTCGACGACTACGGTAACCCGATCACCAACGTTTATATACGGAAGGTCGTTCGGAAGGACGGCCGGCTCCAGAGCGAGGAGATCGCGACCATCCCAAATGTCTCGCAGTTCTGGACGTATGACCCGCAGGAGTTCCTGAAAGCGAAGATCTATACGCGCGACGGCCAGTAGGACGGCTGGCAGCGCGAGGCCAGCCGTCACGTTGGTCGGTCGGTCGGTCTCTGAATGCATAGCGTTTTGAGAAAGCCTTTTACATCCGGCCTCGCGCTGATCTTCCGGCCGACTAGAGATTTCCAACCGGGCGCATGTCTTCGTCGCGCCGATACCCAGCCCCGCCTCTCGCGCATAAAGCGACGGCGTTCCGACGCGACTATGATACCGGCATGGCGGCCGGGTCGGAAAGGGCTCACCAAGGTCTCCTTACGGTGGGCCGGCCGCGCAGACGCATGTGGCGTTCGGCTCCAGCGGACTGCTGAACCCGAATCAGCCATACGCGACACTGGCCGCTCGAGCTGATACCGCGTCATGGGGTGACGCATATGTGCGTCGCGCCCATCGTCTACACAATGCTGATTAACGCGCCGTCGGCGCTACGCGGCGGTACGGCCCTCTCCATCGCAGGTCTCGTGGCGGGCGCGTCTCCGACAATGGCGATGATCGAGGGCGCCGAGGAGATCGCCATCAAACTGACCCATGTTTACGGCCTCACCGAGGTCTATGGCCCCGCCTCCGTCTGCGCGGAGCAGCCGGGCTGGGACGACCTGCCAGTCGCCGAGCGAGCTAGGCACAAGCGGCGGCAGGGCGTCGCCTATCATCTTCAGCAGGGCCTGACGGTGCTCGATCCCTCGACGATGACGGAGGTACCGCGCGACGGCGAGACCATCGGCGAGGTGATGTTCCGCGGCAACGTCGTTATGAAGGGCTACCTGAAGAACGAGACGGTGACACGCGAAGCATTCGCCGGCGGCTGGTTCCACACCGGCGGCCTCGGCGTGCTCGACGCCCATGGCTATGTGATGATCAAGGATCGATCAAAGGACATCATCATTTCCGGCGGGGAGAACGTCTCGTCCGTCGAGGTGGAGGACGTGCTTTGCAAGCATCCCGCGGTGCTGTTCGCGGCCGTGGTCGCAAAGCTGGACTAGAAATGGGGCGAAGTCCCTTGCGCCTTCATTGAGCTGAAAGACGACGCTAAGGTCACGGAAGCCGAGATCATCGCGTTCTGCCGTCAGGAACTGCCCGGTTTCAAGACGCCGAAGGCGGTGGTGTTCGGAGCCCTGCCGAAGACGTCGACCGGAAAGACCCAGAAGTTCGAGTTGCGCAACCGAGTCCATTCGGCAAGTGCGATCAGCGATGCATGAAAGCCGGCGGTTGGCCAAAACTGGTCGGTATCCAGCTTGCCCGGACTCTGCCCTCACTTCCTGCGTTGACCGCGCTTTCAGCCGCATAGGATGGTAGCGCGCCCTCAATCTCCCCCTGCATGCTTGGATGTAGGTCACCGCGACGAGGCGGGGTTTCGCGTCTCCAAGGTTTCGGCATTGCCGTCGTTATGCCGAACGTCCCAATCAGCGCACGGCGTGCGCACCACGGCTTCTTAGACAGCGGGCTGCGCCCCCTGGGAGATATCCGGAATCGAGGATGGGGTGAGACACGCGCAATCAGCTCAACGGATTGTGTACTACATGGCGGTACACCTGCATCATTGTATTTGACCCGGTTCAGGCGGGATTGCATCATCCGCGTATAGGGAGGACTGCATCATCAAGACTATTGCGACTACCTAGGATCGAAGGCGCCTCGGGATCTCCGAGGCCGCCTGTACGATCAGAAATCTACCTGTTGCCGTCTTGTGGGAGAGAGACAGATGACTGCTGGCGCAGTTGCAGACATGATTGTTGAACTCGACGTTCCGATTAGGATGAACGACGGGCTCGAATTGCGGGCGGATGTCTTTCGTCCGCGCACGAAGGGACCCGTCCCTGTTATCATGACGTTGGGGCCGTACGGCAAAGGCGTCCCCTACCAGGAAGGCTACGCTCCGCAATGGAAGTGGCTCGCTGACAAACATCCGGACATGCTGCCAGGGTCCACGCGCAGTTTTGAAGCGTGGGAGACGCCGGATCCAGAAGTCTGGTCGAAGTATGGCTATGCCTATGTTCGCGTCGATTCCCGCGGCGCGGGCAGGTCTCCCGGCATGCTCGATCTCTGGTCGCCTCGCGAGAACAAGGACTACGCGCTAGCCATTGACTGGGCGGGCACTCAGTACTGGAGCAACGGCAAGGTAGGGCTGCTCGGCGTTTCCTACTATGCCATCAACCAGTGGTCGGCGGCGGCGCTTCAGCCGAAGCATCTCGCGGCCATCGTGCCATGGGAGGGCTGCAACGATCACTACCGTGAGTTGGCGCGCCATGGCGGTATCATGAGCAACGCGTTTCTCGATGCCTGGTATCCGCGCCAGGTCATCAAGTTGCAGCACGGCAATCCCGACGGGCCGATGGATCCAAGGCTCAACGAGCGCGCGACCGGCCCTGAAGCCCTAAGCGAAGCCGAGTTGCTTGCTAACCGCAAGGATCTTCGGGATGCGATTCGCGAAAACGAATACATGCACGACTACTACCGTGATCGCACGCCCGACTTCAGCAAGATCACGGTGCCGGTTCTGAGCGCCGCGAACTGGGGCGGCGCCGCTCTCCACCAGAGAGGCAATATCGAAGGATATCTCCAGGCGGCATCGAAGCAGAAATGGCTGGAAATACATCCGGGGCGCCATGAGGAATGGTTCTACCTCGAATACGGACTGTGGCTGCAGAAGTATTTTCTCGACCACTTCCTGAAGGGCGAAGACAATGGCTGGGACAAGGAGCCGCCGGTCTGGCTCCACATCCGCCGCCCCTTTACCGAAGAATCCGAGCTGAGGAAAGAAAACGAGTGGCCGCTAGCCCGCACTGAGTGGACCAAGATTTTCCTGGACTGCTCTTCGCAGGAGCTCGATCGAACGGCGAAAACTGCCCCGGGGCAGTTTTCATTCGAGGCGATGAAGGAAACGGTTACGCTGATGTCGCCGCCCCTGGAAGAGGAGCTCGAAATCACCGGGCCTCTGGCGGCAAAGCTTTACGTGTCCTCGTCGACGACGGACGCCGACCTGTTTCTGACGTTTCAGGCCTGGTCTCCCGAAGGCGAGGAAGTCGAGTACCAGGGGGCTCTCGACCCGCATACGCCGCTCGGGCAGGGATGGCTGCGCGCTTCGCACCGTAAGCTCGACCCTCAACACTCACTGCCTTACCGGCCCTACCATTCTCATGACGAACGGCAACCGCTTGAGCCGGGAGTGATCTACGAACTGGATATCGAGATATGGCCGACCTGCATCACGCTGCCGGCAGGCTATCGCTTCTCGCTCATGATCTCGGGGCAGGATTTCGAGCGACCCGTCGCCAAGACCAAGAACGAGGCATGGGTCTCCAGAGGGTCGGGACCATGGCTGCACACCGATGAAACCGATCGGCCTCCGAGCATCTACGGGAGGACGACGACGGTCCATTCGGGACCGGAGACGCCATCCTATCTGCTGCTGCCAATCATTCCGGCGAACAGCAAATAGTGCCGAGGAAGGTGTTCCCGCGCGGTTGTCGCCGGGAATACCGACAGCGCGAGGTCTGATGCGATGTTTTGGGTCGTACAATCTCTGACTTCCATTGCGTTCGGAAGCCTGCTCTTCGTTGCAGCTTCGGGCTTCGCGCTGATCTTCGGACTCATGAAGATCCCGAACTTGGCGCATGGCTCCTTCTTCCTGCTGGGCGCCTATGTCGGTCTCTCTGCGATACAGGCGGGAGTTCCCTTCTGGCTCGCCTGCGCGGTTACGGGCATCACTGTCGGCGTTGTGGGGGGCGTTATCGAACGCTTACTCTTGCGGCGTCTCAACGGACAGGAAATGGCGCAGGTTCTGGCGACGCTTGGCGTCGCGTTCATCATTTCTGAGCTATGCCTCTATATCTGGTCGGGAAATCCGTTGTCCGTGGCTGCGCCCTCCAGCCTGCGCGGAGCGGTGACGGTCGCGAGCGTAACGTTCCCGCTGTACCGTGTGGTGCTGATCCCGATAGCCCTGGCCGTCGCCATAGGCCTCTGGTTCACGATTGAGCGAACCAGACTGGGATCGCGCATAAGGGCAGGTGTCGACGACCTCGAAATGGCGAGAGGCCTCGGCGTACCCGGCTCGCTGATCTTCACGTTCGTATTTGTGCTGGGCGCGGCGCTGGCCGGCATTGGCGGCCTGCTGGCAGCGCCGATCCTTTCGATCTATCCCGGCCTAGACATGGAAATGCTACCGCTGGCGCTCATCATCGTTATCCTCGGTGGAAGCGGAAGCCTCCTGGGCGCTCTCCTAGGCAGCTACGGCGTTGGCTTCATTTACGTCTTCTCGCAGGCACTGATACCCGATCTGGCCTACGTCCTTCTGTTCGTTCCCATGATCGTCGTGCTTCTGCTTAGGCCTCAGGGCATGTTCGGGAGGGTTTCATGATCTTCAGGATAGGTTGTCTCATCGGGCTCTTTCTGCTGATCGCCGTTCCTTTCGTGTTCACGGCCACATATCAGGTGAATATCGCGATCACCTTCCTTATCGGCTCGATCATGGCGCTTAGCCTGAACGTCATCCTGGGCTGGGGCGGGCTTTTCTCCCTGTGCCACGCGTCCTATCTGGGCATTGCGGCGTACAGCTTCGCGATCCTGACCACGACGTATGCGCAAGGTCATTTCAGCGCGGCCCTAGCCGCGCTCGCTATTACGGTCGTAGTCGCGGGGATTTTCGGCGTCATGGCCCTGCGCGCGACGGGCCTCACCTTTCTCATGATCACCTTGGCCTTGGGTCAAATCGTGTGGGGTCTCGCCTATCGATGGGTTTCCGTCACCAATGGGGAAAACGGGATTTCCGGATCAGGGAGGAACATGTTTCTTGGAATCGACCTCGCGGAGCAGCGATCCTTCTACTTCCTGGTGCTGCTGGCCTTCGTCGCGTGCTTCGTCTGCCTTCAGGCCTTCAGCAGATCGCCGATGGGCGCCAGCCTTCGTGGCGCGCGCGATCAACCACGGCGCATGACCGCCCTGGGCTTCAATGTCGGCGTCATCCAATGGTGCGCCTTCGTCCTGTCGGCATTCTGGGCAGGCGTGGCCGGGCTGCTGTATTTCTACCACAACCAGTTCATCAACCCCTACGCGCTGTCGATCTCCAGTTCGGCGGAAGCCCTGCTCATGGTGATCGCCGGAGGCGCCGGCACGGTTGTCGGGCCGATAGTGGGCTCGTTCATCGTCGTGTTCATCAAGGATATCGTGAGCAACTACATCAGCCACTGGCACGCTTTCCTTGGGTTCATCTTCATCCTGATCATCGTTTTCCTGCCGGAAGGCATCGTGCCCGGCCTAGGGCGCGGCTTCGGCCGGAATCGCGCGGCGAACGCAGTGCCGAAATGACATCTTCAATTCTGCAGACCACGGATCTACGAAAATCGTTCGGTGGAATCGCCGCCACGGCAGGCGTGTCCATGAGCGTGGCGCCGGGGGAAAGGCGACTTGTCATCGGGCCCAATGGCGCCGGTAAGACGACGCTTTTCAACCTCATCACTGGAGATCTCAAGCCGTCCGCGGGCCGGATAGCGCTGAACGGCATGGACATCACGACAATCGCCAAGAGGAAGCGTGCCCATATGGGACTGGCGCGCACCTACCAGATACTCCATGTCTTTCCGTCCGAGACGATCATCGATCATGTAGTGCTGGCCTTGCTCGGGCTGCTCCCCTTGCGGTGGAACCCGTTCGCCGATCTGCGTAAGGCGAGCGCGGTCCGCGAGGAGGCGATGGAAGTGGTCAGGAGCGTCGGCCTCGAGAACGTCGCATCGAGACGCGCCAGCGAGACATCCTACGGCGAACGTCGCCGTCTGGAACTAGCCATGGCTCTCGCGCAGCGCCCACGACTGCTGTTGCTGGACGAGCCGCTCGCCGGATTGTCAATCGAGGAAAGGCAGGTCGTTGTCGGTGTGCTGAACGCGATCCCCCGCGAGGTGACAATCGTTATGATCGAACACGACATGGATGTCGCGCTCGACTTCGCGGACTCGATCACGGTCCTGAATTTTGGCGAAGTCGTGGTCGAAGGAACGCGATCGGAGGTCGTGTCGCACCCACGGACAAAGGAGATCTACTTTGTCGACTGACGCCCTTGTACTGGAACGGGTCAACGCACATTACGGCGACAGCCATGTCCTGCGCGACGTTACGTTCAGCGTACGCGACGGCTCGCTGTTGGCATTGCTAGGCCGGAATGGAGCTGGAAAAACCACGTGCCTCAGCACCATAATAGGATTTCTGTCACCGAGCAGCGGAGCGATCCTTATGCATGGCGTGAAGATATCCTCGCGCTCTCCCGAGGCCATAGCTCGCGCCGGCATCGGGATTGTTCCCCAGGGACGGCGAATTTTCCGCTCGCTGAGTGTCGAGGAAAACCTTCTGGTGTCAGCGCGCGGAAAGCAGGGGGGAGGCGAACAGGGCTGGGTGATCGAGGATATATTTCGCCTGTTCCCGCGATTGCAGGAGCGTCGCAAGCAGTCCGGCGGCGCTTTGTCTGGAGGAGAGCAGCAGATGCTTGCGATCGGTCGCGCGCTCATGACCAATCCAAAGATATTGCTCCTGGATGAGCCCGCTGAGGGGCTCGCGCCGCAGATCGTTCAGGAGGTCGGCCGGATCATCCGGAACCTGAAGGAGCGTGGCCTGACCATCGTCCTTGTCGAGCAGCAAGTTTCGTTCGCATTGGCGGTTGCCGATGAGGCGCTTCTCCTGAACACCGGACGTGTCGTCTATCAGGGCATAGCCAGCGAGCTCGCAGGACAGAAATCGCTCCTGATGCAGCATCTCGCCGTGCATTGAATTGACAATTGGCGGGTTTAGATGGTCGCCTCGACTCACGCCAATATCTTTAGATTTTGCCTAAAGATTAATCTCTAAGTTCATAATAACAATATATTATCCTTATCTCGCAAAAAAGGATAGCAAGAAGAAACTGTATTTTAATTTGCGGCTATCGAAAGATTGATCGGAGGTATCTCTGCTAGCGCTGAGGAAAATAGTTGCAGCTATCACTTGCAACGGAGTGCGCCGGAGTAGAGTTTGTGATCGAGCCAAGATAGCAGCCGATGTCGTGTTCGGCGGTTTCTGGCTTTCCGCCGGTGGAATTCTCTCCCAAGTCGGAGTGCGCCCCTGAGGGTGGACATCTATTAGGCGGCGTTTTGACCGGTCTGCCGGTTATGTTGATCCTCGCACTGCTGCGGGCTGAGATATCCCAGCGCCGAATGTAGCCTTTGCTTGTTGTATGAAGTGAGAAAGATGCTCGGTGACGCCCTCGAAGGTTTCGAACGCCATCGGGTAAACGGCCTCGACCTTGAGTGTTTTCATGAAGCTTTCGGCCTTGGCGTTGTCATAGGGCTTCCCTTTGCGACCCATCGATCCGAGCAGATCGGCGTCTGCCAGGACTTGTCGATAGGCCTCCGCCGCATATTGCGATCCGCGGTCCGAGTGGTGAATGCAGCCAAGCGGCGGCTGTCTGTGGGCAATAGCGGCTTGCAAGGCCGCGGTAGTCAGGCGTGCGTCGATGGACCGGCCGATGGCGTAGCCGACGGCGAGGCGTGACCAGGCATCGAGGATGATGGCGACGTAGATGAAGCGCGTCGGCAGCGCCACATAGGTGATGTCACCGACCCAAAGCTGGTTCGGACCGGTCGGCAGAAAGTCTCGGGCCAGGTTAGGATAGATCGGCCAGCCGTGACCGCTATCAGTCGTGGCGATGAACCGACGCCTGATTTTCGGCTGTAGATCGTGCTCGCGCATCAAGCGCCGGATCTTCTTGTGATTGACGATAAGGCCCTGCTGCCGCAAGGCGGCGCCAACGCGACGGTAGCCATAGCTTTCGAATACATCGCAGACTTCGAACATGGCTTCGACAATTGCCGTGTCGTCAGTCGGCCGCTCCGGGCGATCATAATAGGTCGAACGCGCAATGCCCATCAGCCGGCATCCCTGCGCGACGGAGACGCCACGGGGCCGGTGATAATGGACGTAGTCCCGCTTCTCGGCAGCGGTGCGCTTTTCAGAGCCCCCTTTAGGAACTCCAGCTCCAGAGCCTGTTTGCCAACGAGCCGTTCAAGCGCAGCGATGCGAGCCTCATGTTCCTGGATGAGATCGGCCGCCTGCGCATCCTCATCAAGAGCGCCTTCCTCATACTTGCGGACCCAGACGCGGATCAGCTGGCGCTGGATATCGCGGCGCTTGCCAATCCATGCAGCGTCTCGCCCGACAGACATTCCTGCGCGACCTGACGCTTAAACTCGATGCTGTGTGTGCTATACCTTGCCATGGTTCTCTCTTCGAAAACCCAACAAGACTGGTCAATCCCTCAAGCCGATCTGTCCACCCTCAGGGGCGCACTCCAGTTTTTGCGGTGCCTAGCCACAGACCCGTCGTTTGACTTCAGAAGGCGACGCGATCCACCCCCTTCAGGCCCAGGAGCTCACGGGTTTCTTCCGGGCTTGCAACCTCGCAACCGAGATCCTCGACGACCCGGCGAATCTTCGCGACCTGTTCGGCATTGGACGCCGCCAGCTTACCGCGGCTGATGAACAGGCTGTCTTCGAGGCCTACGCGAACATTGCCGCCCATCTGGCTGCCAGTGGTTGCGAGGCTCATCTGCGCTCCGCCCGCTCCAAGAACCGACCAGCGATAATCGTCGCCGAACAGCCGGTCGGCCGTCCGCTTCATGAAGACCAGATTGTCGACCTCCGGACCAATGCCGCCCAAGATGCCGAAAATGAACTGGATGAAGATCGGCGCCTTGAACAGTCCGATATCGATGCAGAAGCGCAGATTGTAGAGGTGCCCGACGTCATAGCACTCGTGTTCAAACTTGATGCCATATGGCGCAAGGTTCCCCGCCACAGTCTCGATGTCGCGGAAGGTATTGCGGAAAATGTATGTATCGGAATTTGCAACGTAGTCCTTCTCCCAGTCGAACTTCCAGGTGTCGTAGCGCTTGGCCAGCGGGTGGAACGAGAAGTTCATGGAGCCCATGTTGAGGCTGCACATTTCCGGCGAGAAGCGAAGCGCGGGCGCGATACGCTCCTCAATCGTGTTCTTCAGGCTGCCGCCGGTCGAGATGTTAATGACAGCGTTCGTCGCCTGCTTGATCCTCGGCAGAAAGGCCGCGAAGGCATCGGCATCGATAGTGACGCCGCCGTTTTCCGGACGTCGTGCATGCAAATGGAGAATGGAAGCGCCGGCTTCCGCCGCCGAGATTGCCTGTTGGGCGATGTTGTCGACAGTATAGGGCAGTGCATCCGACATGGTCGGCGTGTGGATCGCGCCGGTAATGGCGCAGGTGATGATGGTCTTGGGTCGCTTGGCCATGACGTGCCGTCCGTGAAAAAGTGGGTTAAACGCCGATCCGTGCCAGGTCTTGATGTCGTTTCGCGTTGCAGGCTCTGATCATGTCAGGATGCCTTCAAGCGCGCGAAGATGAGTGACCACCTTCTCCTTGAGGGTCTTTGCCCCCGCAGTTGTCCAAGTGCGGAAGCCTTGGCCTGTCTTCATGCCCAGCCGTCCTGTCCTGACCATCTCCTCAAGCAGTGGCGACGGGCCGGGCCGACACTCGAGATCGGCAAGAACGGTATTGTGGATGTCGAGCGTGAGGTCGCATCCGACGAGGTCGGCGTTTTCAAGCGGGCCGAGGACGGCGAGACGCCGGCCGAAACTTGCCTTCACAACGGTATCGACCGCTTCGGCGTCGCATATGCCGCGCTCGATAAGGCTGATGGCTTCCCGCCACAAAGCCTGCTGCAATCGGTTTCCGATGAACCCCGGGACATCCTTTCCCACTCGGACCGGCGTCTTGCCGGCTTGGTTCAGGAAATCGATCATCTTGTCCATCGCTGACTCGTCGGTGTCGGCAGTCCGGATGACTTCGACCAGCGGAATGATGTGCGGCGGGTTCCACCAATGGGTCCCGAGAGCGCGGTCCTTGCTACGCAGATCGTGCATGATGGCGGTAATAGGAATGACGCTGGTGTTGGACGCGAAGATGGCATCCGCCGGTGCAAACGCTTCGATCTCCGCAAACAGCGCCTGCTTGAGAGCAAGCTTTTCGGGAGCGGCTTCGAAAACGAAGCTGGCCCCCTCGACTGTCTTGGCGACGTTCGGGCAAACAGTTACGCGCCTCAGCGCAGTTTCGATCCCTGCATCGCTCTCGCCGAGTAGAGACAGACTGTCGAAGATGCGCGATTTGACGTTCTTCAGGGCCTCGGCGTCAGGGTCGGTGGTAGCGACCGCAAATCCTGCGCGCGCGAAGGTCAGTGCGATGCCGTGGCCCATCAGGCCGGCCCCAATGACGGCAACCCTATTCTCTTGTCCCATGGCGGTTTCCCTCTCTACGCGCCCCAACATGCACTGCTATTGCCGGCAACGCGACCGGGAGCGTTGCCGTGGGCGCATTCGTTCACTTCCTAGGTTTTCGAATTCCGATTTCGTGCCGGCACGGCGACGTCTCTATTGACCGCCCTGGGTGCACGGTTGCCTAAAAGCTGGCGCCCGCCTCAATGCGATATTCGCCAGTCCTATCCGTCATGGCGACCAAACGAATGATGCAGCCATCACCGCGATCCCAGTTCCATGGGAAGAACGCGAAGGTGCAGCGTTTGCCCGTGACGGCGTCCAAATCGCCGCCGACATTCTCGATCCCGAGAATCCCGCCCCTAAACAGGATGTTGTGAACCGGCTCCCAGTCCGGGAAATCGTCCTTCCAGTCACGACCGCCTGACCACTCAAAATATTCCTTTTCCAGATGGGGCAGAAGCGGGCCGTTCCGCTGAGGGCCGATGGCGGTCGCCAGCGGATGGTCGTTGGCCTGTGTGTCATGGCCGACGACCTTGACACCCTTCTCGACCATCCACTCGCCCGCGGACGCCACGAAGCCGGGGCAGTAAGCAAAATAGTCGCCATCCTCATACTGTTTGTGCCATCCAGTATTGATGATCAGCACGTCGCCCCTGCGGATGGCGTGGCCGCAGGCCTTCTCGAGATCGTCGGCGGTGATCGGCTCCCATTTCTTTTTCGGCAGGGACACGACGATGCCGGTGCCGAAAAAATGCGGAAGCGGCACTTCGTCGATGAAGGGCGTGCCCTGGACGACATGCGCCGGCGCATCGATATGCGTCGTCGCATGCATTGTCGTGGTGATGCGCTGGCTCAAAACGCCGGACTTCGCCATGTAGTGAATGCGTTCAATCTTGGTGTCTTGGAAGTAAGGCCAGTTTGGGTTCTGGAACCCGAAACGATGGCTCAAATTGTAGAATTCCAGTCCCATCGAATTCTCAAGGTTACCTTCGAATTCGATCCCACGAATCTTCACCATCAAAACTCTCCTCCAGTCGCCGTGCCATGGCGACAAATATCTTCTTCTCAGGACGGCTCCTGCAGTCTGTCCTGCATTTTGATACACATGTATCATATTGCGGTCAATGCGCGGACTTAAAATTGTGGTTGGCCTGTATCATATTACGATACATTAAATTGACAGAGGTTGGCGACTGGGAAAGAATGCCAGAAAGGGCAGGAGCGTTCAGTGATGGCGACGACCGACGACACCATAGATGAAGGCCGAGCAACGGGTATTCAGGTCATTGCGCGTGCGGCATCGATCCTGCGCTGCCTGAAAAGCGACGGGAAGGGCCCGAGCCTGGCGCAGATCGCGACGCAGGTCGGCTTGCCGCGATCGACCGTGCAGCGCATCGTCAATGCCCTGGTCGACGAAGATTTCGTCGTGCCGGCAAGCGCTGAAGGCGGTTACCGGCTCGGGCCCAGTCTTCAGGCGTTGGCGCAGGCCGGACGCGTCGATGTCGTCACCGCTGCCCGCAGCCATATCGTGGCGTTGTCGCAAGCGACGGGGGAAACGGTCGATCTTTCGATGATGCGCGGCAATCAGGTTCTTTTCATCGATCAGATCACCGGTACGCACCGCTTGCGAACCGTCTCGGCCGTCGGCGAGATTTTTCCGCTCACCAATACTGCGAACGGCAAGGCATGCCTTTCGCTGCTCGATCCTGAGACCGCTCTTGCGCTGATTGAACATGAAGTGGCGAGCCTCGGAGCAGATGCACCGCGGCCGGTCAAAGACATCGCTGCCGAAGTGGAGAATGCTCGTCACACTGGCATAAGCTACAATCATGGGGAGCACACGGCAGGTATTTGCGCTGTGGGCACCGGCTTCCACGACGTTTCCGGCAATATTTACGCAATCTCCGTGCCCGTTCCTTCACCCCGCTTTCCAACTGTTGTGGATGCGATCATCGAGAAAATGGTCGAAGCGCGGCACGCCATTGCTCGTGCGCTTGGAACGGAAGCACGCGATCCATCTTGATCTCCACAGTATCCGCCTGAACAGAATGCGCGGCCAAATACGCGCTCGACCATCTCAGATGTATTGCATCGTGGGTCAATAAATAGACCATTGACCACGATGCGGTTAGCGTGCTCTATTCGCGGCAAATGAGGGTCGTGGAGGCGGTCCCTAGGGAGGAGTACAGGTGGTTCCCGACATCGAGCGGCACAGCACGGCACGACCGTCCGAGCCTGCCTGTCGGCGCAAACAAATCTGAGAGATGGATGGGCTGCGATCCGTTTAGGACTGCAACCGCCGAGAAGCGAAGCATAACGCTCACATCGTTGCGCATGCGGCGCCAGAGGCTGAGGGCACGCCGCAGCGAAACGGTATTGATTTGTCCGCGCACGGGAGGCCGCAATCGCTTTATTGCGCGAAGATCTGGCGCAAGCGTCCGCTTCAATTCGGACATTGAGAAATTTGAGGGAGAGAGAATGCCGATTTCACAGACGAAACGCAGAGTTCCCAAAGCGATCGTAGCGCCTACGGTCGTCTGGTGCCACTACCCGTGTTCATTCCATAGCACGTTACTCCCGGGGGGAAGAACGCAATGAGGGAAAGTGGGCGGGCCGCTTCATCATCGCCGATCAGCAGTACGGGGCCGCGGAGCCGCGTGCAGATAACGCGACTGTCCAAGACGTTTCCGGGCACCCGTGCGCTGAACGAGGTGGATCTCGACATTCGCTCCGGAGAAATCCACGCGCTGATCGGCGGCAACGGCTCGGGCAAATCCACGCTTATCAAAATCCTATGCGGCATCTACCAGGGAGATCCGGGCGGAATGCTGCGCATCGACGATTTCGAAACGCAAGTCGACGAGTCAACTCCGACAATCGCCAGGATGAGCGGCGTGCATGTTGTCCATCAGGACCTTGGCGTTTTCCTGGATATGTCAGTCGCCGAGAACCTAGCTCTGGGTTCCCATTACGAACGCAATTCGTTTCGGGGGATCGATTGGCAGACACTGAAGAAGCGATCCGAAAGCCTTATCCGCCGGTTCGAGATCAACGCAGATCCTGAGACCGAGTTGAGATCGCTTGGACCCGCTGTTCGAACGCAGGTGGCGATCGCCCGCGCACTCCAGGGCCAGACGGATTCTTCCAGCGGCTTGCTGATCCTGGACGAGCCGACCGCCTCATTGCCAGCCCGCGAAGTCGAAATGCTGCTGGCGCAGTTGAAGCGCTATGCCGCCAATGGACAGGCGATTTTGTATGTCAGCCATCGGCTCGACGAAATCCTGGCGATTGCCGATCGCGTTTCTGCACTTCGCGATGGCGAACTGGTCGGCACATATGATGCCTCTCAGATCAGCGAAGACTTTCTGATCGAGTTGATTATCGGCAGGCGCGCCGAAAATGCGGCCAAAACCACAGCGCAAGTTCTGCGATCAGAACTGGCTTTCAAGGCAACAGATCTGGCCACCGGCCCCCTTAAGGGCGTGCGCTTCGAGGTGCATAAGGGCGAGATACTGGGGGTAGCCGGGCTCCTCGGTTCCGGCCGTACCGAATTGTTGCGAACGATCTTCGGCGATCTCATCGCGGCCGGCGGAACGATGGAACTGGCCGGAGCTCCTCATAGGCCGAGCTCACCGTCGGACGCGATCAAGGCCGGGGTAGCCTATGTCCCCGAAGACCGGGTTCAAGATTCGGTGTTCAAAGACCAGACGATTGCCGCCAACATCGCGATGCCGGCACTGAGCTCTTATTTCAAGAACGGGCGGATCGCCCAGGATCAAGTACACCGCGATGCCACCGCGGATATCGCGCAGTTCCTGGTCAAGGCAAATGACACCGACGCGCTGCTTTCCACATTGTCGGGCGGCAACCAGCAGAAGGTGGTGATGGCGCGCTGGCTGCGCCTGAAACCAAAATTGCTGCTGCTGGACGAGCCGACACAGGGTGTCGACGTGGGCGCCCGGACCGAAATCTACAAACTTGTCCGTGCCGCGACGGATGCGGGGGCGGCGGCGATCGTAGTTGCCTCGGACTTCGAAGAACTAACTGCCGGCTGCGACCGGATCGTCGTGATCCGTGAAGGGCGGATCGTCGCCGAACTACACGGCGAGGACATGACACCGCACCGTGTGGCGGAACTTACCCTTAAATCGAGAGCCTGAACAAAATGACCGAAACAATAATAATGGCTAAACCGAACACAGAACGCACGAAATCGAAAAAGATGGTCACGACCGGGGCCCACGGCAAAACGCTCAGATGGCTCGAACAGTTCGGCCTTCCTTTGCTGCTTGTGCTGCTGATTATTCTGTTTTCGGCCAATGATATTAGCGGGCCTGCCTTCAGAAGTGCGGCCAATATCCGCAACCTTTTGGGTAACCAGTCGGTCACCGCTTTGGTAGCTCTTGCCATGGTTGTGCCGCTGGTCGCGGGCTATTTCGACCTTTCCGTTAGCGCCGTTGCTGGACTTGCCAATATCATTGTCGCGACCGCGATGAGTGCATTTGATCTGCCGATCTGGGCAGCGCTACTTGCCGGACTGGCTGCCGGCGGAATAGTCGGATTTCTCAACGGCTGTCTGGTCGCCAAGGTCCGCCTCAACGGCTTCGTGGTCACCCTCGGGACCTATTCGGTCCTTTTGGGCGCGATCACCTGGTACACGGGTGGGCGGCTGATCACCAAAGGTATCCCGTCGTCTTTCGGGCAATGGAGTTCGATGTCGACCTTTGGCGTACCGCGCCCGTTCATCATCCTCATCGTGATCACACTGATCGTCTGGTATGTGCTGACGCAACTGCCTTTCGGTCGCAAGCTTGAGGCGATCGGCTCGAACGAAAGTGCGGCGCGACTGGTTGGAATTTCGACCACCAGGTCGATCTGGATCAGCTTCATGATTTCCGGCCTGCTGGCCGGTGCGGCGGGAGCTCTGCAGACTTCGCGCGGTGGAGCGGGTGATCCGACCGTTGGTTCGGCCTTCATGTTTCCGGCGCTGACGGCAGTGTTTCTCGGCGCCACCATGATCAAACCAGGCAAATACAATGTATGGGGTACCGTGATCGGTATTTTCTTTGTCGCGACCAGCGTCAGCGGCCTGACGCTGTTGGGCGCTGATGTCTGGGTGCAGCCAGTGTTCAACGGCACGTCGCTGATCGTGGCCGTGGCCCTTTCCACCTTGATTGCCCGAGGCCGTGAAGCCGGAGCCGCCGCGCGGTTAACGCAACGCGACGGGCCTTAGAAAACGAGGGCTGCCACTGCTTCTGGGAAGAACGGATCAGGTCAACCAAACAAAAAACAACGGAGGAGTAAGAAAATGAAGTTCAGCAACTATGCCGGGACGGCTGTCCTTGCCGCCGTACTGGCTACGGTCGCGTCGTTTGCGCACGCAGGCGAAGCCGACCCGACCAAAGATTATGCGCCGGGAATTTCTACGCTGGAACAGCTTTATGCCTCCAGCGAATATGCGCCGCCTGCAACCGGCCCCAAGATGGCGGCCGGCAAAAGCATTATCTTCCTTTCATGCGGTCAACTTTCGGTCGGCTGCGCAGGCCCTGCCTTGGCGATGGAAAAGATCGCATCCCAGATCGGATGGAAATACAAGATCATCGACGGCAATTTCGGCATCAACGACGGCCTGAACTCGGGGATGCGCCAAGCCATCGCTGCCGTGCCGGACGCAATCGTCGTTCACGGCATCCCGTGTCCGCAGATCTTGCAACCGTTGAAAGAGGCGAAAGCGGCCGGGATTCCTGTCATCAACATTCAGTCCGACGACTGCAATGATCCCAAGAACGGTGGGGCCGCTGCCGAGGGCATGTATGTCAACATGCAGTTCAACAAGGATTTCGTGACAGCAGCCGACTTCTTCTACATGTGGGGCTACACACAGGCATCCTATCTGATCGATGTGACCCAAGGCCATGCAAGGATCCTGCGCGATGTTTATACAGGCGGCGCTCAGGGTGACTATCAGGCCGCGGGGCAGGACGCCGCCTTGGCCAAGTGTACCGACTGCAAGATCCTGGGCACCGTCGAATGGGGTCCAGCAGATGCCGGTCCGAATGGGGTGTTGAACCAGAAATTCTCGACCCTGCTGACAAAATACCCCGACGCCAATGCCGTCCTGCTGACCTATGACGCCGTTGCTACCTCGTTCGGCCTGTCCAAGCTGATCGTAGATGCCGGGCGGCAGGGTAGCATGACCGTCATGGGCGGGGAGGGCTATGCCGCCGCACAGCAACTGATCCGCGAAAAGGCCGGCCTGACCGCCGTGGCCGGGCAAAGTGCCGAGTGGATGGCTTGGGGCGCGTTGGACGCAATCAACCGGAAGCTCAACAACCAACCGCAAGTGCCACAAGGGGTTGGATTCCGAGTGATCGACGCCAATCACAATCTATCGCCTGCCGGGCAAGACTATGCACCGCCAGCTTCGATAATCGATCTCAAGGCGATTTACCTGAAGAGCTGGGGCATCAGCCAGTAACAAACGAACCTGCCGGAACGCTACTCCAATAGCGTTCCGGTGCCCTAGCCTCGGTCCAATGGGAACATCATGCACGATTCTCAAATCACCGACACCTGGCCCAAAATCACTATCGAGGACGGCATGAGGATTATGACTGATGTGCCGATCGCCATGGCCGATGGCGTGATCCTCCGAGCCAATGTGTATCTGCCTATCGCCGAGGGCCGCTATCCTGTGATCGCGAGCCTGGGTGCCTACGGCAAAGACCTGCCATTTTCCGAAGCGCCCTATACGGCCATGTGGAACAAGATGGTCGAGAAATATCCCGAGACCGTTGAGGGTACGACGACCAAGCATACCTCGTTCGAGGTCGCCGACCCCGAGCATTGGATACCGCACGGCTATGCGGTGATGCGGATCGATTCACGCGGTGCGGCGCGTTCGCAAGGCGTGATGAACACGCATAGCCTGCAAGAAGCCGTGGATTATGCCGAGTGTATCGAATGGGCTGCGGCGCAGCCCTGGTCGAACGGAAAGGTCGGTCTGTCGGGCATTTCCTATTTCGCCGTGAACCAATGGAACGTCGCCACGCTGAAGCCGAAGGGTCTGGCCGCGCTATACATCTGGGAAGGCGCCTCGGACTGGTATCGAGAGGCGTCTCATCACGGCGGGATTCCGTGCGACTTTCTGGGTGACTGGTTCATCGCCCAAGCGGAATCGGTTCAATATGGGCTGGGATCGCGCGGCAAGAAGAACCCCTATAACGGAATGCAAATTTCCGGCGACATCGATCTTTCACAGGAAGAACTGAATGCCAACCGCGTCGATGTCGGCACCAGTCTCGCCGCGCGGCCCTTTGCCAATGACGACTATTACCGGGAACGCTCGCCCGATCATTCCAAGATCGAAGTTCCGATGTTTTCTCTGGGCAATTGGGGTGGGCAGGGGCTGCACGGGCGCAGCAATCTTCTGGGCTTCGTCAATTCCCGCTCGGCGCATAAATATCTGGAAGTTCATGGCCAGGAACACTGGACCACCTACTACGACAAGCACTATCTGGCGCTGCAGCGCAGCTTCTTTGACTATTACCTGAAAGGTCAGGGAAACTTCCCGGAGACCCAGCCAAAGATCATTCTGCAAATCCGCCATCCGGGCGAACGGTTCGTGCCACGGATAGAGCAGGAATGGCCGCTTGCGCGCACGAAGTGGAGTCGCCTGTACCTGTATCCGGCAGCCCACGCGCTCGAATGGACAGCCCCCGACAATGCCCAGAAAGCCGAGTATCAGGGTTTCGGCGCCGGCCTGACCATGCGGACCGCGCCGCTTGCGGAACCGATGGAAATCACCGGACCTTTGCAGGCAAAGGTCTTCATCTCAAGCAAGACGCCGGACGCAGATCTCTTTCTGGTCCTGCATGTCTTCGACCCCGATGGGACTGAGGTGCTTTTTCAGGGCGCTAATGAGCCAAAGGCGCCGGTGGCGCAGGGTTGGCTTCGCGCATCGCACCGCAAGCTCGATCCGGCCAAAAGTCGGCCCTGGATGCCCTATCACCCCCATGAGGTGGCGGAACCACTGGTTCCTGATGAAATCTATGAACTGGACGTGGAGATCTGGCCGACCTGTATTGTTATTCCCGCCGGCTACACGATCGGTTTTTCGGTTCAGGGCGTTGACTTTGACCATGGGTTGCCGGGGCTGGTTTCACATTACGGCAAGCAAATGCGAGGCTGCGCCTTTTTCACCCATACAGGCCGGCCGGAGGGAGTCTATGGCAAGGCTGTCACCGTGCACAGTGGACCCGATCATCCCTCCTACGTAGTCCTGCCCATTATCCCGCTGGTGGCGCCATGAAAGACAGAATTTTGGTTCGCGGTGGATTTGTTCTGAGCATGAGCGGAACAGTCGAGAATGACGGACGGCTTGATATTCTGATCGAAGCCGGCCGCATCGCCGCAATCGGCCCTTCTCTCCAGGCAGATGACGCGACACTGATCGAGGCCGGAGGCTCCATCGTGATGCCCGGATTGATCGACGCGCATCGCCATCTTTGGTACACCCCGCTGCGCGCTGAGGCGATGGATCACTCGCTCGGCGATCTCGCCAGGGGGCTTTGGCCCAAGATCGGCGGCAACATCACGGCAGACGATCTGTACTCGGCCACCCGTGCGGGGATCGTCGAATCGCTCGGCATGGGAATCACAACGGTTGTGGACTATTGCCACGTGATCAATTCCAACGCCCACGCCGATCGTGCGATCGACGCTCATCTGGAGCTTCCTGGTCGCGCAATGTTTGCGTACGGACCCTCCATTGCGCAGAAGATGACTGAACTGACCGGCGGTACGCCCAAGACCGACTGGTCGCACGCACGCGTCATCCAGGCGCGGCTTGAAACCTCGCCGCGGACCACTTTGGCGCTCGCGCTTCAGGGACCCGACGCGTCGGGACGCGCTGGCTTCGAGCATGACCTGAGCATCGCCCGTGAAATGGGTGTCCCGATCACGGCGCATATCGCTTCCGCCGACGGCGGATCACAGAATGCCGAGATTGAACATCTGGACGAATGGGGACTGCTCGGTCCGGACATGAATTTGATCCACTGCACCGGATCCTCGGACACCGACTTTGCCAAGCTGCATGCCCGCGGGGTGCAGGTCAGCGTGACACCTATGTGCGAATGGTTTATCGGCATGGGATTGCCGCCGCTAACGCGGATGCACCGTGCAGGGTTGAAGCCGGCCATTGGTGCAGATGCAATGGTCGCCACGACGGGCGATCTATTCGACGAGGCGCGGGTCGGCCTGATGGCCGCGCGTCATGCGTCTGTTGCCGCGGTGATTGCAGGGGGAGCCGCGGTTTCGCGCGGCGAGCAACTCGGTATGACATCGATGGAGGCGTTGGCGACCATCACCTCGCGCGCCGCCGCGGCCGCCTTCATGGCCGACAGCATCGGGACGCTGCAGGTCGGCAAGAAGGCTGACATCATCGTCGTGTCAACGCGGGGATGCGATCCCGACACTGCCACGGAAGCCGCAGCACTGCTGGTCGGCTCAGCTACAGCTTCCGATGTGAATACGGTGATGGTGGACGGAGCCGTGGTCAAGCAATGCGGACAGATGGTGGGTATCGATACGCAATCGATTCTCAACGATTTGGCCCGGACTCGCAGACGAATGAAGTCGTACTAGCACTCAACATGTGGATGCGTGGCGATAACGATTGTTGCCTGAGGAGGATAACTATGACCAAAAGTGTGATTGTTACCGGGGCCGGCGGAGGCATGGGTCTTGAGGCGCTGCGAATTCTCGCTCGTCGGGATGTGAATGTGGCCTGTGCCGACATAGATCGGTCCCGCGTCCTCGCGGCGATCGAGAGCGTGGGCCATACCGAAGGCAAGTTCCTGGCTGTTGAGGCCGACGTTAGCGATGAGGCCGCCGTGGCCGGATATGTTGCCGAAGCCGCCGAGGCCTTTGGGGGGCTGCATGGCGTCTTTAACATCGCAGGAATCGAGGGTGAATTCGTGACGGTGCTCGATGCAAGTGTCGAAAACTTCGATCGGGTGATGGCGGTCAACGCGCGCAGCGTTTTCCTTAACATGAAGCATTGCGGCCCCCACCTGGTCCACGCCGGCGGCGGCGCTGTGGTCAGCACCGGCTCGTATCTCGCCACCCGTGGCGTTCCTTTGTGCGGTTCCTATGGCGGGTCGAAGCATGCTGTCATCGGGCTTACCAAGACGTTTGCTCTCGAGATGGCAAAACACGATGTAAGCGCGAATGTCGTCGCCCCTGGTGCTATGGCGACCCGGATGATCAGAGCCTTGTTTACGTCTATGGAAGACAAAGAGGCCGAGGCCAAGTTGGTTCGAAGCATACCCCAGGGCCGCATGGCCGACCCTCAAGAGGTCGCCGCCACTGGTGTCTGGCTTCTGCTCGACGCCCCAAGCCACATCACGGGTCAAGTCCTGCGGGTCGACGGCGGGCTCACGGCCGCATAGGCATTGCACCGTCTCGTCTACCGTGGCCTCGGGCGCGTCCCTGGCAGGGAACATCGCTTTGACCCTATGGGGTGCGCACGTTTACCCCATCACCGCGTCAATTTCTCCAAACACATGGCAACGCCCATGCCACCACCGATGCACAGTGTGGCGAGCCCTTTTTGGGCACTGCGGCGTTTCATTTCGAACAGAAGCGTGTTGAGGATGCGAGCACCGGAAGTGCCGATCGGATGACCAATAGCGATCGCCCCGCCGTTGACATTGACGATTGACGGATCGAGGCCGAGATCCTTGACGACAGCGCAGGACTGAGCGGCGAAGGCTTCATTGGCCTCGACAAGGTCGAGATCGCCGACCTTCCAGCCGGCCTTTTCCAGCGCCTTGCGGGAGGCCGGGATCGGGCCCGTGCCCATGATCTGTGGATCGACGCCGGCTGTCGCCCAGGAGACGATGCGCGCCAAGGGTGTGAGGCCGCGCCGGGCGGCTTCTGCTTCCGTCATCAGCACGGCGGCGGCGGCACCGTCATTGAGGCCCGAGGCATTGGCGGCGGTGACGGTGCCTTCCTTGTCGAAGGCCGGACGCAGCTTTGCCATCGCGTCAAAGGTTGCGCCGGCGCGGATGTATTCGTCGCTGTCAACGGTCACGTCGCCCTTGCGCGTCTGGATGACGAAGGGAACGATCTCGTCCTTGAAACGACCGGCGGTCTGCGCGGTCTCCGCCTTGTTTTGCGAAGACACGGCGAACTGGTCCTGCTCCTCGCGGGACAGCCGCCATTGGCGGGCGATGTTCTCGGCCGTGATGCCCATGTGGTAGCCATAGAAAGCGTCAGTCAGGCCATCCTTGATCATCGTGTCGATCATTTTGAAATCGCCCATTTTCACGCCTGCGCGCACATGCGCGCAATGCGGTGCCATGGACATAGATTCTTGACCGCCAGCGACGATGATCTTCGCATCGCCAAGCGCGATCTGCTGCATGCCCAACGCTACGGCGCGAAGCCCGGAGCCGCACAGTTGGTTCACTCCAAAAGCAGTCGCCTCCATGGGCACGCCGGCCTTCATCGCCGCCTGGCGGGCCGGGTTCTGACCTTCCCCGGCCGACAGCACTTGGCCAAGGATGATCTCGTCGACTTCCGCCGCTTCGACGCCGGCGCGCGCCAACGCACCCTTTATCGCGGCAGCGCCTAGTTCATGAGCCGGAGTATCGGCAAAGGCACCGTTGAAGGATCCCACCGCAGTGCGGGCGGCGGATGCGATGACGATCGATGGATTGGTCATTTTTTACCTCGCGGGCAATCAATCAATACGGAAGTCAGCTGCGGTTTTCGCGGTGATTTCGTCAACGGAAACGCCGTCCGCCAGTTCGGTCAATGTCATTCGAGGCGGTCCGCTGCGAGCGAGCGTGAAAACACCGAGATCGGTGATGACAAGATCGGCGACGCGCCTACCAGTAAGCGGCAACGTGCATTCCTTGAGTAGCTTTGGCTCACCCTTCGACTCGTGCTCCATGACCACGACCACCCGCTTGACGCCTGCGACGAGGTCCATGGCCCCGCCCATACCCTTGACCATCTTGCCCGGGATCATCCAATTGGCGAGATCTCCGCTTTGGGAAACTTGCATGGCCCCGAGGATCGACAGATCGATATGGCCGCCGCGGATCATCGCGAAACTATCCGCGGAGGAAAAATAACTCGTCATCGGCTGCTCGGTGATCGTCTGCTTGCCGGCGTTGATCAGATCGGCATCCTCTTCGCCCTCGAAAGGAAATGGTCCCATACCAAGCATGCCGTTTTCGCTCTGCAGTGTTACCTCCATGCCAACCGGAATGTAGTTGGCCACGAGCGTGGGAATGCCAATACCGAGATTGACGTAGAAGCCGTCTTGCAATTCCCGAGCGGCGCGGGCCGCCATCTGTTCGCGTGTCCAGGCCATGTCAGGCGAGTTCCATCTTCTTCGGCCGCACCGTGCGCTGCTCGATGCGCTTTCCGGGGCTCGGCACATGGACGATCTTCCGTACGAATATTCCGGGCGTGTGGATGTGGTCCGGGTCGAGCTCTCCCGCGGGCACCAAATGCTCGACCTCGGCGACCGTCAGCCTGGCGGCAGTCGCCATCATGGGATTGAAGTTGCGCGCGGTCTTTCGGTAGACGAGGTTGCCCTCGGTATCGCCCTTCCAAGCGTGAACGAGCGCGACATCCGCAAAGAGACCAGTTTCCATGATGAAGTCGTCATCGTGGAACTGGCGAATTTCCTTTCCTTCGGCAATCAAAGTGCCGACGCCCGTTTTCGTATAGAAGGCTGGAATCCCCGCGCCGCCGGCGCGGATGCGCTCAGCAAGCGTTCCTTGCGGGTTGAATTCGATCTCCAACGCGCCTGAAAGGAACTGTTCCGCAAATAGCTTGTTCTCGCCCACGTAGGACGAGATCATCTTACGAATCTGGCGGGTTTCCAGGAGTATTCCAAGGCCATATCCGTCGACGCCGGCATTGTTGGAGACGATCGTGAGGTTCTTGACCTCCGACATTCGAATGGCCTGGATCAAGCTCATTGGAATGCCGCAAAGTCCGAATCCGCCTGCCATGATCGTCATGCCGTCGGCGAGCGCTCCCGCCAGCGCTTCGGTAGCGTTCGAAACAATCTTGCCCAATTTCCCCTCCGACTTGTCGCCCGAACGAATGAAGAGCGGGCGTCAAGAGGATAGTAGGTCTTGAACCTTAATGGCGTTAGCAGTATTTATACTGCATTTGAGCGAGGAGGCGCATTTGGGCGAAGATGTTTTGAACTTGCGATTTTCGCTACAGGAGATTCCAGTGCCGATGGTCTATGCAACGCATCGCATCATCCGTGATTGTAACGAGGAGTTCTCGACGCTATTCGGTTATTTGCGGTCCGACCTCGTTGGTCGCAGCTTTGCCCGCCTCTATCCGAGGTATGCCGATTTCGTTCGGACGGGACGGATGTGGCGGGCTCATCTTCCAGGGGGGCAAGTTTACCACGACGAGCGGATCATGACCGCAAGCGATGGCAGGCGCTTCTGGTGTCAGGTTCACGGCCGGACGCGCCATATGAAAGATCCATTCGCGCAGGCGATATACTGCTTCCAGCCGATGGCACGCCAGGTTGCGAGGGGCGGTCTATCGTTGACCGATCGACAACGGCAGATCGTTGCGCTTGTGGCGCAGGGCAAGACAAATGAACAAATAGCGGATGAGCTCGGCCTTTCTCGGCGTACGATTGAATCTCATCGCGCCCGACTTATGAAAGCTGCGAGACTGAAAAATGCTGCTGAACTCGCAGCCCGGTTTCAAACCGGAACTTGACTATTTTGTACCGGAATTCACTCGGTTGGTGCCCCCAGTGTCGATTTCCGATGAGAACCGACTCCGCCTTATATCGGCTGCTCTTTGAGAGGATATCTTGGAACGCCTACCGTGCGTTCGATTTTCCTTCTGATTGTCATCCGTTTCGTGAGCGGTGCGAACGCGGTTGCCGCCGCCGTTCCGAATCTCACGCGTTCGCACCTGCTGGTAAACGCGGATTTGGTTCTGGTGGTACCGTCGCCTTAATTTGAGCGGCAGGCGAATAGACACCGGCTGACCGAGTTTTCATGCAGCCGTCGACACCGTGATCCGGCTCCATGTTGCCAGGGAGGCGTCGCGAAGCTGGCGGTGGTTGGTGGCAGTCATGTGGCTACGCGGATAGTGGAACAGATTGACGATCGGGCCGTGGATGGAAACGAAGCGCTGACATTGTCGGCTGGACTTGAAGCGCTTCATCGTCCGCTCGCGTCGGCGAACGGCAAGATGGGAATTCTCCGCCCGGTTGTTTAACCCCTTGTGGGATCGATGCTCGATCCCAGGCATGAGCTCGTTCTTCGCCGCAGCATAGGAGCCGAGCTTGTCGGTGATCATGACGCGTCGCGCGATGCCTTGCTGCTTGAGCAGCTTGCGCATCAGCCGCAACGCGGCCTTTCTGTTCCTGCGGCTTTGCACCAGAGCGTCGAGAACATAGCCGTCAGCATCGACAGCCCGCCAGAGCCAGAGCTTCTTCCCCTTGATGGCGACCAACATCTCATCAAGCCATTTGTCGGCAAAACGGCCTTTGGACATCCGCCGGATTCGGCGTGAATATGCGCCACCGAATTTGCGCGCCCATTCGGCGACCGTCTGAAAGGAAACTCGATGCGGGCAGCGAGCAGGTCCTCCACGTGGCGAAGGCTGAGCGGAAAGCGGAAATACAGCCACACGGCATGGCTGATGATCTCGGCTGAAAAGCGATGGCGCTTGTAGAGAGGATCGCAAAGAGCGGCAGAACGTTCGGTCATGGCCCGACATACGACGCCAGCCTTCACGCCAACTTAAGGCGACGGTATCTCTCCCAGGCCGTCTCCTGCGCCACCCCAACGCGATAAATGCTCGATGCGCAAGCTGCTAGACAACCCATCGCTTCTCGGTGGAAATCAATAAGCCCGCGTTTCCAAGTACTAGTGGCTATCTCATAAGATATCATTATGTGCAGCGATAATTCTTCCCGTTTGCAATCAAAGTTTTTTTTGGTCACTTTGGCTGCCGACGACCCGCTGGGAAACTGCGCGACAGACAAGGTGGATACTATGGCCGTTAGGTCCGGAATGAGAAGACGTGCATTACTGTCAGGCGTTTGGCTCGCGATGATGTCTCCACTCCTTAGTTCGGCGTCAGCGCAGCAGGCAAGTGCCCCGGCTCGCGACATGTGGGAGTTCGTCGCTAATTTGTCCGATCAAGAGCGGGTTACCCGGCTGGCGGAACTGGCGGCGAAGGAAGATCAAATCGTGGTCTACGGAGTCCTCGGCATCGACCGTGCTCAGATCCTGATCGACCATTTCAAGACGCTCTATCCCGACCTGAACGTCACCTTCGTACGCTTGACGGTTGCGCAGGCTGCGCAGAAGCTGCAGGCCGAGCGTGATGCCGGCCGTTCCGGTGCCGATGTGCTGCTGTATTCGCTGACGCTCCTTGATCGCCTGCAGGAATTTCTTGCTCCTTATGAGCCGCTCGCCTGGGGGGATTTCGATCCTCGGTTCCGCTATGGCAGCGCGTCCGAAGGCTGGACCGCTCTTGGTTACGAGATCCTTCCTTTTGCGATCGCTTGGCGAACAGATCGGATTCCTAGGGAGAACGCTCCCCGGAGCTTCGAGGCGCTGATCGACGGGCAATGGAATGGCAAGATTGGATCCGTCCTGAACATGGAGCCGTTCGTGGCCGGCTTACTCGATATTTATGGCGAGCAGAAAGGTATGGAGTGGGTCGAGGCATTTGGAGGACTTGACAGCATTCTTTACCCGAGCGTGGGGGGCTTGGCGGGGGCATTGGCATCCGGCGAGATCGATATCGCCTGGGGCATCGGAGGCTATCGTGCGGCGGCGCTGAAGGCCTCGGGAGCCCCGATCGACTTTGAGTTTGAGAATCCGACTTTCGCCACTGGCCTGGCGGTGAGCGTTGCCAAGGGAGCAGCGCATCCCTACGGGGCGGCGCTCTTCATGGAATTCCTGACCGATGCCAAGGTGCTCGAAACCCTCGATCTGATCGAACCGGGCAGGATTTTTGCCAACCGGGCGGGAAATTACACCAACCATATTTCCGACTTCGAGAACCTTTACGTCAACAAGTCGATGACCGACGAGCAACTCAAGCCTGTGACTGCAATAGTCGAGAAGTACTTTCTCCGTCGGTAGGACAACGTCAGACCATAGAGGCTGCGAATTGGAGGAAAGGTTGGGCAAGTCGGTGGGCCGCTGGCGTATCGGGTTGCGATGCGACGGAAGTGCTTGAGCTTGTTGAAACAACGTCCGATGAGATTTGTAGGCCTCTGCGATGATCTGACGCAATCTGTTAGGGGCTGTCATGAATTCTGCGCGAAGGCCGGTTTGGTCACTCGCGCCCTCGGTCTGCTCGATCCAGATGCCGAGTATTGCATGCCCAGAATTCATGACAGTCCCCAACCGTGTGGGCCGACAGAGCGTATCGATCCAAGAAGAACGAAGCCTGGCTCGACAGGAACGTAACCGCTGTTGTCAGGCCACCCGCCCTGGTCTCGGGAACGCGAATGTAGGCCCAGGGCAGCAGGTCGTCGATCTGGCTTTGCGGATGTCCTGCAACGATGCGGACAACGACGTCGGTGAGATAGGCGTGAGGCTCGACGTTGATGAGTTTGCAGGTCTCGATGAGCGAGGCGATGGTCGCCCAGTGCTCGGCTCCACCATCGGAGCCGGCGAAGAGCGCGTTCTTGCGGATCAAGGCGATGGGTCGGATGGCGCGTTCGACGACATTGTTGTCGATCTCGATGCGACCATCGTCGAGGAGCGGCTAAGGCCCGGCCAGCGCGATAGCGCGTAGCGGATAGCCTCGGCCAGCTTGCTCTTCTGGCTGAGCAGAGCAAGCTTCTCCCTGAGCCACGGCTCAAGCGCATCGACGGCAGGTCGGCTTCTCGACTCCCGCACGGCACGGCGTTCGTCGGCGGAGCGGCCGCGGATATCGCTCTCGATGCGGTAGAGTTCGGCGATACGGGCAAGCACTTCCGTGGCGATCGGCGCGGGGCCGGCCTGGGCGAGTTCGTAGAAGCGGCGGCGCGCATGTGACCAGCAGAACGCCAGGCTCACGGCATTGCGCTCGGCCAGCACCTTGTAGCCCGCATATCCGTCGACCTGCAGGACACCGACGAAGCCCTGAAGATGCCGCATCGGCTGCTCGGCCTTGCGGTCGGGGGCATAGAGATAGACGACGCCGGGCAAGTCAACGCGGCCCCACGGCCGGTCGTCACGGGCATAGGCAAAGAGCTGGCCGGTCTTGGTTCGCCCCCGGCCCGGATCGAGCACGGGAGCTTTGGTCTCGTCGGCGAAGAGCTTGTCGGTCGCCTTCAGCCGCTCGAACATGCGCTCATGCACGGGTCGAAGCAGGAAGCCTGCTTTACCGACCCAGTCGGCGAGCGTCGACCGATCGAGATCGATGCCTTGGCGGCTGTAGATTTGGGCCTGGCAGTAAAGCGGAAGATGGTCGGCATATTTGCTGATCAACACATGGGCGACGGTGGCTTCCGTCGGGATGCCACCCTCGACGAGACGCGCGGGCGCAGGCACCTGCACGATCACCTCCTCGCAGGCGCGGCAGGCGTATTTGGGTCGGCGTGTGACGATCACCCGGAACTGGGCGGGGACCACGTCAAGGCGCTCGGATACGTCTTCGCCGATCCTGTGGAGCGCGCTTCGGCAGCAGGGGCAGGTCTTGTCGTCAACGTCGATCACAGTGTCGACGCGCGGCAGGTGAGCGGGCAGAGACCCACGATTGGCGCGGCGCCTGCGCGCCTGGGCTTCACGCTTGGCCGGGTCCGCGGCTTCCTCGTCGGCCAAGCCCTCCGCCTCTACCTGTTCGGCTTCCTCAAGTCCCAGGAGCAACTGGTCCTCGGGCAAGCTCTCCGCCCTACGCCCGAAGCGATGGCGCTGCAGCTCCTTGATGATCTGGCGCAGCCGTTCATTCTCCGCGCGCTCAGCGGCAAGCATCGCCTGAACGGCGACAGGATCGCTGGTCAGAGGCTTGGCCGCGTCGGTCAGGAAGCGGAATGAATCATAGATTACAGTGAGTTGCCAGAAACAAGCACTCAGCTTGCTGCTGTCGGGACACGCGTCTCGCGCGCCTCATGCAACCGCCGCCAGTCGAGGCCTTCCAACAGCGCCTGCAGCTGCGCCGCCGTCAACCGGACAACGTCGTCGGCAACGCTTGGCCAGCAAAACTTGCCATCCTCCAGTCGCTTGGCGAACAGGCGCACGCCCGTGCCCTCGAAGTAGACGAGCTTGATCCGGTCGGCACGTTTGGCTCAGAACACGTAGACTGCGCCTGAGAACGGATCGGTGCCCAACGCCTCGCGCACAAGCGCCGCCAGCCCATCGGCCCCCTTGCGGAAGTCCACCGGCTTCGTCGCGACCATCACGCGCACCGCGCCCGTCGCGCCGATCACATCGATCCCTTCAACGCGCCGATCACCGCCGCGATCGTGGCGGGTGAAGCGCCGCCGCCAATCCTCACCGTGACACCGGCCGCTTCCAGTTCGATCGCGGCCGGTCGGCGTCGTGACCGCCCGCGCCGCTTCGATCGTGGCGGCTTCGGTTCCCCTGCATCCGTGGGCTCCGGTGCGACCACCGCGGGCACGAAGGCGAGCGTCTCGGTCTGCGCCCGCTTCCGCGCCTCGCGTCGCCACGTGAACAGTTGCTGCGGCGTCAGCCCATGCCGGCGGGCTACCGCCGAAACCACGGCCCCGGGCAGAAGCGATTCTTCCAGGATCCGCGCCCGGTCGTCGGCATTCCAGCGCCGGCGACCCAGCGCGCCAGTGATTACCTCGAAGCGCCGGACCTGGCCCTCCGGCTCAAGTCTATGGTCAAGCCCAGACACAAAACGGTCCTCCAGACGGATCGTCACTTTCGCCCTTTACGCCACTCCGCAGAAGGTGTGAGCGGCGCACCGCTTACACAGGAACGGCTTCGCCAGCGACATCCATCAGAAGAAGCCGAAGGAGCGGTCGATGAGCGAGGCGACGGCGCGTGCCAATGGCCGGCGGTCAAAGATCCGATCGCGCATCGAGCACGTCTTTCGCTCACCGGAAATCCGCATGTGACTGTTCGTCAGGATCATCGGCATCGCAAGTGCGCCGATGAAAATCGGCATGGCCAATCTCGCCTACAACATCACCCGTTACGTCTGGCACGCGAGAAGAGCGGCATCAGCATGACGCGATGCCGGCGCAAGCCATCACCGCCCGGCGAAACGCAGCATTGTCCTGCCTCATGACGAGATCGATTGTGCTGAAATCGTACGCTCCGAGGCGGGCCGCCTTGTGAAGATCGGCGACAGGGATGATTACAGGTCATATGGACACCACTACGACCAAGAATGATTTCAAGCTTCTGGAGATCGTGGATACGGGCCGGCGTCGTCGGTTCAGTGCGGAGGCGAAGCGTCAGATTGTCGAGGAGAGTTTCGTGTCGGGAGACGCGGTTTCCGCGGTAGCTCGGCGTCACGGGCTTTTCCCGGCGCAGTTGTTCGCCTGGCGCCGGGCGGCGCGGGAAGGTGTATTCGGCATCTGGAACGGCGGTGGTGCAGACTTCATCGAAGCGCGTGCCGTGCCTGCCGCCGATATTGATTCCGGGCATTCGACTTCCCACACCACCAATGGAAAAGGTCGGCTTGAGATCGTGAGCGCGAACGGGCGGCGAGTGATCGTTGAGCCGGATGTTGAGGTTGCAGCGCTGCTGCGGATCATCGGGGGATTGGAGAGCCTGCGATGATCCCGGTTCCCAGCGGCGTGCGCGTGTGGCTTGCGACGGGCTACACGGACATGCGCCGCGGCTTTCCTGGGCTGTCGCTGCAGGTGCAGGAAGTGCTCCGCGGTGATCCGCTGAGCGGGCACCTGTTCTGCTTTCGGGGTCGCAGAGGCAATCTTTTGAAAGTGATCTGGCACGACGGCCAGGGTGCCTGCCTGTTCACGAAACGGCTGGAGCGCGGGCGGTTCATCTGGCCGAGCCCGGCCGATGGCGCGGTTATGATCTCGACGGCGCAGCTCGGCTATCTCCTGTCCGGGATCGATTGGCGCAACCCGCAGAAAACATGGCGGCCGACGCGGGTTGGCTAGCATTTACCTTTGAAATTGCTGGAAAAGCCTGATTCACTGGCCTCATGATGGTGAAAGCGGACGACCTTCCTTCGGACCTTGCAAGCGCATTGGCGGCGCTGCGGGTTGAACGTGAAGCGCGGATGCAGGCCGAGGCGGTGGCTGCCAGCGCGCAGGCGAAACTGTCGGACACCGAGGCGCTGATCGCGCATCTGCAGCTTATGATCGAGAAGCTGAAGCGCGAGAAATACGGCCAGCGTTCCGAACGCACGGCGCGGCTGATCGAGCAGATGGAACTTCAGCTCGAAGATCTGGTGAGCACGGCGAGCGAGGACGAGCTTGCCTCGGCCATTGCGGCGGCGAAAACCCAGAGCGTGCGCGCCGTCACACGCAAACGGCAGGTCCGCAAGCCCTGGCCTGAGAATATCGAGCGCGAGCGTGTCGTCATCGATCCTCCCACTGCCTGCACCTGCTGCGGCGGATCGCGGCTGTCGAAGCTGGGTGAGGACGTGACCGAAACGCTGGAGGAGATCCCGCGCCGCTTCAAGGTGATCGAAACGGTGCGCGAGAAGTTCACCTGCCGGGATTACGGGAAGATAAGCCAGGCGCCGGCGCCGTTCCACGCCACGCCGCGTGGCTTCATCGGTCCACAACTGTTGGCGACGATCCTATTCGACAAGTTCGGCATGCACGCCCCACTTAACCGCCAGAGCACGCGCTTCAAGGCCGAGGGGATCGATCTGTCGCTGTCGACGCTGGCTGACCAGGTCGGCCACGGGACCTTCGCCGTCATGCCGCTCTTCCAGTTGATCGAGCGGCATGTGCTTGCTGCCGAACGCCTTCATGGAGACGACACCACCATCCGCATTCTGGCAAAGGGGAAGTGCACGACCGGGCGCATATGGACCTATGTGTGCGATGACCGTCCCTTCGCCGGACCTGCGCCGCCGGCAGCGGTGTATTACGCCTCGAGTGACAGACGCCGCGAACGTCCCCAGAAGCATCTGACCGGGTTCGCCGGCATCCTGCAGTGCGACTGTTACAGTGGCTTTGAGCCTCTGTTCGACCCGCAGCAGAAGGAGCAGCCGATCATTCTTTGAACTGGCCGATATCGAGAAACATGCCCGGAACGGCAAGAAGGGTAAACCGGTCTCCCCGTTCGCGCTGGAAGCGGTCAGGCGCCTCGACGCTCTGTTCGAGATCGAACGCGCCATCAATGGCCGCGGCGCCGACGAGCGGCGGGCTGTACGCCAGGAGAAGAGCCAGCCGTTTCTCGACGACATGCACAACTGGTTGCTCCAAGAACGCGAAACCCTCTCGCGCTCCGCCGAGGTGTTGAAGCCGATCAACTACATGCTCCGGCGCTGGGCCGACTTCGCCCGCTTCCTCGACGACGGCAGGATCTGCCTTACCAACAACGCGGCCGAACGAGCGCTGCGAGGTATTGCTCTGGGTCGGCGCAACTGGACCTTCGCCGGCTCACAGCGCGGTGCCGACCGCGCCGCCGTGATGCTCACACTCATCACTACGGCCCGTCTCAACGATGTCGATCCGAAAGCCTGGCTCGCCGACGTCCTGGCCCGCATTGCAGATCTTCCCGCCTCCCGTCTGCACGAACTGCTGCCTTGGGAATGGGAGCGTCTGCGCCGAGCCGACGCGGTCGTCGATCAGCAGGCCGCCTGACCTTCACGAAACCCCATCATAGATCCGGCACCGCTCGCGCGAGCCCACATCTCCTGCGGTCCTCAGCGTATGCGTACCTGAAATCGGCTGCCACGCCAAATCTATCGGTTCTTCGAGGCATGCAGCTGACCGGCCTGAGCTTCGCGCTTACCGATGCACGCTGGACGCTTAAGTTCAGCAACGCCAAGCCGCATGAAGCGGGACGGTGCCGGCCGTCGATCATCCGGCCTTCAGCTACTCCGCTTGGAGCAAGACTTTAGCGGGCCGTACCGTCCGCCGCTTGGCGGTTTGACCAAGGGAAGCCATGCCGGAAGAATAATGGCAAGCTCAGATCGGATCGTTCCATTCTGGATTGTTATGTGCGTCCCAATAGCGGGCTTTTAGATCAAGAGTAGTCGAGCCCGGTGCTCCACTGCCAACAATTTTTCCGTCAAGCCGGGTTATAGGAATTATGCCACCAGCAGTACTGGTTATGAAGATCTCGTCAGCCGAGCGTAGCTCGTCGATTGATACCAGCCGCTCCTTCACCAAATGATGTGATTTCATAGCGAGTTCCAGCACTGTTTTGCGAGTGATGCCCTCAAGTATACCTGTAGATGGGGTTGATATCTCGCCAGCATAAACCATAAATATATTGAAGCCAGGTCCCTCTAGGACATGACGATCTCCATCGGTAAGCACTACTGTGTCGTCGCCTTGATCATAGGCATAAAAAAGCCCTCTTGTGAAATCATGCCAGTGGTAGTTCTTAATCGTCGGATCCACTGAGCTTGATGGTATTCTAACCACATTACTGATACGTAGAGAAATTCCTCTTCTTTGCGCTTCAGGATCGGCGATACTTATGAATGGAACCGCAAATGCGTAAAAAGCGTTCTTGCACGTCCGAGGATCACGAGAGCCGGGGAGGGGTATTCCCCTAGTGCAGATCATTTCTACATACGCATCCTGCAATCCGCACAACTGAACGCATCTAAATAAGATGTCGCGCAGCTCCTTCCTTGAAACTGGCAAAGACATTCGGAGTTTTGCGATGCCGCGTTCGAATCGGTCAATATGGTCATCTAAACGAAAGAAGCGACCACGCCATACATGAGCAACATCATAAGTTGCGTCCGAGCGCAGAAATCCCCAGTCCATAATAGGCAATTTAGCCTGGTCAATAGAAATGTAACTGCCATCGACAAAGGCCGCACCAATTGAATAGTTCAAGTTACTGCACCTTCATTCTTGGTAGATCTCTGTCAGTTATGACACAACGCGGACCACAATACCCAGACCTGTGGTGAAGATAATTGAGATGGAGTGCTGACACGAACTGCGAATTCCATCCGATTTTTTTTTGGATCAAGTTACGCACACAAACAATCAACCGGGACGAGAGTCCATTGGCTTTCGGTGTGCCTCAAATGCTTGCGATCAAACCACCATCAATCCGAAGAACGGATCCAGTGATGTAAGCCGCCCGCTGGCTGGCAAGAAATGCGACCGCACTAGCAAACTCTTCCGGTTTGCCATATCGACCAATCGGAATCATGTGAGTACTTTCAGCCATGACAGTGTCGATCGATTTGCCTTCGCGGGCGGCCTTGGCCCCATCAAGTTCGTGCGTCCGGGCGGTGGCGATCCTTCCTGGAACGACGATATTAGCCGTAATTCGATCTCGTGCTACTTCACGGGCCAGTGTTTTAGACCATCCGACCAAACTGAGCCGCAACGCGTTTGAGAACCCCAAATTTGGAATTGGCGCTATCACGCCAGACGACGTGCAGGTTATGACGCGGCCCCAGCGACGACGGCGCATGTCGGGCAACACGAGGTCAGTAAGCGCAATGAGCGACACTACCATCTTCTCGAACTGTTCACGCCAGACCTCTGGCGATTGACCACCTGCTGGCGCCGGCGGAGGCCCCCCAGAGATATTCACCAGAATATCGATCGAGCCAGCCCACTCCTGAATTTTTCCTACGACCGTCTGAAACGAATCGATCTCACGAAGGTCGCATGGGAACGCCTTCGCACGTCCAGCGGCCTTCTGGATTACGTTCCCGGTGGCGGCGAGGCTTTCTTCGCTTATGTCTATCATAGCGACGGACGCACCTTCTGCGGCGAGTGCCTCAGCGATGGCACTGCCAAGTCCACCCCCGGCACCTAAAACAAGAGCCGTTCGCTCCTTGATCTCAAGATCCATCGACAGTGCTCCCTATATGTAGGAATCGAAACTCGAAATTTATCGCTCGTTCTCGTCCACAAGGATGTGCACGTCGTCAGGATCTACAACGACGGAAATGCGGATGCCTTCGTTGCAACTGATGTCAGAACTGCATTTTGCCCGGAGGAATGAACGAGGTTTGGCGCCGGCTGGCAAAAGGTCCAGTTCCACCTGTCCGCCGATGAACCTGCGGTTAACAACTACACAATCGAATATCTGTTGTGCCGATTCGTCCTGGTCTCCAATGAACGGCTTTATCTTCTCAGGGCGAATAAACAAATGTACGGCACCTGTCGCCGACTCGGACGAAATGACCTTTCCGATCTCAGTCTCAATAGCGCTTGCGCCGTTGGGACGCGGAAATGCATGACCAGATAGAATATTCGCACCGCCAATGAACTGAGCGGCCGACACAGTTCGCGGCCGTTCATACAGCTGCTCCGGAGACGCCAATTCCAAAATCCTTCCGTTCCACATCAGGGCGACCTGATCGGACATCGACAGTGCTTCGTTCTGATCGTGGGTCACGCAAATTGTCGTAATCCCCAACTCTTTCTGGAGGGCTCGGATTTCACCACGCATCTGGTCTCGCAAAGAAGCATCGAGGTTGCTAAGCGGCTCATCGAGCAACATTAAGCTCGGCTCGGCGACTGTTGCCCTTGCGAGCGCCACCCGTTGCTGCTGACCACCGCTCAGCCGGGAAGCATTTCGGTTGGCAATGCCTACGAGACCTACCTTGGACAAGGCGGCAAGGGTACGTTCCTTAATTCGTTCCTCCTTTCGGATAATTAGCGGAAAGGCGACGTTGTCATAGACGCTCATATGCGGCCAAATAGCATAGGATTGGAACACCATGCCTAGGTTCCGTCTGTTAGCGGAGATGTTAATACCATCCGCGGCGGAGTAAACGATCTGATCGCCGATGGCGATGGTGCCGCTCGAAGGATGTTCAAGGCCGGCAAGGCACCTCAACAAGGTAGTTTTGCCGCATCCACTGGGGCCAAGCAGTGTAAGAAATGAACCTTTCGGGACCGAAAGGCCGACGCTATCAACGGCCTTAACCGTTTCGCTGCCGGTTACAAAGAACATCGTTACATCTTTGACCTCAAGCATCTATTTCGCCTTGTTTACCACCGTCAGTGGGTGCATTCGTCACCTCATATTCCGGCGCTTCGCCGGCAAGGACGCGACGAATGTTGCCGACTGCCACCTCCGTCAGTTTCGCCTTCACCTCTTTCGTAATCCCCGCGTTGTGAGGCGTGAGGAAAACATTCGGATGCTTGAGAAGCGGGTCTTGCGGGTCCGCAGGCTCTTCCCAAAACACGTCGAGCCCTGCCCCGGCAATTCTGCCTGTTTCCAAGGCCTCCGTCAGGGCTGCTTTATCGACGATAGAAGCGCGAGAGATATTAATAAGATACGCGGATCTTTTCATCATACCCAACTCGCGTTGACCGATCATTCCGACAGTATTTGCTTCCAGCGGTAAATGGAGAGAGACGAAGTCAGACTGACTCAACACATGATCCATACTGGAAAAGTCACCCATGAAAGACAAACCAAGGTCTTTTTCAGCGCGCCTGTCGATGGTCCGTTTGACGGTCATGACTTTCATGCCCAAGCCCGCGACCAATCTCGCGAGCTCGGTTCCAGTATTACCCAACCCGATCAGGCCTAATGTCTTTCCCGCTAGGGATACTGCTTCGACCTTTCCGAGCATCCTGTCCTGGACGTGTTTCAGATTCTCTCGCGCGCGCTTGGCAACCGCCATTATTAGAAACAATGCATGCTCTGCGACCATCCGATCTCCCCCCGAAACCCGCGCCGGTATCGCCGCTACGCGAATCCCCCGCTGACGTGCCGCCTTGATATCCACACCTACGAGATGATGACCGAGACGCTGCAGCAATTTGAGATTACGGCAAGCATCTAGGATATCCGCAGACACGGGCACGTCCCGAAGAAGAAACACCGCGGCATGCCGGCCCTGCTCCTGGAGACTACGGCTCGGATCATACTCAAGAACCTCGTACCCTTCACCGAGAGCCTGTTTTATGTTATTGTGGGAGTCCAATCCAGGCGCAGCTTTCAAGATCGTAATCATGGAATTGTTTCCTTGTTTAGACATCAAATCTTATAGAGTACTTGCCGATCCAACCGCGAAAACAAAACCATCAAAAGGAAGGCGATGCCACCTAGAAGCGCTACGACCATCGTCACGTAGGCCGAGAGAAGGCCGAAGTTTCCACCTTCCCACATGTCAAGAACAATAACGGAAAACACCTCGGTACCTGCTGTTACCAAAAATATAGACGCCGAATATTCCCGAAATGCCCTCAGTGCGATGAATATTGCCGAGCTTAACAAGCTCGGCATCATGATCTTTACTACGATTCGAAAAAAAACGGAGGTCCAGCGCGCCCCGCTCACGAACGCAGCTTCCTCGAGTTCGCGGTGCAACTGGCTAAGTCCTGCGGAGCAAATACGGACCGCGTACGGCAAAAACAGTGTTATGTAGGCCAGCAGCAGGATCCACAATGTACCGTAGATGGGAAACGGCACGAACAAATATACCCACATGAAGCTGACGCCGACGATGAGACCTGGCATCGCCACAGGCAGCGTCGCCATCTGATCAAGAATGATCAGTAGCCACCGCGGGCGATCGAAGCGAAGGATGATCCAAGATATGAGCATCCCAATCATGGTAGTGATCACGCCCGCTAGCGATCCCAACAACACGCTATTTGTGAGCGCACGCACTGCCGGTCCGTAGTTCAGCGCCGCCGAGAAATTGTCAAGCGTAAGATACTGTAGACTCTGGATTGAAGGTACTTGCGGAAACTGCATGAAGGCGTTCCAAAGGAACACCAACATGGGGAGTCCCGTGCCCAAGCTCAGAACAGTGCCAATCAAAATGGCAAGGGGCCACCGGAGTTTGCCGATCCGGGTTATCCGGGGCCGAAAGGCCTTACCAGTCACAGTGATAAACTTCTTAGAGTCCGCGGTCGCCCGGTGGTAGACAAACATACCGACGATACTTACTACCAGATAGATCAAACTCAAGGCGTTAGCAAGGTTGAGGTCGGGCGGGTAGCGATAAATCGTCAGGTAGATTTCAGTCGAGAAGAAGAACATCCTCCCCGGCAAGCCTATCAGGAGCGGGACCATCAGAGATCCCAGCGAGAGGATGAAGAAGATCAGCCAGCCAGCGGAAATCGCGGGAATGAGCAGCGGTACTGTAATTTTGCGAGCCACGATCGTACCGTTCGCACCAGCTACTAAAGCAGCTTCCTCCAGTTCCGGGTTCATCGCGTGAAAGGCGGGCCTGAGCCATAGGAAGGCCAGCGGTAGTTCCTGCAGGACGCTCACCCAAACCATTCCACTAAACGAATAAATGTCGAATGGGTCACGATCAAAGCCGAAGTACTCTGTGAACACCGCGTTGAGCATGCCGTTATTTGGCCCGAGCAGCATAATCCAACCCGTGACGAACAGCACGGAAGGGACGAGTATGGGAATGAGCGCGAAAAGCTGAGAAAAGCGGCGAAGTGGAGCATCTGTTCGCTCAACGAGCCAAGCGATTACGCCGCCGAGCAAAGTGACGAGGGTTGCGGTAATCGTGGCCAGAAGTACAGAATTATACAAAGAATGATAATATTTCCCGTCCGTATAGGCCGCTATCAGTGCGTCGCCAGACGAGACGACACCGGTACTAGCGCTGTATTTGACGACACTTCCGAATATCAGCCCGACAACCGGCGGACCGATCAACACGATCACGCCGGCAAGAGCGACCCCGAGAAATAATCGCTTGGAGGTTAGGCCGGCGCCAGTTTTTCGGCGGGACGCCGCGTTGGGTTGCCAGTTCGACTTTGCGTTCCCAAGTTTTACACCGAATGCCATGACGTGATTCTTTCTCGAGTCCGAGAAGACGGCTTTGCCGTCAGTTCATCCCAACTAGGCGATCTCCGGAAGTGGCTCCAGAACGGACTTCCACTTCTTTTTTCCGATCATGTTTTCGAGGACTCCGATCTGCTCCATTTCGCATCGGACGACTTGCCCGACCTTGAGGAATTTTCCAGTTGTATGCGCATTTCCCTTGGTGCTGCCGGTGATGATGATGTCGCCAGGCCCGAGGCGGATGTGGCGGGAAACCGCGGCAACAAACCGCTCTACCGGGAACAGCATGTCTGAGGTATTGCTCTTCTGCCGAAGTTCATCATCGACATGCGTTGTGAAATCCAGATTGTTCGGGTCCTTGCCGAGAAACTCCGCTGGCACGATCCAAGGCCCACAAGGACCACAAAAGTCTCCTGCTTTTCCGTGTGGCGAATCCAGCCCGTTCGTCCATGAAGGCAGGTCGCGCACACACGCATCGTTGAAGATGCTGTATCCGAAGATATAGTTGGCTGCGTCGCGCTCGGAAACATCAGAGCATAACTTGCCAATCACGATGGCAAGTTCATTCTCGTAGTCCCATTCCTTGCTGTCCTCAGGAAAGAAAATTGTTTCGTTGTGGCCGACTAAAGCGCTCGGATGCTTGAGGAAAGACATCTTAACGTCTTTCGGCCAACGTCCTTCCGTGGGCTTGTAGCCCATCTCGACCAAGTATCCTCGATAGGAGCTCCCACATCCGACCAGCCGCGCCGGTGCAAGCACCGGCGGCAGCAATCTCACGGAGTCGACGGCTTGCGACAACCCTGACCACTCTTCCTGTTTGGCGACTTCCAGCATATCGCGAAAGTATCCTGTGCGCTGGTGGTGAATCCGGATGAACATCGCCATATCGTGCGGAACCAGTGCCTCCGCAATCTCCCGACAATTGGGTAAACGCTCCTTCTCGAACAAATACAAGGAAGTCAGAGATCGCAGATCCCAAATATAACTACTGTCAACGAGGCCCAACTTAGGACCGTTATCAAAGTACGTAGCCAACTTCATAACATTCTCCATTCGGTAATGCTGCAGGAACGTCAGTCCTTATTCTGCTTAGTATATTCACTTGTCTTCAGCGTTCGACGTCGCATGGCGCTATCCGTTTCAATGCGGCCCTCTTCCAGAAGGCGACTGACATATTTTCAATGGGGAAGATTCGTATCGCCCGGGCCCAAGTATTTCTTAAGCCCGCGCTAACCTCGAGCTGGAAACCGACGGACCAAACAAACAGTAGGATGAGTGATCACCTACGCAGGAAAGTCCTCTCCACAATGGGGCTTAACTTGCCCATATCCTCATCTGTGAGCGGTCTCTGCATATGCAGGTTCGCAAAGTCAATAATGCTATTGGTATAGTTCCCGGCACGATTGGCGAAGGCCCGGCCCGGCTCCAAGGGGTCCAAGACTTCAAGCACCTTCGCATCGGTCAGGTACTCCATGAACAACGCGGCACCGTAGGGATGCGAAGAACCCTTGGCGATGCTCACCGAAAGACCGGTCGCGAAGGTCGGATTCTCGAACTCGAAGTCAATTGGCGCGCCTGAAGCCTTTAGAGGCGCAGCGCGGTAGGCACCAATGTTCCATGCTATATCGATCTCGCCCGACGACAGCGCACCCGACAGAGCGCCGATGCTGGGGTATAGGACGCTATTCAACTCTCCGAGCGCCTCTACCCATTTCATACCCTCCTGGTCGCCGTAGATTTGGAGGAAACCGTCAACGATGGGTTCCATGTTAAGTATCGACCCGACGCGGCCATTCCAATCCCCGTCGATCAGAGCTTGGAAGCTACGAGGCGCCTTATCGAGCGGAACCTTGTCCGTACGCCAAGCGATCGCATAGGGAAGAATCTCATACACCAGGCCGGTCCAACCCTCGGCCGCGCTACCATAGCGGAATCGGGGATCGAAGTCGTCCCAACTCACCGGTTCGTACGGTGCCAAAAATTCCTTCAACCGATCGGTGAGGATAAGATCATAAATGATAATATCTGCGCTTATGCTCCCCGCATCGCGCTCAGCCTGCAGCTTCTGCGCGATCTGTGCCGTCGTCATCCGTACGAACGAGATATTCAAGTTGGAATACAGCTTCTTGAAATGCTCCGTTAGAATCTGCGCCCGGTCGATACCTAGGACCCCATAGACCACGATGTCGCCTTCTTGTGCCGCGCCCTCTACGAGCTTGGCAGTGCGCTCAAGGCTCGACATGGCGGAAATGGAACGCCAAACTCCCTCATTCAATGTTGCACCCTGCTGCGCAACGGCTGGGCCACAAAGGGATGATACTACCGCTAACCCCACGCCGGACAGCAATGCACGTCTTCCAATCGATCCGGCACCCATCATGATCTTCCTTTCGACAGCTATCCAGATGGCGAAGGTAAGGTGATGAAGGGGCGGTGATATTGCAAACGAGAAAATCTCTGCTGCCCAATAAAATTGTCTTATGACGCCGCTACAGGTGCGCCGCACGTTAGATACTTCAGGAGGGCATCCGCATCCCTCCGAGAAGGCTTTCTTTCGTGACGAGATTAACGAGACGGTACGGCAGATCATTCTCACGAATGTGCGCATGCCGACCCACAACCGGGCCGACATGAACGTGCAGATTGCCTGCGTCAACATCGGCGAACCCAAATTACTGATATGATCCAGTGCTTGGACGTGAAGGTGTTTAGGGCGGCGACGGCAGACCCTGCTCGACTATGCTGTCAATGATCGGAAACTAGGCCCCTTCTTTTTGCCGAAAGAGGACCCAGTTTGGGGTCGTGAGGGGCACGCCGGTTAGCGTCGAGGTGTGAGACCAAAGCAAGCGCCCGCACTCGATGAGCGTCTGAAGCGTAAGGCATCATCAAACGCCGAGGCAACCGACAATGCCGTAATCACGCCGATGCCAGGTGAGGTCATGAACAGCCCGCACCACCGGCGTCGCTCTGGCGACAGCGGAGAGGCGTCGGTCCAGCATTTGATCTGCTCCAGGATCGAGGCCCGCGCCTTCATCAGCGTCTCGGCCACCAAGCGCATCTCGGGCGAGGCGTCGAGTTCGCCTGCAATAAACTCGCCGGCACGGTCGGTGAAACTGCCGACGCGTTTGCCGAACAGGACGACGAAGGTACGCAGCAAGGCGTTGCAAGAGAAGTGGGATTGTCTCCGGCTCGCAGCTTCCCTCCGCCGCCGCCTGCTGGCCCATTACCAGGCGTCACGTGTGGCGAAGGCCGAGACCAGATGCAGCGCTGCCCGCCCATGGCCGCGATCATGGCTGCCGCGCGAGGTCTTCCCATCAATGGCCACGAGATCGGGCACGTCCGGCCGCATCGCCGCCGCCCAGAACTGGAAGCAGTCGGCAAACAGCGCCGGGTCGTGGCGGTTCATCAGCATGCGCAGCCAGCGCCCGCCGGGGACCCCGTGATAATAGGCAAGACGCGGCGCAGGAAGGCCAGATTGTCCTCACCTCAGTCGGCAATGTCGTCGAAGTCGTCGCCGGCTGCGAGGGTCCCGCACACCGCCAGCAGCAGCACCTCCGGCAGCGGATGTGCCGCCCGCCATGACTCGCGATCGTCCTCGATCAGCTCGAAATGGTTCAGCAACAGCGCAACCGCGGCTTTATAGAAGTCTCAGGCATGGCAGCGGTCTCCCAGTCACTACCACCAACAGAATCAGAACTACCGCAACCCCGAAACCGCCGTTAATCGAGTTCACCGCCATGGGGCGTGTTCGGGAGTTCTCGACAAGAGATAAATGTGTTCTTCTTTTGTTCGGTTTGCTGTCGCTTTTTGAACAGTTATGAGGTCATTGGGCCATATAGCGATTCGCTATATTCTTTGTGTAGAGTATCAATCCCGTTCTTGAGTTCCTCCTTCACCCAGGTAGTGAAAATCCGTGATGCCTCCCTCCGCTCAGTATCATGCCGGTAGACAGCAAAGTAGGCGAACTGCACAGGTTGAATGAAATCGAACGGTGCAACCAACCGCCCGCTTTCAATATCGTCGGCTACAAGCGGCCCATGGGCAATTGCCCAACCAAAGGAGTTCAGCGCTGCTTGAACAGTAAGGCCGCTATGACTCAGCCATAACTCTTCCACAGCTTCGATCTTGCCAATTCCGCTGGCCTCCAGCCATTCACGCCAAGCATTCGGCCACCTTTCATTATGGATCAATGGATGCAAAGTCAGATCAGCAAGACAGGCAGCTTTGTCCTTAACGAGGGTTGGACTACAGATTGGTAGGGCATAGTCCTCGGCGAGGAACTCGGCATGCAGTCCTTCAAAGTTACTCTCTATCGGGGCGTTTACGATAGCAACGCTACCGTTATGAGAGAGAAAGTCGTCAACACTAATCGTCTCTTGTCCACTGAAGAATGTTATTATGGCAACTTCAGTCTCCTTCTGCCTGTCCCGGATCTTATGAAGACGGGGGATCAACCAAAGGCTGGCGATAGCTTGAGGCACCAATACACGCAAAGTTTTATTTTGGGTACCAATCGCTTGTAGCGTTCCGACCTCCAAGCGTTTAACAACATCGGAGGCGATTGGAAGATAAATTTGTCCGACCTCAGTTAAGCTAAGACTGGGACTGCGGTTGAACAACTTTACCCCGAGAATTATTTCTAAGTCGCGAACGCGCGTGCTTATAGCAGCCTGGGTGAGAGACAAATCGCGCGCGGCATCGGTAAAGCTTTGTAGCCGGGCAGCGGCGACGAAGGCTTTGAGCTGATTTATGGTCGGAAGGTGTTTCATGAGCACCCGTCTCCACGAACTAGAGCGTGTCCGGTTTAACCCGGTTCGTATCCTGCTGCCTTGAAGTAGTTTGCGCATTCTGCGGCTGTGAAGAGATCGACGAGAAAGCCGACCGTATTCCAGAGGGCGTCGATGGTCCGCTCTGCCTTTGCGCGCAGCAGCGCCTTGAGCTTGGCGAAGGCGTTTTCGATGGGGTTGAAGTCGGGGCTATAGGGCGAGAGGAACAACAGCCTCGCGCCAGCCGCCTCAATCGCGTCGTGAACGCCCGCGGCGTTGTGGGCCGGCAGGTTGTCCATGATGACGACCTCGTCCGGCGCGACCGTGGGAACCAGCACCTGCTCGACATCGCTTTTATCAACCAAAAACAGCTACAGCTGATTTGATGATGATGCCGCCATCCTGGCTGCGGCGCATCTGACGTCCAACGGCGGTGCGAAAGACGCTGATGATTTGCAGGGCCGGCGGTATCCGTGACCACAGGGTCCGGATAGTTTTGCGGCCATGCCGCGTTTTGCGAACGGCATTGCCTGTGACGACGCGCTGCGACCAGCGAAGGCCGATCTCATGGAAATACAGCTGCGGGCTGATATGGTAAAAAACGCCGGCAATCGTGCGGCGACACGCGAATTGAACCCTTCGACCGAATTGACGTGAACCGCATCGCGAACATATTCGCCGCTGGAGTGCTTTACGGTCTCATGCTCGGCGAAACTCTCACCAATGGCCATGAAAGCTTTCGCCTCGTCGCTCATCAAGCGGGCATCATGGGTGATCTGCGTTTCGATGACGCGCTCCGCACCGCGGAACGAAAGGCCGGTCACAATCGCGCCACGTGCATCGCCGGCTGGAGTGCCCGGCGTGTCGCCGTTCGGCCGCTGCACCATCGCCATGACCGGCGTTTTCTGCGTATTCGGCTGACCCTTTCGGCCTCGTCCGGGTGGCGGATCGTCCGGATGCTTCCTTGGGCGGCCACCGAGATGGCAATGGTCAATCTCCACCGTGCCATCAAGCATGTGATCGCGCGCAACCATCAGGCGTAGCGCATGTCCCATCCACCAAGCGGTGGGCTGGCTCACCCCGAGAGCCTCGGCGAGGCGCACCGAGGACAAGCCCTTGTCCGACTGCGGCATCAGCCATATGGCCTTCAGCCAGACACGCAAAGGAAGCTTGGTGGAGTGCAGCGGCGTGTGCGTCGTCACTGTGAACTGGAACCGGCAGTCACCGCTCGAGCACTGATAAAGCCCCGGTCGTGCGGGTCGCTTGCCCATATCCCGGCCGGCAATTGCGATCGAGCGCTTGTAACCGCAGGCGGGACAGATCCTGCCATGCAACCACACCATGCTTTCCAGCAGCCGCCGACAATGATCTTCATCGCGGAAGGCCGCGATCATGTCCTCAACGGTGCAAATGTTGGAAAGCGCTACCACCATCGTTTCAGACATCCCGATCCCCTTTCACTACCTGGACGGAAGAATTGCACTGAAAGTCGTGAATCACAATGAAATCACTGTCTTTGGTTGATAAAGGCGACGTACGATTTCGCACTGCTCTTGCTCTGACCCCAAGTCGGGGCAGTGTCGAGGGCGCAGAAGATGCGCAGTGGCGAACGCGGGGCCAGCCCGATGTGGGCGCATGGCCCGCCTAAGAGCAACGAAATCCAAGTCCAGGTTCACGTGGTACGCTGGATCTGATTGGACATCGTGGCCATTGGCTTCGAAGTAGTTTGCGCATTCTCGGCCACTTCTTCTTATCAGATGCACAAAGCGATCTTATTGGTGAGGATCGATCATCCGCTCGGCCGCACGGCCGAGGCGTGCCGTCTCTGGGTACGCTCAATCAGGCGCCGAACAGTTGGCGCTTCTTTTCCGCTGTGCAGACGTCTGATCTGTTCGACAATCACGGCGTCCGCGTGTGTGATCCGTTGTGTGTATCGAACATACTCGATCCATGTGGAAACCTGATAGCTCTCGATCCAGTGGTCGGGATGCTCCAGATCTCGGATCAGATTCCAACGCCGCGCGCCATCGCGCCTTCGAATTCTCCTGCGCTCCGCCATTAGGTTCAGGAACTCTGGCGTGTCCTTTGCAGCAATGATGTATTCGATCATGATCTTGATTGGTCCGCTGCGCGGCCTCAAGTCAAATCCGACGTGCGGCTCTCGCCAACTATTGAGCGGATCGAGATTGAGCTGCATCTGGTCCGGCAGCGCAAGTCTTCCGAGTCCTATTGTCGCTCCCAAGGCCATTGTGAGGGCAGCCAGTTGAAGAGCCGTTTCCAGGCCGTACCAATCTGCTACAATACCCCAAACCCAACTTCCGGCAGCCATGCCGCCGAAAGCTGCCATATGGAAGAGCGAAAGCGCTCGCCCTACGACCCAGCGTGGAGTCCATAGTTGTATGGAGATATTGCATAGAGAGAAAGTGACCACCCAGCAGGCCCCTCCGATCAACAGTGCAGTTCCCGTTAGCCACGGAAACGAGCTCAACCCGATTGCGGCGGCACAAACTCCACACCCGGCGAAAGACAGCCGGACAATCCACTCGCCAGTAAGCTTCCGTCGCAGGATGCCGCTGATAAGTCCTCCGCTGACAGCGCCAGCGCCAAATGCTCCTAATAGAAAGCCGTAAAGAAACGCGTCGCCGGAAAGGGTATCTCGTGCGACCAGCGGCAGGAGCGCCAGCAACGAGACCGCCGTCAATCCAAAGATAAACGTACGCAGCAGCACTTTTTGGATGTTGGGTGACATCGCAACATAGCGAAAGCCAGCGACGATCGCTGGTCCTAAAGCCTCCGGAGGTAGGCTTTGTGACGTGATTGCAGGCTTCCATCGGCACAACACAAAAATCAGCGCGAGATAGCTCGTTGCGTTGATCAGAAATGCCGGGGCAACTCCAGCCGTGGCAACGATGGCGCCGCCAAATGCTGGGCCAACGCTGCGCGCCAAATTGTTTCCAGTTGCATTGAGAGCGACTGCTGCGGGCAACTCGGACCTTGGCACCATGTCACCTACGGAGGCTTGCCAGGAGGGATTGTGCAGCGCAGTCCCGCAGCCCATGAGGAAGGTGAACACTAGCAGCAGCCACGGCGACATCGCTTCGGCATAGACTGCCAGCGTCAGGGAAACAGAGGTGAGAAGCATGAAAACCTGTGCAGCCAGCATGATCTTCCGTCGATTAAAATTATCGGCAATCGCGCCAGATACCGCCGAGAACAGCATGATTGGCAAGGCGGCCGAAGCCTGAACAAGGGCAACCATATCCGCCGAAGTGGAAATTCTTGTCATCAACCATGCTGCAGCGACGGTGTGGATCAAGGCTCCAAAATTGGACAGCAAAGTGGCGATCCAGATGGAGCGAAATATCACATGCTGAAATGGAGACAGGGTCGCCAGGCGGTCGATCATGATGCCGTTTTTCGCAGCGTTGGAACGTGAAGGAAGAATGGTCGCGTTGTCTGAACAGTCCTGTCTAGAGCGTCTCCACATATGAGTAACGCTTTTCGCATTGGGCGAGAGGGTAAAGAATTCGGCGACGGAGGAATTTCTCGACGTCCTAGGCTATATTCTCGACGGGCATGCGATATCTAGAAATCTCGAACAACGAGCAGCTAAATTGCGATCGCTACAACGATTGCACTCCGGCGCAGTCGACTTCAACGCCTGCGAACGAGGCCCCGCTTCACAATTGAACGTCTATAGCGACCTGCGGCAAACGCTTGAGATGCGCAAGCAAGACGGGTTGCGCCTTCACGGACATTTGCTCGAACTCTGACGGACTGCGCGTAGTCATCCGCGTGAAGATGCAGCTTGGTCTTCTGTGCGATCAGCGACGTCCGGAGCAGTTCAATCCGTAGAGACTTGGCATGAGGATTTCTGAACAAAGCTGGTTATCTCACATTTATCTCACTTTCCCTTTTGCCGCTCGCACGCAAAACCCGAGATGAATGGTTTCGCTCTCGACCAACCCGACAACGCAACGCAATACAGAGATGGCGCCGGATTTGTGCGCTGCGTCGCGGCGTTTGAGGACCCTGCGAACGGTGTGGCGACGCTCGGTCGTTCGGGCTTCATCTCCGTCGGCATGCACCTGTCTTTGCGCCGCCTACTCGACCGACCTCGCGCCAACATCCTACAGCAACCCGCATGAGCGTTTTCAAAAGGGTCGATCACCGACTATGGATACTCGCTGCATGTGCCTTCGGTGTGGCTGATTTGGCCGCAAATTGTAGAAATAGTCCGCGGTAACTCTGTGACGGGTACAGCGATTATCCCAAAATGCGAGTGAATTAACCTTCCAGCGAAAACGGCAGCAAAAATCGGGATTCTCCGCATGACGTTGAAGCATCTCCATCAAGGCAGTACCTTCTGCATCATTGAGCTCTTTGAACGTCCCCGCTCCTTCACGCGGCAGAAACAAGCTCTTCTTTTTTGTAACGGGATGAGTGCGTACCAAAGGATGCTCGGCGACAGCTGGCGGAGCATCAGGTTGCTTGAGTTTAAAAGATTTAATAGAACGGTTTGCTGCACTCTTCTGCTGCACGTGGACACACGTTAATCTATCAACCAAAGTCTTAATGCGATCAGAAAGAGTATCGTATGCCAAATACATGTTTGCCCACATCGTGTCTCCACCGTATGGAGGAACGTCCTTGGCATATAGGAATGATCCGAGATTCGGCTTTTCGAAGTGACTCTGATCAATATGCCAGTTATCGCCTACATTTACTTGCTCATCCGCTTCCTTTATGATTTCCCACATTTCCGGATGCCCTGGAATGGTCTCTACATACGAAAGCTTTTCCAATATTCCAAAATTGCTCGCAAATGCTTTTTGCTGTTCGAGATCTAAATTTTGGTTTCGAAAAAAGATGACAAGGTGTGTTTTGAAGGCCTCTTTAATGGCTTCCACCGTTTCCTGATTTAAGGGCTTCGACAGATCTACCCCTCCGACTTCCGCCCCTAAAGCACCCGCAATTGGTTCTACTGTAATGCCAGACAGCATTTGGATCCTCCATCGAATTCAGGTTGCATGTGAATTGATTAAGAACGGATGTCACCGAACTATTCTTCCTTCGTCGCCAGTTCCGCCCGCGAGCTAATTGACGCCGGAGCAAGGAGCAGAGACATCATCGCGAGCCAAACGCCTGACAATAATGCACGTCTTCTCTTCCGGATCTTATGGCTATAACATCCACCTGTGTCGCGTGGTCCCAGCGGTTCTTCCGCACCCAAGGTGACGAAAGGAAACTTAATTGCAAACGAGAAAAATTATCTGTGCACATAACGTTATCTTATGAGGTAGCCGCTAGAGCGCATGCGGGAATCGATGAATCGATTGTGATGACGTGCATGGTTGCTGGTGATTCAACGTCCACTTCGATGGAGGTGGACGATGGCGAGGATTTGCGGTTGCGTGTCGTTAGGCTTCGGATGAAGGGGCATCGGCCTGTCAGTCGGCGGCACGCTTCGGAGTCGGGGTATCGAGCGCGATCCGCTGGATCGCGCGGGCCAAGATCAGCGGCTCTGTTGCAAACTTTCCGGTAAGCCTCGGATGGCATGAGGGCGGCTCCAATTGCGGAGCTCATTTCATGATGTTCAAAGGCCGCCATTTCGATCGATCAGTCATCCTGTTATGCGTGCGGTGGTATCTGGCTTATGGCCTGAGCCTGCGGAATCTGAAGGAGATGATGGCCGAGCGCGGCATCAGCATCGATCATTCGACGATCCACCGCTGGGTTGTCCATTTCTCGCCCATGCTGTTGAAGCGCTTCAATCGCAGAAGCGAACTGTCGGTAGCAAGTGGCATATGGACGAAACCTACATCAAGGTCCGCGGTCAGTGGATGTACCTCTACCGAGCCGTCGACAGCGTCGGTGATACCGTCGAATTCTGGTTCAGCGAACATCGGGACTTGCCAGCTGCGAAGCGGTTCCTGCGCAGGGCTTTGCAGCGCCATGACCGGCCTGGTCGCATCGTCATCGACGGAAGTCAAACCAATCGGGAAGCGATCATTTCTTGTGATGCTGAACACCGTTTGCGGGATCGATCGCGTCGGGCATTGATGGCGATCCGCATCCGCAGGAGTCAATATCTCAACAACAGGATCGAACAGGATCATAGGCGCATCAAGCGCCGGGTGCGCCCGATGCTGGGCTTCAAGTCATTCTCTTCCGCCGCCGTCACGCTGGCCGGCATCGAGATGGTCCACATGATGCGCAAGCGCCAAGCCCGTTTCGCATTCAACACCGCGCCTTCGCTCAAGGAACAATTCGACGCAATCGCCGCCTGAAATGTGTCCACACGAAAGTCGCCTTTCCCCTTCTCCAAAATTTGCAACGGAACCGGTGGGTCTGGTTACCGCCTCGCAAATAGCTTCGGCATCGGCAGCATCGGTCTTGTTGCGTTTGACGTAGGCCTTCACATAAGCCGGCTGCATCATCCTGACCGTATGGCCGAGTTGCCCAATGGCATTCGCCCAGTAGTGCGAGCTTGCACACGCCTCAAGCCCGACGAGGCATGGATCGAGACCGCGGAAGAAGTCTAGCAGCTGTGATCGCCGCAGGGATCGACGGACGACAACCCTTCCGTCACCGGCAACACCGTGGACCTGAAAGACCGACTTGGCCAAATCCAGGCCGATCGTGGTAATCTTCTCCATGGATAGTTCCTTCTGTCTCGTGGCGGTAGACATCACCACGATAGGCATCTTCGATGCCGCTTCGAAGGGCCGTTCCACATCATCAATTCTGATGCAGATCGCAGGTGATTTGCGCTGAGTTCCGGGAAGAATCAGCGCGATGAATCAAACGCTTCGGTCATGTCAGCTGGTGCCGAAAGGCTTCATCGTTGAGCGATGGAATCAGGAAGGCTGATCAGTTCAGCCTCTGGGTTCGATCAGACCGTCCCGAGGCTCGATGCCCGAACTGTGGCACGATCTCGCGCAGGGTTCGCAGCCGGTATTGTAGACGGCCCGCTGACCTCCCTCTCTCTGGCCATCTCGTCCAGCTGCACGTGACCGTGCGGCGCTTCCGGTGCGAAGCGGTGCTTTGCCGCCAGCAGGTGTTCGCCGAACGGTTCGCCCAGGACGTGCTTGCGCCGATGGCGCGACGCACGGCACGGCTGGAGCGGATCGTGCATCATCTCGGCCTCGCCCTCGGCGGTCGACCGGCTGCCAGCTTTGCCGAGAGGCTGATGCTGCCCGTCAGCAACGATACTCTGCTTCGCGTAGTGCGCCGTGGGGCGCAGGTTCCGGTAGAACAACTGGCGGTGATCGGCATCGACGACTTTGCGTGGCGCCGCAATCACCGCTACGGCACGATTATCTGCGATCTGGAGCGACGGCGGCCGTTGACGCTGTTGCCGGATCGCGAGCCTGCGACGTCCGAGGCATGGCTCGGGCGCCATCAGTCGATCTTCATAGTCGCCCGTGACCGTGGTGGCGGCTACGGCGAAGCGGCCGCCAGGGCGTTGCCGCACGTCACTCAGGTGGCGGATCGCTGGCACCTCATGGAGAACGACAGCCGAGCTTTCCTCGACGCCGTGCGCAAATCCATGCGCCGGATCCGCCGAGTGCTCGGTGCCGGCAGCATCAAGCCCGAGCTGCTCACCAAGGCCGAGCGCATCCAGTATGAGGGCTATTTGCGTCGGCGCGATATCGACGCTGCGATCATGTCGCTGGTCAAGGAAGGCGTGCCACTCAAGCAGATCGCCAAGCGACAGGCCATAGCCGCGGCCTGGTCCGGCTGGTGGTGAGAGGCGAGCGGACGGACATCTTCCGCACCAGGGAAAGTTCGCTCGAAGCCCATCTGCTCTGGCTCGACGCGCAGTGGGACGCCGGCTTGCGCAATGCTACCGAGCTTTGGCGGCGCATCAATCAGCGCGGCTTCCGCGGCTCACGGCGGGTTGTCAGCGAGTGGGCGACACGCCGGCGCCGAGCCGAGCAGGCCAACGACAAGAACCTCCGGCGCGTCCCTTCGGCCCGCACCATCGCGCGATTGATGACTTCGCACCGCGACAGGCTGTCGAAGGCCGAGACCATCATCGTCGCCGCAGTCGAGGATGGCGTGCCAGCCTTGATAGAAGCTAGAACGCTCGTCGCCGAGTTCCACGCCATGCTCAGGGACAAGGACATCTCCAGCCTCGAGCCATGGCTTCCGCGCGCGATCGAGCCTTATCGCATCCTTCGCCCGTGGTGTGCTCAACGACGAAGCTGCGGTCCGCGCCGCGATTACCTCATCGTGGTCCAACGGTCAGACCGAGGGTCAAATCACCAAGCTCAAGCTCGTCAAACGCCAGATGTACGGGCGCGGAAAGCTAGATCTCCTGCAAGCCAGGCTGATCGGTGCATTGTGATGGTCTTGTGCATCGAGATTGCGTCAGAGCCAGTTTTGCAAGCCGTTTGACAATCTGGTGGATGTGTTTCGGCGGTGTTTCCACATTGATTTCGGCGGCACGAGCCTACCCGGACGCCATTCCACGACATAGATATTTCGCGCTTGATGTTGGCCGTAGCAGCCGACGACATCGCACAGGCGACACGCCATCTCCTTCCCGGAGGACAAATCCGTGTTGCGGAGTTCGGAGACACTGCGGCCTCGTCGGACGGAACGAGCCAAAGACGGAGTCTCCATCGCGGGTTTTCTTGGAGATCCGTCGTCCACAAGCCTGTTACGGCCTGATATCGATCAAGCTGCTCCTCATCAGTTCTGACCATATTTCGCCAGAACGGAATCAATGAAGACTTCAGCCAAATAGCTGAGAGGCCGCGAGGCGCATGTCAGCATCTGCACATTCAGATGAATGATCGGATGGAACGGCAAGACTTTGAGGTTCTGGTAGTTTTCGGGCATGCGCAGCCCCTTCATGCCGCTGAAGCTTTCGGCGAAGAACGAGTCAACTAGGGCAGTTCCAGCGCCCGTCGCCACCAGATTAATCGCCGGCAGGGTTTGCCCGATCTGCAGCGCGCAGTTCGGCGTGATCCCAGCGCGGGTAAAGGCTGTCATGATACGCCTCCCGGTCAACTCCGCTTCTGAAAAGGTAATGAGCGGCTCATGGGCCAGATCGGAGACGGAAATTTCCATTTTCGCCGCCAGCGGATGATCCTCGCGCAGCACGCAAACTACCGAGCCGCGAAAAGATATGTGGCTGACGATGTTGTTCTCCATACCGTGCAACTGGCAAAATCCAAGCTCGACATCGCCTTTGGCGACCAGGTCCACGACGCCCGTGGTGCGGGCGGTCACGATGTCGAGCAAGGCATCGGGCGCAGCTTGCGTGAATTCCTTGTAGCCGGCTTCGACGACCGCCGTCACGCTTGAAGGCGCGCTGGCGATCCGCAGAACGCCGCGCTTGCCGTCGCGGAGATCTGCCGCATGGCGGGCGAGGCCGTCGATTTGGCCCAAGACACGGTTGATACCGGGAAGCAGGGCGTTGGCATGCAGCGTGGGTACGAGGCGACCGCTCGCCATCTTGAAAAGGTCGAGGGAAAGCTCCTCTTCGAGCTGGCGGATTGTTCGGCTGACTGCAGGCTGCGAAACCCGAAGGTGAGCCGCCGCCTGTGTCACGGATCCGAACTGTACGAGTGCAGCGACCGCGCGCATTTGATGGATCTTCAAGCCATAACTCTCAATTATAGTTGCATGACATCTTTATGGGTACACAACACGACGATTTGGCAGCAAGGTAATTCTACCGGAAATATACGTACAAAAAATACTGCAATTCAATGAGGGCGAAGCCGTCCTGTCGGGGTAGGGAGTATTCCATGACCGTCAGTTATGCCGTCAACGACGGTATCGCTCATATCGTGCTGGACAACGGAAAGATGAATGTTCTGACGCCAAAGATGCACAAAACGTTTTTCGACATTCTCGAACGTTTTGATCTGGATCGGGAAGCGCGCGTCGGTCTGCTCTATGGCGCCGGATATGACGAGGGACGGTCGTTCTGCGCCGGTGACGACATCAAAAACCGCTACAAGCCGGAACGCACGAAGCAGCAGGAAATCGAGGCTCTGCTGTTCCTGCATCAGGATGAAAAGGACCCGACCCGACCCGGCTGGGAAGAGGATGTTTACCGAAAGCGCCGCTACAAGCCCATTGTGGCGGCAATCAGCGGCTACTGTCTCGGGGCCGGGTTCGCCTATGTCATGCAACATTCCGACCTCCGGATTTGCGACCATTCGGCGAAGCTAGGGTTTCCCGAAGTGGCGTTCGGTGCCGCCGGCCTCTCGGGGGTAGTGCGGTTGATGCAGCAGATCAGCCATGTGGATGCCGCATGGGTTGCGCTGACGGGCGAACATATTTGTGTCGGGCGGGCAAGAGAGATGCGGCTGGTCAACGAGGTCGTTTCGCCCGAAGCGCTGATGCCGCGTGCGCTCGAAGTCTGTTCGATGATTGCAGCGCATCCGCCGACATCCGTTCGGGTCGAGATGGAAGCGCTGGAGATCGGCCTGGAAATGAACCGCCATGAAGCGGCCCATTTCGGTCAACGCCTCTATCGCCTGCACCGCTTGAACTACCAAGGCTACGGCTCGGCAGAGGGCTTCTTCGCAGATCGTAAAACCGATGGCAAAAAATGAACATTCACTCCGCAGCTGATCTTCGCCACGAGTCATATGAGAAGCTAAGAAAAGCAGTGGAGGCCGCCGGTATCGCCCCCGATCTCGGCACGCTCCTCGATACTGCCGTCGCCCGGTACGCGGACCAGCCGGCATGGGTCCATGTGGAGCAGGACCTTCCCGATATTTCGTGGTCGCAACTGGGAGCGCGTGTTGCGCGCGCTGCAAATGCGCTGTGTGGCCTGGGCGCGGGGAAAGGGTCGCATGTGGGAGTGATGCTGCCCAATGTCCCCGACAGCCTGATTTCATGGCTGGCGATTGCGCGGCTGGGTGCGCGGATGATCCCGATCAATCCCGGCTACACGCCGCGCGAAATGAACTATTGGCTGACCGACGGCGATGTTGATACGCTCATCATAGACGTCACGCGTTTCGCCGTCTATGACGCCGTCGCTGCCGAGGCGCCGCTCCTGAAGAAGGAGCGCGTGATCACCTGGGGCGATGGGTCGGTGGCGGGCTTCCGGCGCTTCGACGAGCTTGTGGCGAATGCCGCGGTGCAATTCACGCCGCCGGTGTCGATCGACACTGACGACATCGTCAACATCCAGTATACTTCCGGCTCCACGGGCCTGCCCAAGGGTTGCCTGCTCTCGCACCGCTACTGGATCCAGTGCGGCGCGGTTATGAACGCGGCGTGGCCGAGCCTCAAGCGTATCCAATGCGACCTCCCGTTCCATTATATGGGCCCGTTGTGGCGCTTTGCTATGGCCGCGCATTCGGGCGCCGCGCTTTGCGTGCCGCCTTCATACAGCCTGTCGCGCTTCCGGGAGCGTTTGCGCTCGGGTCGCTATGACATGTCCTGGATGACAAATCCGGTCGCGATGCTGGATCCGCGCCCGGACGAGAGTGACCATGAGCTTACCATGATCGCCACCTTCGGAATGACCCCCAAATTGCAGACGTCCATTGCCCAGCGCTATGGCGTTCCGGTGCGCGATGCCTTCGGAATGACTGAAATCGGCTTCGGCTCCGCCGTTCTGTTGAGCGATGACAGCGTCATGGGAACCGGCAGCTGCGGAAAGCCCTTGCCATGGCGTGAAATGATGATTGCAGACGAGAAGGGCAACGCGCTTGGCGACAATGAGCTTGGCGAGCTGTGCGTCGCCGGACCCGGCATGCTGCAGGGCTATCACAAGAAACCGGAGGCGACTAACGCCGCATTTCGCGGCAAATGGTTTCGCACAGGCGATCTCGCGCGGCGCGACGAGCGCGGCTACTATTTCATCGTGGGCAGGGTCAAGGAAATGATCCGCCGCAGCGCCGAGAACATCTCCGTCACCGAGGTGGAAGGCGCACTGAGCCTGCATCCCGATGTGCAGAGCGTGGCGGTGCATGGCGTCAAGGACGCGCTGCGCGGCGAAGAGGTCAAGGCCTGCATCATCCTGCGCCCGCAACTCGATCCGACAAAATGCGACCCCATGGTCTTCATCGGGTTCGCCCGCGAGAATCTGGCGAAGTTCAAAGTGCCCCGCTACGTCCAGCTTTACGGCGGCTTCCCGATGACGCCGTCGAACAAGATTTCACGCAAGCGGCTGCAGGAGGGCGAGGGCGAAACCCTTTCGCAGACCTATGACGCACAGGAGGGCGTCTGGATCGACGATCCCGCCACGACAGAGGGGGTGGCTCCATGACGTCGTCCGAAGAGCAATTGAAGCTCGAGGTTTCGGATCCGAGCCATGCGGCGAAAATCAATAACCTGCAAAATGGCGCAAAAAGAACGCGCTGGCTGATCTGGGACAGTATGAAGCCGGTTGTCGCCGTAACTCACGGCAACCTTGCCGGCGCGTTTGAATCGAGACCTGACGATCGCCGCGAAGTGCACGATCTTGGCAAACTTTTCGTTTCGGGGCCCGCATTCGTGATGGTGCCTTGGTTCTTCGGCCAAAAAAGCAGGCCAAGGACATGCTGCTTCTGGGGCGCGACTTACTCGAAGCGACCACGATGTCCGCGGCGATCAGCAGCCGCGGCAGTTCCTACCACTAGAAACCCACCGCACATCGAAAGGATGTATACGGACATGCTCGGGATCCATTCAGGGAAGAATCTGGCTGCGACCGGCAGCCTGGCTTTCGCAATCACCCTCGCCATCACCGGCTACAGCGGCGATACGGCCGCGGCGCAGACAATGTCAGGCGCCCCCATCAATGGTGATGGACAGCCGTTTCTCGTTTGGACGGAAGGTGGTAGCCAGGACTTCCAGAACGCCCTCATGGACACCTACCTCAAGGGCTTCGCGAAGGACACCGGGTTCGTCCCGTCCACAGACGCCTTCTGCTGCGGCACAAGCAACCTGCAGCAGCAGGTAGACTCGGGCAACGTCAAGTGGAGTGTCCTGCAGTTTTCCAGCCAGGCAGAGTTCGAGGCGGCCAAGAAGGCCGGCCTGCTCGAGAAGCTCGACCCGGAGGTCGTTCAGACGAACAAGCTCGAGCCGGGCAGCTACGACGACTATGGGTTCCAGACGTTCCTGAGCGCTTTCGTCGTCGGCTACTTGCCAGCGTCTTATCCGGACGCGAGCACGACTCCTCAGAAGTTCGATGATCTCTTCGACACGAAGAACTTCCCCGGCAAGCGCTGTCTGTACAAGTACCCGGAGTTCAATGGCCTGCTCGAGGGTGCCCTCATGGCGGACGGCGTTCCCCCGACTGAGGTGTATCCGATCGACATCAACCGCGCGTTCGCCAGGCTCGCGCAGATCAAGTCGGACATCGTCTGGTACGACTCGGGTTCGCAAGCCACTCAGCTGCTCGCCAACGGCACCTGCAAAATGGCCCAGATCCTTAACGGGGTCGCGCAAAGCGCACACGCGAACGGAACCGAAATCACGATCAGGTGGGACCACACGGTCCTCGTGCCTGCGATGATGGCCTTACCGAAGAACGGGCCGAATCAGGCCGCGGGCCAGGCGTTCCTCGGGCGCATGATCTCGAACTCCCAAGAGGGCGTGGACTTCCTCAAGTACGTGGCCTACCCGCTGCCGATGAAGTACGAGAACGTGCCGGGAGATGTCCTCAAGTGGGCTCCGCTCGGAAAGAACCTGAACGGGACGATGGTTGAAAACTGGGAGTGGTACGCCAACAACATCAAAGAAGTGACCGACAAGTTCAACAACTTCCTGGTCACCGGACAGTGATGATGCGCGCGGCATCCGCCCATCTCGACGGCCAAGCGGGAAAGAGCGCATGACCAGCATGCGCGTGATTGGGGGCCGGCGCTCCGGAGTGCACCGGCCCGCACTCTGGCAGTGGTTCGCTGTGGCGCCCGGCTTTTTGCTCGTCGTCGCGCTGTTGATCTACCCCCTGGTCAATATCGCCCTTCGCAGCTTCAACCCGGACGGCGAGGCGGCGATCTCGAGCCACGGCATGACGTGGGCGAACTATATCGGCCTGTTCAACGATCCTGCAGCGCGGATCATCCTCCACAACACCTTCGTCGTCGCCGGCATTGCCGCCGTCATCTCGCTCATTGTCGCCTACCCTATGGCGATGTTCATATGCCAACTGCCGACGCGGTCTCGCCGTATCGCCCTGTGGTTCCTGTTGCTCCCTCTGTGGACGTCGGTCGTGGTGCGGATGTACTCGCTGCAGCTGATCCTGGGACAGGCCAATATTCTCTACACCCAGACCGCGGCCATCATCGGCATGACCTCCTACCTTGTGCCATACCTCGTTCTCATCCTCTATAGCGGGATGTCGCGCATCGATCCGACTCTGATGGTAGCGTCCAGGGTTCTCGGTGCGAGTCCATTGCGGACGCTGCGGCTGATCTTCATGCCCCTCGCCAGCTCTGCGACGTGGGCCGGTCTCATGCTCACATTTGTCATAGGACTTGGCTTTTTCATCACCCCTGCGCTGCTCGGCGGCAGCGGCGACATGACCGTCGCCATGTACATCCTTCAGCAGGTCCGCATCAACGACTGGGGCTCCGCGAGCGCGATGGGTATGTGTCTGCTCGTGATCGCTGTCGTCCTCTACCTGGCGATCGACCGACTGTTTGGAATCGATCGACTTGCGACGGTCGGAGCGGACGGGAGTGGGCTCGGGACGAGTTCCGGCACGTACCGCTGGATGCCACGCTGGATGCGGTTGTTCCTCGGCTGGTGGTCGGGTGTCGCGTTCGCCGCGCTGACTCTTCCACTCGTCTACGTGATCGTCGTTTCGTTCTCATCGAAGTCCTATCTGAGCTTTCCGCCGCCCGCGCTTTCGACGAAGTGGTACGCGGCGCTGTTCTCCGACCCGAGCTGGCAGAGCTCGATCATGCTCAGCCTGCGGGTCGGGCTCTGGGCGACCGTGATCGCGACCGTCGTCGGGCTTCTCACGGCACTCGCGCTGACCCGCTCCCGCGTGCTCAACAAAGGTCCAGTCCGGGTCGTTCTGATCCTCCCGGTGATCGTTCCCGTGACTCTGCTCGCTGTCGGCATCTACGACGTCGTGCTGCGCACGCGGACATCCGGTACGCTCCTCGGATTCGCGCTGCCACACGCGCTCCTCGCGCTTCCGTTCACTGCGCTGATCCTCGTGGGCGCACTCGCCCAGGTCGGTCAGTCGTACGAGCTTGCGGCGAGAACCCTCGGAGCCCGGCCGCTGCGCGCGTTCGCGTCGGTTACGCTGCCGCTGATCGTGCCCGGCCTCGCCGCGGCGGCAGCGATAGCATTCGTGACGTCGTGGGACGAAGTAGTGATAGCAATGCTGGTGCAGTTCATCACGCCGACTCTGCCCGTGAAGCTCTTCACCGTCGTCCAGGCGAGCTTCACACCGGTCGTGGCCGCCATGTCGAGCCTCATCCTCGTCGGGCTGGTGGTGGTGGTGGCGCTGGCCGAAATTGCGGGCTGGGCGCGGCGCCGAGGTGAATTGCGCGGCACGCCCAGGTCCGCGGTGGATGGGCTGATCCCCGACTCCGGGAACACGCCCGCAGCTAAGGAGTTCGTCGATGTCGAATGAGGCGTCACAGTCGGTTCATGACCAGGCCTTCGTAGAGATCTCGAACGTCACCCACTACTACGGCGACGTGCGCGCGCTGCGCGACGTCAGCCTGGGTGTCGCGCGCGGCGAGTTCCTGACGCTGCTCGGGCCGAGCGGGTCGGGCAAAACCACGCTGCTGCGCATCCTCGCCGGAATCGAGCTTCCACGCGCGGGCGCCGTCCGGATCAGAGGACGCGACGTTACGCTGCTCCCACCAGAGGCTCGCGGGATCGGTGTCGTCTTCCAGAACTACGCGCTCTTCCCGCACATGTCGGTGAGCGCGAACATCGGCTATCCACTGCAGGTCCGGCGGCTACCCAAGGCGCAGATCCGAACGCGTGTGGATGAGCTACTGGATCTCGTCGACCTCGCCGGCTACGGTCCGCGGCGCCCGAGCGAGCTGAGTGGCGGACAACAGCAGCGCGTGGCGCTGGCGCGCGCGCTGGCCTTCAACCCGGAGCTCCTCCTGCTCGACGAGCCGTTCGGCGCCCTCGATCGCCGGCTGCGTGAGCAGTTGGGCCTCGCTGTACGGCTTGTGCAGCGTGAGCTCGGCGTCACGACGATCTTCGTGACGCACGACCAAGATGAGGCGTTCACGATGTCGACCCGCATCGCCGTAATGCATGGGGGGAGGCTGATGCAGATCGCGGATCCGACGACCATCTACCGCACACCGAGCGACATCTACAGCGCGCGGACGATCGGCGCACTCAACGAGTTTCAAGGAACAATCGTATCCGAACCGGGTGAGCGTGTCTCGATCCGGATCACCGACGGCTCGGTGCACCAGGATGTCCGCACCCATCCCGCCGAACTCCGCCGCGGAGCGCCGGTCAACTGCGCTGTCCGTCCCGAGCACGTGCGCGTCTCGCATGAGCGCGTGGGCCAGTCCGACTTCCCGTCCACCGTGCTGGCGGCCATCGAAGGTGGCGGCTGGCGGAGATTCCAGGTCAAGACCGTGCACGGGCTCGTCCTGATGTCGACGGACAGTGGCCGCTCGTCGGCTGTCAACGATGGAGACGATGCCTATGTCGGCTTTGCCGACAACACGCTGATGATGTTCGACGCTCAGAGCGGTTCGAGACTTATCTGATCGAGGCAAATCGACAGGTCCTGACCCGAGGGCTCGCGGGCACAATGCAAGTATGGCTACTCCAACCGATCTGCCAGCAAGTCGGCAGTCACGTGATCATCAGACGAGAGAGTGGGAAGAGATATGAACGAGATGACGTCCGAGGCACTGGCGAATGTGGACCGTGCGACGGAGGCGTTGCAGGGCGTGGCCGAGCGCGCCCCGAACCTGCGTGCTCTCATCTCGTCCAACGAGAAACTCCGTGAGGAGGCCGAACGTGTCGACCGCGGCCACGCCTCGCTAGCCGGCCGCGTCATCGTGATCAAGGACAACATCGACACGATTGATCTCCCGACCACGTGCGGATCGTTCGCGCTGGACCGGACGGCCCGGGATGCCGACCTGGTCGTCCGGCTGCGGCGTGCCGGCGTGCTGACCCTCGGCAAGGCAAATCTGTCGGAGTGGTCCCACTTCCGGGCACACCGCGCACCCCGCGGCTGGAGCGCACGGGGAGGGCTCACGCAAAACCCGTTCGTCCTCGATCGAACGGCGGGAGGCTCCAGTTCCGGGTCGGCGGCGCTCGTCGCGGCGGGCGTGGTCGATCTCGCGATTGGCACCGAGACCGACGCATCCATCGTCGAACCCGCCGCGTTCTGCGGCGTCGTCGGGCTCAAACCGACGGTTGGTCGAATCTCGCAGGACGGGATCGTCCCTATTTCGCACACCATGGACACAGCGGGCCCGATCACGCGTACGGTGCGGGATGCCGGAATCCTCCTGGATGTTATCAGCACCACGATGCGCGACGAGCGAGGCGAAACGACGGCTACCTTCGCCACCAGCTCCGCGGCGTCCGCCCGGGGAATGCGCGTCGGACTTCTGTCGCGCGACTACTGGACGGAACGTGTGCCTGGGCTCGATGAGTTCGTCGACGCCGTAATCGAGGTGCTCGGGGCGAGCGGGGCGGACATCGTCGACGAGCTGACCGTGCCTAATCTCGACATCCTCGGCCAGTCCGGACTCCAGAGTCTCGTGCAGAAAAGCGAGTTCGGCCCCGATCTCGCGGCGTATCTAGCCGGTCGCGGCACTCCTGGCTCCCGGTCGCTGGAGGACCTGATCCGCTTCAACAACGAGCACCCCGAGCTGGAAATGGCCCATTTCGGCCAGGAGGCGTGGCTCTCGTGCCTCGACGCGCCAAGCACCGAGTCCGCCGAGTACAAGGAAGCCGTGGCGCGCATTGTTGAGTTGGGTGGTGCGCACGGAATCGACGCGGCCCTCCGCGACGCAGCTGCGGACGTTCTCATCGCACCGTTCTTCGGACTGCCTTGGAAGGCCGACGTCGACGGCGGGGTGCCCAGCAGGGTGAGTTGGGCAGCCGATCCGCTGACGGCTGCGTCGACGGCGGGATATCCTGTCATGACTGTTCCCATCGGCAGCCGCTACGGGCTTCCGGTTGGGATGACGATCCTGGGTACAGCCTGGAGCGAACGGAAAATGCTTGCCGTGGCGGCCTCGATCGAGCGCGGTCTCGATCTGTATCTGCGACCGGGATTCCTGACAACGGTTCCAGAGGAAGCGCCAGCATCGGTTCGCGATTATTCGGAGTGACCATGCTGTCGCCGCGGCCGATCACCAGCCGCGGCAGTTCCTACGACTAAATACCCACTTCACATCGGAAGGATGTACACGGACATGCTCGGGATCCATTCAGGGAAGAGGCTGGCTGCCACCGGCAGCCAGGACTTCCAGAACGCTCTCATGGACACCTATCTCAAGGGCTTCGCGAAGGACACTGGGTTCGTCCCGTCCACGGACGCCTTCTGCTGCGGCACGAGCAACCTGAAGCAGCACGTGGACACGGGGCAACGTCAAGTGGAGCGTGCTGCAGTTTTCCAGCTGGGCGGAGTTCGAGGCCGCCAAGAAGGCCGGCCTGCTCGCGAAGCTCGACCCGAAGGTCATCCCGCCGATGTCGCCATCGCCGTGACCGTAGAGGATCAGAAATGACTGTTCCTATGCCGCTTACCGAGATGCGGGAAGATGTCCTGTACATCACGCTGAACCGCCCGGAAAAGCTCAACGCGCTGACGCCAGAGATCTACAGCTTCATCGGCGACCGTATGGAGGAAGCCAGCACTGATCCGGCCTGTCGCGCCGTGGTGCTGCGTGGCAAGGGCCGCGCCTTCTCGGCGGGCTTCGATCTTTCGCTCCAGATGCGGGACCTCTCGTCCGAGGACAAGCTGCATTCCCTGCACGAGATCGCCAACCGCGCGCGCTGGGCGGTGTGGCGCTGCAAGAAGCCGGTGATCGCGGCCATCCATGGCTATTGCATGGGCGGGGCGTTCGAACTGGTCCTGCCCTGCGACTTCACCATCGCAACCGAAAGCTGCCGGTTGGGCGAGCCTGAAATCCTGTTCGGTGAAGGGCCTGCCTTTCTGATGGTGCCTTGGCTCGTCAACCACAAGATCGCCAAGGACATCCTGCTGACCGGCCGCCAGTTCACCGCGCCTGAAGCGCTTCGGATGGGCATCGTCAGCACGGTAGTGGCGGATGACGAACTGGACGCTGCTGTGGAGGCGCTGACGCAGACCTTGCTGCGCCTGCCGCCATCGGCGGTATCCATCAGCAAGGCCGGCATCAACCGCACCTATGAAACGCAAGGCATGACCGCGCATATCAACAGCTGGGTCGAGGCGGCGGCCTATCTCTCGCTGATCGATGACGTAACCGGCACCGAATTCTTGCGCCGCGTGAAGGAGGAAGGCCCGAGCGCCGGCATCCGGTGGCGCGCGCAATATTACGCCGGCAAGAGCGCCGATGGAGGCTAGATGTGAGCTATCAGGAGGTTGTCCATTCGGACCGGACCGAGGAGACTGGAGCTACCAGACTTCAGCATCCACCGGAGGGTCTAGGGCTTGTGCAGCGCATGACGTGACAGCGACGCTCCAGCCACGATGGTTGCGTTCGTTGCTCTGGTTGACAAAGTTGCTTTGCACGCCATATTGTTGGGGCATAGAGGTGAGACACATGGCAGACAAAGCGCAAGCCAAAGCTTCGGCCCCCCCCGCGAAGGCTCGCGGCGCGGGCGTTCTGACAATGTTCACGATGAAAGGTGATCCGACCAAGGCGTTAGCCGGCTTTAAGCTGCCAGCCGACGCGCGTGTGGCGATCATTTCGGGAAAGCCCGAGTCCGTTCGGGCGATCAAAGCGTCTGTCCGTGGCCGCGTCGCCCGCGTGACGGAGGTCGTGGAGCAGGTCCCGCGCCCTTCGGTGAGCGAGCGCAAGCCCGCGGTAGACAAGTCGGCCTTCGAGCCGGACGCTCGCAGCCGTGCGATGCTCGAAGGGGTCCGCATTGCGCAAGAGGATTTGCGAGAGGCTGGCGGAGCTTACGACCTTGACCAGGTCCGCACCCTCATGCGTGGTGTTTCCCGTCAGGCAATCGACAAGCGCGTGCAGGAGGGATCCTTGCTTGCGGTGCCTGGCCCGAGCAATCGTCGCAGCTACCCCACGCTACAGTTCAACCGCGACGGCACAGTGGTGCCCGGACTCAAAGCCGTTCGCGAGGCGCTGCAGACCAGTAATTCCTGGACTGTCCTCAACTTCCTTGCTCATCCCGATGTGCGGTTGGGAGACCATAAGCCGATTGAGCTGCTCAGGTCGGGTCAACTAGAGCTCGTGCTTGAAGCGGCGAGGCGGCATGGTGAGCAGGGGGCGTGAGCGGGCCGCTTCCTCCCGCTGACCTCACTAGTCGACTGCCCGAAGTTGTGGAACTCCCAGCGGGGCAGGAGATCCATCGCTTCTACACGTCCAAATGGAACCCGATCTTTTTTGATCGGTCGCAGGACGGCCGGTTCAACGCGCCGGACGGTTCGTATGGCGTGCTTTACGCGGCAAAGCAAACTTATGGCGCGTTCGCCGAGACCTTTCTGCGCACGCCCGGACGTACCCTCATCGACGCAGACATGCTCAAGCGGAAAGCTTATGTTCGCCTCCGCGTCGAACGCGACCTGAAAGTCATCCGACTTGCCGGGCCTGGCCTTGCTCGGGTCGGGGCGACCGCCGAAGTTGCACACGGCGGATTGCCTTACGACCTGCCCCATGCCTGGTCACGTGCGCTATCCGATCACCCCATTGACGCGGACGGCATCGCCTATCATGCCCGGCACGATGACACGGAGCTCTGCTACGCGATCTTCGAGCGTGCAGCGGATGCCGTTTCCGAGGCTGAGCGCCAACTTGATCTCGATCAGGATTGGTTCTGGCTGATCGCCGTACGCTACGGAGTGGGTCTGGCACCCTAGGGCAAGACTAGGTTTGATTGCCGATTAATGGCGGGGTCATCGGGCGCCTTACAACTAGGTGCTCGCGCTCTTTTTCATAAACGAGGAGCCGTCAACGACCTGAAGCTCTCAGAGGCCTTTCCGCTCACCAGCGGTGCGTACCGGATCTGAAGCGGCACGCCGTTAGAGCGGTTCAAGAGATCTTTGGCGGCGTCGTGAGAGTGAGTCCCATTTCCAGCGAGATCCGGCGCGCGGCACCGCCGCTCCTGACGCCGCCATCCACCAAAATATCCTCGCCGGTGATGAAGCCGGCCCCGTCGCTGACGAGGAAAAGCAGGAGGTTGGCAACGTCCTCGGGCCTGCCGAAGCGACCGAGCGGCGTGGCCTGCGCCATGGCTCCAGATGCGGCTCACCGGCATTCGCGTCGGTGACGATGGTCCCTGGACACGTCGCGTTGACCCTGATGTTCCCGTCCGCATATTCCAAGCCCGGGAACGCACCAGTCAGATTGGTCGCGATCAGCCGTTCCCAATCCTTGCGCGGGGTCCCCGTGATCCCGGTCCGGTTTAGAATGGCGGCGTTGTTGACCAGCGTCGTAACCTTGCCCTTCCAGGCAAGCGCCCGTGCGAGAACCGCGGTCCACTGCGCCTCGTCCGAGACGTCCAGACTGAAGAAGATGGCTTGTCCCCTTCTCCATTGATCCGGTCGGTGACGGCGCCACGCGCGGCCTCAAGCACGTCGCAAAGGACGTCAATATAGCGGAACCGAAGACACCTACATTGACACTGGAACGTTTCCCGGGGCGATCGGGCTTTTCGAGCCCTTGGAGCTCCGTGCCTGCGATTTCATGAATGCTGCTTTAAGAATCCGTCGCCAGGCAACGGATACTCTTCAGCATTCAAGACCCATCCGTCCTTCTGGGAAAAGTCGAGCCGCGGCGGTGCGAAGATGTCGACGAGCTGGTTGGCTCCCGAATCCATGCCCCTCGACGTATGGATCGCAGGCGGGGGAATGACGGTGACAGACGGAGACAGGACGTGCGGATGCTGGTCCTCGAGCCACGCATTCATGTCGACCGTCCAGGGCCACCGCATATGGTGTACAAACGATCCATCGAGCGCGAGCGAACACTGTTCGAAATCATCGTGATGGTGGGGCGACAGCTTCGTTATGTCGCGCGGACCCATCTGCACGGGAAGGAAATTCAGCATGACCGTCGTGCATCGCCAGATCCGCCCGAACCGCCCCGGCTGGTCCGGCACGTCGAGCGAATAGACGCGTATCTTGAACCCGGCCACAGGCTCAGGCCAAGCCTCGAACGGCGGCACGTGCGGATGCGGCTGCGCGAAGGCGGCGGCGTTGGCGCATTTGGCATTGAGGTCGGGCGACCGGGTCGAGAAGACGCGGACTACACGTCCTCCGGACGGCAGGCGGATCTCGCCCCGGCCGGGCGGCATGATGACGACGCTGTAGCCTGAGGCGGTTTCGGTTTGTTTGCCTGCTTCCGCCACGAACGGCGTCTCGCGGTCGGGTATCAGCACCATATACTCGTCAAGCTGCTCCGGCCGTGCGAACACCGCGCCGGCCCGGGCCTCGCTGTACGCGATGACGAAATTCTGGCCCCGGCAAAACCAGGTCCTGCCGTTGGCGTCGTCTTCCTGCGGATTATCATTGTAGAAAAGGCCGAACTCCGCTTTCGCGAAGGCATTGGCCGACGGTGCTTGGCGCGCGCCACCTTGGCTGAGCGCAGAGCGGGGATCCGATGGGTCGTACATCTTGTTTCGTGTCTTTCCAAAGCTACCGTGCGTCAACGCTTTAGCTTTACCGTTGACAGAAATCAAGTTTCGAAATTATCATATGAAGGGTGGCGAGATTCGCGATCTCTACGTTGTGACGATACCCAATTTGAACCGGCTTGCTTAGGCCAAGTCCGTTTAAGTGAAGAAATCCAGTTGCAAATTTGCGCTCTGTTTCGGGAATGAGATGATCAGTCGATTCAACCAGACCCGGCCCGGGTTTCGCCAGCGCCTCCTCGCAGGCGCCAGGCTGGTAGGCACCTTCATTAAGACGCCGACGGTGCATCCCACGGAAATCATCTGCAGCGTCGGCTTCGACTTCGTCGTCATCGACGCCGAGCATGCGCCCTTCGACCGCTGCGCCACCGACCTGGCTTTGCTGGCGGCGCGCGCGAGCAATGTCGCCGGGCTCGTCCGTGTGGCCGAGCCGACGGCGGCCAGCCTGCTCGCTGCGCTAGACGACGGCGCCGCAGGCGTGCTGATCCCGCACGTGTCCAGCCCGGAGAAGGCGCGGGATGTCGTCGGCGCCTGTCGATACCGCGGGGGACGACGCGGCTTCTCGAATTCGCCGCGCGCCGGAAACTACGGCGCCCTCGGATTCTGGGACCATGTCGACCGCCAGGACGAGGCGGTGGCTGTCATCGGCATGATCGAGGACCCCGAGGCGCTCGACCAGCTCGACGCGATCATGGCCGTGGAGGGGCTCGATGCCGTGTTCATCGGCAGGGGCGACCTGACCGTGGCCCTCGGCGCCGCTGGCATGGAATCGCCGGAGACGATGGCCGCGACCGGGAAGATCTGCGAGGCGGCCAAGCGTCGCGGCAAGCCGATCTGCATGATGGTCGCCGGCACGCCTGACGCCAAACGGTTCCATGCGCTCGGCGCCACAGCCTTCATCGTGTCCTCGGACCAGGGGCTGCTTCGGCAGTCCGCGACGAAAGTCATCGCGGAGTTCGACGAGTATCTTCCGCGTGCATGACGTGGCCTTGCCGGAACGCGGCTCAGACGTAGGGCGATCATGATGTCACAGACAGACACGCAAGCGGCGGAGCGTCGCGTCGATGCGCTCCTCGTCGGGGCGATCGACCCGCATGTGCATACAGGCCCGTCGATCGCCTCGCGCAGCGTCGACCATGTCGATCTGGCGCGCGCCGCATCCGCCGTCGGCATGAAGGCCATCGTGACGAAGGATCACGACTATGCGGGCGTGACGACCGCGGCGCTGATCGCCAAGCAGTTTCCCGACCTTTCGACCAAGGTGTTTTCGAGCATCGTGCTCAACAACGTCGTCGGCGGTCTCAATCCCTACGCGGTCGAGCACACCGCTGCCATGGGGGGGAAGATCGTCTGGTTGCCGACGCTGGCCGCCGAAAATCATCTCCGCTGGGAGAAGACGTTCAGCGGCACCCATCCGGGGTCCACCAAGAAGATGCGGGCCGCGCGCGCGGTCCCGGTGGTGGAGGGCGACGGAAGCGTGCGCGACGATGCCAAGGAAATTCTCGACATCGTTGCCCGCACAGATATGGCGCTGGCCAGCGGGCATCTTCATATCAGCGAGACATGGGCCGTCTTCGAGGAGGCGCAGCGGCGCGGCGTGAAGCGGCTCGTGCTGACGCATCCGGAGGAGATCGTCGATGCCTCACTCAGCGACGTTCGCAGGATCGCCGCCATGGGCGCCTATGTGGAGCATTCGCTGGCGATGTTCCTTGACGGCTGCGCCTTTGAGCCCCTCGAGTCCGAAATCCTTAAGGCGCATATCGACGCGGCCGGTGTCGGCAACACGATCTTGTGCACGGACCTAGGCCAGGTGGGCGCGCTCCATCCGATCGAAGGAATGCGGCGCGGAATCCAGCTTTGCATCGATCTGGGATATGCCGACGACGATATCCGCAGGATGGTGTCGACCAACACGGCCGCCATGCTTGGACTGGAAGACACGGTCGTAGGGGAAGCCGCATAGCGGTCGCTCAACGCTGTCACATCAGCCGGTGAGGCGCGGCGAGGACGCCTGCGTTCAGCGGGCCGGCGCGGGCGATTGCCGGTGACGGTCCGGGAGGAGGGTAGGGTATGACAGGCTTGGCGATCGTGACCGGCGCGACAGGCAGCATTGGCGAAGCGACCGTGGCGCGGTTGATGGTTGACGGCTGGACGGTCTTGTCCGCCGACGTCTCCCCGCCGAAGGATGCAGCGAAGCATCCGAATTTCGTGCAACTCGACGTGACATCGGCGCATAGCGTCACAAAGCTTTTCGAAGCCGTGGCGCCGCTGGGCGAAGTCCAGGCCCTGGTCATCAACCACGGAATCCTCGAACCCACCAGCGCTGCGACATATGACGAGGACGTTGTCCAGAAAACCCTCGAGGTAAATCTGAAAGGATCGCTTCGGGTTCTTCAGGCGGTCGCGCCTCACATGCGATCCCCGGCGTCGATCGTGCTGACGAGCAGCGTCACAGCATCGATCGGAGGCATCCAGGGGTCCTACATCTATCAGGCGACAAAGGCGGGACTGGAGCAGATCACGCGTCACTTCGCGGTCGCGCTCGGTCTTAGGGGTATTCGGGTCAACGCGGTCGCGCCGGGCATGATGGCGGATCCGATGCGCGGCTCGGGCGCGAAGGTTCGCGCAGCCACGCACACGGCAGGCGTCACGCGCAGCCGCGACAATCCGTTGGGCCGGCCGGTAATCGCCGCCGAGGTCGCCAACGTCATCGCGTTTCTGTGTTCCGACGAGGCGTCGGCGGTGGACGGCATCGTGTTGCGCGTCGATTGTGGCTTGTTGGCAGTATAACGCCGGATGGAATAGGGATATCCCGACTGCGGAGTACAGGGACTATAGTGATGGTTTTGGAATCGGAGTCCGGTGCGTCGGACGGTCTGCAAGGCAGCGTTTTCGGACTGCTGCTGATCGAGTATCTGGCCGACCAGGCCAGGCCGCTCAGCCTTACCGAGATTTCGACGGCCCTGACCCTTGGGAAGAGCCGCGTCTTCCGGCATTTGCAGACCCTCGTCGCCAACGGCTTCCTCGTCCAGGATCAAAGCACCGACCGGTATTCGATCGGGCCGAGGTCGCTCGCGCTCGGCATTTCGCTCGAACGCGGCAACGACCTTCTGGAACTGGCTTTGCCGGTGTTGAAGGAATTGCGCGATACGCTTGGCCACACGACCGTCATCTCGCAGTCGGAAACGGACGGGGTCAGGGTCCTCGCCACCGTGACCGGCCGCTCCATGATCGAAATCGGGGTTCGGAGGGGATCGCTTCTGGCGCTGCACGCCACCGCCCAAGGCAAGGTCGCCCTGGCCTTCGGCGAGCCGGACATCCAGCGCGTGACGCTGCGCCAGCCACTCGAGCGGCTGACGCCATATACCATCGTGGACCCGCTGCGGCTCAAGGCCGAACTGCGCCAGATCGAGGAGCAGGGCTGGGCATCGGCGTTCAACGAGATCATGGTCGGTCTGAACACGCTGGCCGCGCCGGTGCGGAATGCCGAGGGCAAGTTGATCGCCACCCTGGCCGTCGTCGATTCCATCCAGATGATAGCCGAAGAACCTTCCGCCAAGCAGATCCGGGAGACGACCCTCGCCGCCCTGCACCTGTCGGAGCGGTTGGGGTTCCGCCGGCAGGTCTGACTGGGCAGGGAAGCAGTGAGTCCCTCCGTCCTCAGCCTGCCGCGCTTCTATTGCCAAGCCTGACCAGATGTCTTCAGCGGTTGACAACCTCTATGTCGCACGCGAATAAAATCAGAATGTTTTTTCTGTGAACGGAACAGGTGCGGCCATGGGCGCGATCACTCCATGACGATTCGCGGATCGTCCCGAGCGCCGGAACCGCGGTTCGATCCGCCGGAAGGGCGCCTGATCGACGTGCATTTTCACGCAATGCCTCCGCGGTATCGCGATGCGGTGTTGCAGGCGCTGGGGACGTCGGTCCGCACGCCGGAATGGAGCCCCGATCTGTCCCTGTCGATGATGGATCGCCATGGCATCGGCTGCGCGGTGTTGTCGCTGTCGGCCCCAGGCGTCCACTTCGGCGACGATGCGCAAGCAAACGACCTTGCGCGGGCGTGCAACGACGACCTGGCCGCCGCGGCCGCATCCAGTCCCCGCATCGGCGCGTTCGCGGTCTTGCCGCTGCCCGATGTCGAACGGGCGTGTTCGGAGGCCATCCGGGCGCTCGATGACCTGCGCCTGGATGGCGTCGGCATCCTCACCGGCTATCGCGGCCGCTATCTCGGGCATCCGGACTATGATCCGCTGCTCGACGTGCTGGATGTGCGGCATGCCGTTGTCATGGTGCATCCAGCTGCCCATCCTTCAATCAAGCAGATCGCGCTCGGCGTGCCGAATTTCATGCTCGAATATCCGTTCGATACGACGCGGGCCGGCGTCAGCATGCTGTTTGCCGACGTGCTCGAACGCTTTCCCAACATCCGCTTCATCCTGTCCCATGGCGGCGGCACGCTGCCCTATCTCGCGTGGCGGATCGGCGCGATCGCCGAGCGCCAATTGTCCCGACCGCCGCCGCATGACCGGGCCCTGAAGGATCAGTTCCCCACTGCGCTTACCAGCCGCAACGAGAACCTGACGGCGGACCACCTCAAAGGCCTGATGCGGCGGTTCTATTTCGACGTGGCACTAACGGCGGACCCGGCTGGCCTTGGCGCGCTGGTCCATTTCGCCGACCCCGAGCGCCTCCTGTTCGGGAGCGATTGGCCCTATGCGTATGACGGCTTCGTGACCGACCAGCTTGGCTCCATGTCCGACATTGATCTCGTGCCTGCCGACGCCTGGCCTCGCATTGCCCAGCGCAACGCCCTGGCGCTCTTCCCGCGCTTCTCCTCGATTCTCGCGTCCCTCGGAACGGAAGGTGGCGGCCATGTCGCCTGAAACGGTAGTTTTGCGAGGATTGGATGCAGGCATCGCGGCCGATGTGGCCGCTGTCGAGGCGATCGACCATCATGCGCATCCGATGGCGCTCGGCATAGAACTGTCCGGCGATCCCGACCAGCCGATCCAGCCCTACGACTTTGGGCAACCTTTGCGGATGCGTCCGGACAATCCGGAATATTTGGACGCGTGGGCGGGCCTTTGGGGTTACGAGGATCGCGACTGGTCGCTCGCCAATCTCGCCCGCCTCGTCGAGCGTAAGGAGGCTGTGATAGCCGAGCAGGGCGCCGACTACAACGTCTGGATACTCAACCGGCTCAAGATTCGCACCATGATCGGCATCGCGCCCGGGCCGCTTGCATCACTGCCGCCGCCCCGTTTTCGCTGGTGTGCGTTTTCGGACTGGTTCCTGTGGCCGTTTCCCGTCGAAGGCGTCCTTTCGCCGATGCAGACGGGCTACCGGGCGACCAACGATCGGCTCACGCATGAACATAGTCCGGCTGGCCGGCCTAGCTCGGTGGACGCCTACATCGCAGACGTGATGATTCCCGTGCTGGCACGATACGCGGAGCAGGGGGCAGTCGGCATCAAGTTCCACGGGCCTTACAACAGGCCGCTGAATTTCGATTTCGTCGGCGCCGCGCACGCCGACGCGCTCTACGCGCGGGGTCTGGCGTCAGGGTCGCTTTCGGCAATCGACCATAAGGCGCTGCAGGATTTCCTGTTCGAGCGCCTCGTGATCCTCGCCGGCGAACAGCAACTCGTCGTCCAGATGCACACGGGCTACGGCGTGCGGCCAGACTTCGTCATCGCTGGCAGCAACCCGCTTCTGATGGAACGCATCGTTCATCTGGCCCATCGGACGAAATTCGTGCTGCTGCATGGCGGCTGGCCGTTCGTGCGGGAGACGGTTACGATGCTGGCCAACGAGAATGTTTTCACCGACTTCTCCTGCGCCTGCCTCTTCCATTACCCGCGCGCGCTCTCCCATCAGATCCGAGCGGCGCTGGAATGGTATCCGGAGAAGCTGCTTTACGGGACCGATGCCTATTCCGAGCGAGCCATCGCCATGCTCGCAGGGCTGCCGCCGAAGGCAAATCCGCTCGGCGGCTGGGAGGAGAAGGCGTGGCTGATGAACCGGACCGGCCGCACCGCCCTGGCGCTCGCCTTGAGCGGTATGCAGGTGGATGGAGAGATCGGTTCGGAACGCGTGGCGGAGTTGATCGACAAGGTCATGGGCGGCACCGCCGCCGAACTCTACCGGGGCCTGTAGTCAGAGAACGGCGCCGCTCATTCCGCGACGGGTTTGCGCGCTTTTGATACCGCAGGCTTGCGTGAGGGCTTGGGTTTGGTGGCGTTCGCTCCAAAGCCGGCAATCAGCACGGGCAGCAACTCTTCCATCATCGCATCGACATCCTTGGGATCGCAGAGTCCGTGCGACAATGTCTTGATGCGCTCGGGATTCGCGACCGTGTGGCTCAACAACGAAAGCATGACGTGGATGCGCCAGAAGACGGAAACCTCGGGCAGGCCCGGAACCGCCCTCAGAAAGGCCGAGGCGAAGCGCTGCTGGAATTTGTTCAGCAACTCGCTCGCCAGTTCCGCGGTCATCTGGCTGGTCCCGGCGCTCAGACGTGCCGTTATGATGACAAAGTTCCGATCGTTGCCGCCCTTTGCATACATCTCAAGGACGGGAAGCATGTAAGCTTTGATGAGCCGTTCCAGGAACTTCTCGTCCTTGGGCTGCAGCTCCGCCTCTTCCAGCATGGCTAGCCGCTTCTCGTTCATCACCGTGAGCTTGCGCTCGCAGGTGGCGCGAAGCAGGTCCTTCTTTGTTCCGAAGTGATAGTTGAGCTGCGAAAGGCCGACCCCGGCCACGTCCATGATGCGGCGTAGCGAAACCGTCTCAATTCCTTCTTCAGCAAACAGCTTCTCCGCCACGTTCAGCAGCTTGCGTTTGGTCTGGGGCCCCGTCTTCGGGCCCCGCTTGGCCGGCTGCTTCGATAATTCGGAATGCGTCGCAAGCGCCATTTGCGGTCCTTCAATACACCGAACGATGCGGGATCGAGTGCTGCGGCCGGGTGGCGGTCCGAATCGACCGCTGCCTGCGCCCTCGTAGGGAGACAATACTAGTAGGCTTCAACTCCTCACAATAGAGTAGAAGAACAGTTGTGCGTCAACGTGCAGCGAAAAGTCGGCTTCGCCACCTTCCGCCGCCGCGCCTCACGCGGCGCTGCACTCCCAGACTGGCGCCTTGGTGGTCGGTCTCCCGATGGAGCCCATGGCCATGCAGATCGCGCAATTCCAGACCGGCCGGCGCACGGCCTTGATGCCCGCCTTGATCGAATGGGCGTAGGAGCTCGTGGCCTCGCTGAGGCGCGATCGCCAGGTTGAGGGATAATTCTGCTGACCATAGATGCCGGCCAGTTTGAAACCCGACGGCCAGCAGGCGTTGCCTTCGACATCGTAGATGAGACGGTCGTCAGGCCCGAGAGGCTCGTTGTAGGAGAACAGCAGTTCGAGCGTCTCGCCGGCTGTGATGTTATTGTGCTGATGAATGGCGCGCGGTGGCGGCGGCATGATCGAGGTCGTATGGGGCGCCACCACCCTCTCCTCGACGAAGCGCACTTCGCTGTAGCCGGGCTTGGTGCCGCCGTCGAGCCGTTCGTACATCTTCCAGCGATCGACACCGCGGTAGCCGCAAGCGATAACCCAGAAGTTCCCGTGCTCGTGGACGGGCGACTGATAGTGCGGTGCGAAACCCGCGATCATCACGCCCATCGTTCCGTTTCGCAGCAGCATGAAGGTGCTTGTGGTCGCGTCGGAATGGCCGACCGGCACGGCAAGGCTAAGCAGATCGTCGCGACGCGACAATTCAGACAAAATGTCTGCGACCGCCGCCTGCTTTTCGGGCAATGGCGCGCTTTGCAGCATGATGTCTTTGGCCTCCTTGGCAAATTCCCTCACCGTGATCATTATACCCTCCTAAAGTCAAAAAATGGCCCGTCGATCTGCTCGTGTCAGGTTTTCCAGGGGAGCACCCTGACCGCACGAACCGGAACCCGTCAGGGACGACGACTGATTCCAGACCGTAGAAAAACTGGAAACTCTAAGCGACAGCTTCCGCCTCTGGGTTCTTCACGAGTTCGCGCCAGTTGCTGCCGGGAGGCAGGAAGCCTTCGCCCGCCAGCATCTTGGCTCCGTCGCCGGGCTTCGGCATCACCGGCTCGTTACCTTTCTCCAGTTCGGAAAGGGCAGCCAGCAGCAACCGGCGCGCACGTACGACACCCACATCCGCTGTGGCGATAAGGTGCTCCTTCGTGCGATCGACGATCGGGCCCATCGACACGACGACGGCCGAGTCCTCCGCAGCAAAGCCGGGAATGCCGCTGAAACTCTCGTTGCGCTTCATCGCCTCGCGGTTCTGGAACCAGCGGTTGGCAGCCGTGCCTTCGAACGTCTTGGAGTCGTTGTGGAGACCGACAGTATACATGGTGGGATCGCCCAGGATGGGATCGAGGCTTGCAACCGGTTTGTCCGGATCCCAAACGACGAGGTACATGTTGACATTGTAGTCGTCGACGGGAACCTCGAAGAGGTAGGACCGCGGCGGCACCACCGACGTGAACGGCAGCACGTAGCAATGGACGCGCGCAAACTTGCCACTTTGCCCCGCCATGTCGCCGTTGCGCAAGGCGGCGAGGTGGAAGCCGTAGCGTTCCAGGTCGGCGGCCTCGATCGCGGGCCGGATGTCTTGCGACTTAGCGTCCGAACGATCGTCCCTGATGATCGCCGCGATGTCCTTAGTTGCTTTGCCGGTGAACGGATCCCAGTCGTGATGCAGGATCGCCGCATGTGACGAATCCAGGTGACCTTCGAGGCACTGCAGCCAATTGCACCGCATGACCGTCTTGGTCGCCTGACGGTGGCCGTCCGGCGCGTCGAAAAAGGGCAGGTCGGGGAATTCTGGCATCTTGTCGGCCGGGCCGAGATAGACCCAGATGAGCCCGCCTGCCTCCCGGCACGGATATACCGTCGCGCGTACCTTTGCCGAAAGCTGCTGCTCGGCATTGGGTGCCTCGACCACCCCGCCGTCGACCGCGAATTTCCAACCGTGGTAGATGCAGCGCAATCCGTCCTGCTCGCAGCGCGCTAATGCGAGGGAGGCGCCGCGATGGGGACATGCCTCGTCGAAGAACCCGACGACGCCTTCCTCGTTGCGCCAGGCGACGAAGGCCTCTCCAAGGATTTCGACCCGAGCAAGGTCGCCCGCCGCCAGTTCGAGCGAAAGCATGGCCGGTATCCAGTAACGCCGGAACAGAGTGCCCATGGGCGTGCCCTTGTTGGTGCGTGTGAGCAGGTCGTTGTCCCGTGCGTTCAGCATTTCCATCTCCCTAGGTCGAACAATAAGAATATCGATCGTTCGATTTAATATACGAGCGTTTTCCTATCCGGGTCAAGACGAAGCAGGGATAGGAAGCTGCGCGAAAGTTTGCGGCATTATGCGCATGACGATGCGGCCGAGTACCGCCCGCGCCGATGCGATTCGGCCTTCAGCCGCCGGTTCCAGCCTGCGGGCCGCGCTGCCGGCGCCTGAGAAATGCCTCCATGATCGTTGTCGCCTCGCCGCTGGAATAGCATTCCAGCTGGTAGCGTATGCCGGCGTTGCAGGCTTCCTCGAAGCCGGCCTGCGTGCGCTCCCGGAACCGCTGTTTGGTCACGCGCATGGCCGTGCGCGGCAGGTCCGCCATCTCGCGTGCTCGCGTGACGGCGCGTTCGACGACCTCGCAGTCCGGCACCAATTCGTTGATGAGGCCGAGTGCCTGTGCGCGTTCGGCGCCGATCGGCTCCGCGGTCAACGACATTTGCTGGTTGAGCGATTGCCCGATCTGCAGCGACATCAGATAGGAGCCGACGATGCTGGCGAGGCCGGCGCGTACTTCCGGCTGGCCCAGCCGCACACCCGGGTGGGCGATGCGCAAGTCGCACATCAGCGCCATCTGGAAGCCGGCGCCGAAGGCGACGCCGTTGAGGGCGGCAACGATTGGCTTGTCGAGATCGCGCAGCGCTTGATACGTTGCGTGTAAATGGTTCAGCCAGCCGGCGACGGTCGACGGCGTCAGCGCCACCGCCTCCTGCAGATCCTGGCCAGCGCAGAAGGCCCGTTCGCCTGCGCCGGTGAGGACGATGGCATCGGTCTCGTTGCTGGCATTCAATGACCTGAGCGCGGGGCCAAGCCGATGTCGGATCGAATGGTCGATCGCGTTCATAGCCCGGGGGCGGTTGAGGCGCACCACTGCGATGCGGCCCACATGTTCCACCAAGACGCTTTCATCCATTGTCCGCAACCCCGCATTCGATAACCCCATCGACGGCCCAACCCCCGGTGCCTGCGGCGCCCACGATGATTGGATTGACGTCGATCGAAACGACATGGTCCGCACTGCGCGCAGCATAGGCTCCCAACGCCACGGCGGCGCGAGCCAGGAACCCGAGGTCGACCGGGGGGTCGCCGCGCAGCCCATCGAACAGGGGGGCGATCCGCAGTCGGCGCAGCCTGTCGATGACGTCCTGTTCTCCGAATGGGTGAAGCAGGACGACGAAATCCCGCAAGGCCTCGACATATTTTCCGCCGTCGCTGATCATGACCGCGGTGCCGAACATCGGATCCTGCTTGACGCCCAGCGCGAATTCTCGGACCCCGCGCACCTGCTTCGCGACCAATACCCCATCCGAGGGCACGCCCAGGTCGTGCACCCGCTTCACGCATGTTTCGTAGGCTTCCTCTACGGCGGTTGCGCTGGTCCGGTTCAGGAAGACCAGGCCGTATTCGGATTTGTGGGGCAGGGCGGCCGAACACGCCTTCACGACGACTGTTTCCCCGATGTCGCGCCACGCTTCCACGGCCTCCGCCGAGGAACGGCAAAGCCGATGGGAAATGACCGGAAGCCCGGCCTTCTCCAGCAGGGCGAGGCTGGCTGCTTCATTGAGCGTCGCTGTCCGCCGATCGCCAATTGGATGACCCTGCCGCCTCAAGACAGCAGGGACAGGTCTTGAGGCCGCCGCATCGGCAATAGCCGCGTGACGGCCGAACTGGTTGAGCGCCGAGAGCGCGTCGCTTTCATGCCGGAATGTCGCAATGCCGGCGGCACGGAAGAAGTCGCGCACGGACGCCTGCGGTGCGGCGACCGCCACCGGCTTGCCCTTCCGCTGTATAAGCCGCGCGGTATCCGCCGCCATGCCTGGAAGATCGTAGCCCTCTCCGGCTACAGGCACACCGATGAGAAACATGTCGCCGGACGGGTCGTGCGACAGCGCTTCGAGCGTACGGCCGAACAATGTCGGATCGGAGAGCACGGCGCCGGTCAGATCAACTGGATTTTGCGCAATCCCGAAGCTTGGCATGATCTCGGACAGTGCCTTGCATGTCTGCGCGTCGAGCTCGGCGAGAGTCATGCCGATCCGATCCGCCGTGTCTGCGCAGATGACGCCGAATGCGCCGCTGTTGCTGATGGCGATAAGGCGCGGACCCGGCCTGCCACCGGTTGAGAGGTAAAGCTCCACCGCATTGACCAGGCCATGCACGTCGTCGGCGCGCCAGATGCCATGCTGCTCGAGGAAGGCGTCGATCAGCGCGTCGTCTGTGACGATCGCGCCGGTATGGGAAGCGGCCGCCCTGGCACCCGCTGCGCTGCGCCCGGCCTTCAGCGCGATCAGCATGGCGCCTCGCGTGCGGGCGACATGCGCGGCCTTGGCAAGCATGTGCGGATCGGTCAGCGACTCGACATAGACGAGAACCACCCGGATTGCGGGGTCGGCGGCCGCGGTCAAAGCCATCTCGCACACCGAAGTCTGGGCGTCGTTGCCTGTCGCGATAACATATCTCACCCCGATGCCGGCTTCGCGCAGATGGGCATAGGGTATGACGCTGGCCGCGCCGCTTTGGCTGATAATCGCCACCGGCCCGTCCTGGGGTGCCACCTCCATGAACATCGTGCTGAAGTTCAGCACCGCACCCGTGCCGAAGTTCGCGACGCCCTGGGCGTTCGGGCCGACCAGGCGCACGCCGCCGCGCTTGGCGGCGGCGACCAGTTCAGCCTGGCGGCGCATTCCATCCGGCCCTGTCTCGCTGAAGCCGGAACTCATGATGACCGCGCCGCGGACGCCTGCTTTCGCGCACTGGTCCACCGCCTCGGCCACCCTGTCGGCGCCGATCGCGATCACCGCGACGTCCGGCGCCTCTGGAAGGTCGCCGATCGTCGGATACGCCTTGAGGCCCTGGACCATGTCGCGGCTGTGGTTCACCGGATAGATGGCTCCCCGGAATCCGAAACGTTGGAGGTAATGCAGGGGTCGCCCGCCCACGCGGTTGTGATCCTCGGCGGCGCCGATGATGGCGACGCTCGACGGCCGGAGCAGCGGCTCGATCGACGGATCGCCGACAGCGTCGTCCGCAAGGTTTTCCGCTTTGCCAGCCACTTGCGTCATGCCTTGCCTGCCACGGCCCGCACCGACGCGACCAGCTCGAGGGCGGCGGTCCTGATAATGGTCGCGTCGCCGAGTAGGGTGACGTGCCGGTATCCGAAGCCGCGCAGGAGGCCGAGCTGCTGTGCGCCATGGCAATTGACGGCGCAGCTTATGCCGCGGTCTTTGCAGAGTTTCGCAATCCGCTGAAGCCGGGCAACATGCGCCGGGTCGCGGATTCCGTCGCCGGGTTTGAGGCCGTAGTCCAGTGCAAGGTCGCTCTGGCCGACAAACACCATGTCCAGGCCGTCGACCTCTAGGATCGACTCGAGGTTGTCCACCCCTTCGCGTGTCTCCAGCATCATCGACACGACCGGCCTGTCCTTGTCGTCGGGAAAGCCGCGCCCGCGCATCGTGGCCCTGATTGGCCCCCAGCTGCGCGTGCCGGAAGGCGCGTAGGTGCACAACGAGACGACGGTTCGCAGTTGCTCCGGCGTACCGACGAGCGGCGCCATGACGCCGGCTGCGCCGGCATCCAGCGCCCAACCAAGAAGCTCGGAATTGTTTTGCGGCGCCCGTACGATGGCCGGGACGCCCGCCGCGTCGAGCGCCCTTATCATGTTGAGGATGCTGGAGCGGTCGCTCAGCCCGTGCTGGAGGTCGAGAAGCAGCCAGTCGAAGCCGCAATGCGCGAAGATTTCGGCAACTTCCGCGCTTGGTAGCGAGACCCAGGTGCCGAGAGAGCCGTCCGAATTCAACCGGTCGCGGAGCGCTGCGGGGCCGCTGTCGTTGGTGGCGCTCATGGTGGATCGCGGGCCTCTATGCGTGTTCCAGCGGGATGCATGTCACGGTCGGAATGTCGCTGGTGGCTAGGAATTCCGGACGTCCCGACGCGCCGACGCGGAACGTCGCCACTGTGCGGCTGTGCGTGTTCGATACGAAAAGCATGTCGCCGGCCTTGGAGACGCTCATGTTCATCGCGAAGCGACCGTGGGTTTCGGTCCAGCCGAGTGGCACGAGCCTGCCCGCGGCGTCGATGCTGAAAGTACAGATGCTGTTGTGTCCGCGGTTGGTGATCCACAGCCTGGACTGGTCGGGACTGATGGCGATGCCGCTGGCCGTATTCTGTTCCGCCGAGTCGGGCGGTATGGTCGAGACCGTCTGCATCTCGGCCAATTCGCCGGAGGCCAGATCGAAAGCGATCGCGGTCACGGTCGATTCCTTCTCGTTGACCACGTAGACGACCTTTCCCGCGTCGCGCAGCGCGAGGCCGCGCGGACCGGCAACGCGACGCTGGTCGAGGAAGTGTCGCGGGAGCATCTCGCCGGTCGCGGGGTCGAAACGCACGGAGTGGATTTTTCCGGCGCCGGCGTCAGGCACCAGCAGCCAGCCGCGATCGGGCGTCTGCACGATGGCGTGCGGCATCGTCGTGGTTCCGTACCAGGGCATGCGAGTCACCGTCATCGGCGGCGCCTGACCGCCGGGAGGCGCTGGAACGGGAATCGGGGTCGGCACCTCGCCCTGCTTCACCACGACCTCGCCGGGAAACTGCGCCGCGGCCGCCACGTCCCCGATGCTTCCGTCGGCGTTCAGGCGCAATGCGTAGATGCCGCCGCCGAACGAGCATGCTGCAAAAGCGTACTCTTCCGCGTGGTCGAGCGACACCATCGTCGCATGCGGGCGATCGAGCCGCCGGCTGTTGATGCGCGAAAGCCGGCCTTCCGGCGAGATGGCCAGCGCGGTGACGCCGCTTCCGGGCGAGCCTTCGAACATCACGCCGTGGCTGGCCGCATACACGATCCGTCGCTTTCGTGACACGGCGACATAGGTGGGATCGGGAAGCGCGTGGTGGTCGACGATCGAAAGGGCGCCGGAAGCCGGATCAACGCTTGCGCAATAGACGCCTAGCCCGGCGCCGCCGAAGACGCCCCCGAGGCCGGGTTGGCTGTGCGAACCGATCAGCACCAGCATGCGTTACCTTTCATGTCCGCCCCGCGCCAGACGCCTGCCGGAGCCCCGCATTTTCGGCGACCCGGCTTTTCGCCGGGAGCCATTGCTTTTCTATATCATTCGATCGATAATAATTCTGAGCGCGCACGAAAGCCAGCCCCTGTTTTCACCATGCGTCAGAGATCGATGGTCAACTCGCTGGACTTGGCGCGCGAGCAGCAAGGCAGGAACACGTCGTTGGCTTCGCGTTCGCGCTCGGTGAGGAACCAGTCCCTATGATCGGGAACGCCGCGCAACACGCGTGTCAGGCAGGTGCCGCATACGCCCTGTTCGCACGAGGTGGTGACGTCGATGCCGCAGGCCGCCATCGCGTCTGTGGCTGCCTGGCCGGCTTCCACCCGAATCCGTTTGCCCGTGCTCGCGACCACCAGGTCGAACGCTTCGTCGGCGCTATGCGAGACGGCAGCAGCGGCGTGGAAGTATTCCCGGTGCAGAGCATCCGCGCCAAGTCCCGCGCCGATGGCGGCGGCATGGACGGCATCCATGAAGGGCGCCGGTCCGCAGAAATAGACCTCCGTGCCCGCCGGCACCGTCGAGAAGATCGCCGCCAGATCAGCGCGTTGTCCGGTCTCGCTCACATGGCTGTGGACATTCGACCGCCATTCGGCCCGATCCAGCTGGTCCCGGAAGGCCATTCTCGACCGGCTCCTGCCGCTGTAGTGCAGTTCGAAGCGCGCATCTGCCTGCGCGAGCGCCTGCGCCATCGGCAGCAGCGGCGTGATGCCGATGCCGCCCGCGATGAGCAGGTAGTGCGCGGCGCCGGGCGCCAGCTTGAAATGGTTCTTCGGCGCGCTGACCGTCAGCCTGTCGCCGGGATGCAGGGCGTCATGCATGGAGGTGGAGCCGCCCTTTCCGGCCGGCTCCTTGAGGACAGCGATCCTGTAGGTGCCGCTGTCCGCATATTGCTCGCAAAGCGAATACTGGCGGACGAAGCCGGCCGGCGTCTTCACGTCCAGGTGGCTGCCGGGCTCGAAGGCCGGCAGGGGCCGTCCGTCGGAGGCGGTGAGCTCAAAGCTCAGAACGCCCTCGGCCTCCTTGCGGATATCCTTGACGACGACCTCCAGCCAGTCCGCTCCGGCCGGCGCGGTCGCCTCGTCGGAAAGCACTTGTCCGAATTTTCCGGCGTCGTCGCGGGCTATCCGGCTTACGGCCATCTGCATCACTGGGGACCCTGGGCGACCGTCGCCGCGACGGTGGAGAATTGCGGAAGGACAGATGCATGCATGCCGTTCATACTCGCGACGTGGGAGGGGATGCTTTTGGCGGTCTGGACGGGCTGCACCGGTCCAAATTTCGCCCAGCCAAGTAGCGAAACCTCGCCACACATGTCAACCAAAATCAAAATCAGATATTGTTAGGAGAAACAAAATCTGACATACGAGCGGCCGTGGACGCAGGCAATGACGCCCGGGTTAGACGCAAAGAGGAGATGAAATAATCGAAATCTGATTTCGATAATTTGGGGGCGCGGAGGAGCGCCGCCCTCGACGTAGGAGCTGTCTGTGCCTCGCTTGCCCAAGCGGTGGCCTGCGCCGAGGTCTCATTTCCCAACGCTTGAGAGAATTCCAACCATCAGGAGGAGCATTGAAATGCGTAAAGTGTTTGCCAGCCTCGGAATCGCCGCGGGGGCGTTTCTGCTAGCCGCAGGCGTATCGGCCGCCGATACGAAACTGACGATTCAGATCGGCTCGCCGGCTCCGGACATCGCCTATTCGGATATCTTCGTCGCCGAGCAGCGCGGCTACTTCAAGGAAGAGGGCCTCGAAGTCGAGACGCGGCTTTCGTCAGGCGGCCCGCTCGCCATCCAGATCGCGTCGAGCGGCGGCGCCGATCTCGCGGCGACCACCCTCGAGCCATATCTGGCCGGCTACGAGAGCGGCATCCGTGGCAAATTCATTTTCAACAAGTATCACGAACTCATTTATTACATCGCCGTCCCGGAAGACAGCAAGATCACCAGCGTGGCTGATCTGAAGGGAAAGAATATCGGCGTGACCAACATGGCCAGCGTCGCCGTGGTCATCGCGAAATCCATATTGCGGCACGCATCCATCGATCCCGTGGTCGAGATGTTCACGCCTGTCGGCCTCGGCAACAGCGCCATCGTCGCGCTGAAGAATGACCAGGTCCAGGCGCTGGCGATGTGGAGTAGCGCTTTCGCCAGCCTCGAACAGAACGGGTTGCGCCTGCGCTATTTCCACCATCCGGTCGCCGGCGACATCGGCGATGGCGGCTATTTCGCGCCGGCCAAGACACTGGAGGAGAAGCCTGAGGCCATCGTCGGGTTCCTGCGCGCCATCGTGCGGGCGCATGTCGATATCCGCAAAGATCCGGACGTTGCCATCAACGCTTTCTGGACGGCGTATCCCGCCGGCAAAGTCGGCGACATGCCGGAACTGCAGCATGAAAACGCGATGCGGCAGCTGAAGACAATGGGCATTTATTTCGGCGACACGCCTGCCGACCAGATCGGCACGTTCGACCTCGAAAAGATTCAGCGCTACCTAGGCATCCTGAAGGAAGAGGGTTTGACAATGTCTGACCTCAAGGCGGACGATGTCGTGACCAACGAATTCCTCGCCAAGGCCGCTGCGAAGTAAGGCTTCGGGAGGGGCGGTTGCATGGTTGAAGCTACCCAGAGGAATCGGCGATTGATGACGATAACGCAGCCATCCGCGATGGCCGGACAAGACATGGCGGCGCAGGTGAAGTCGCCGAGGCCCGAATTTATCCGTGTCGACAATGTTAGCAAGGAATTCACCGGAGCGGACCTCAAGACGGTGCGCGCCATTGACTCGATTTCCTGCTCCATTGGCCAAGGCGAATTCGTCTCAATCCTCGGTCCCTCCGGGTGTGGCAAGAGCACGCTGATGATGATGATCGCCGGCCTGCTCAAGCAGACGGAGGGAACGATCACCTTCCGCGGCAAACCGGTGACGGGACCGCACGTAGATTGCGGCATCGTCTTCCAGGACGCGGTGCTGCTGCCGTGGCGCACCGTTCAGGGCAATGTGGAACTCCCCTTGGAAGTCAGGGGGGTGCCGCAGCGAGAGCGGGTCGAGGTGGCGCGGAAGATGATCGACCTCGTCCGCCTTAGCGGCTTCGAGGGCAAGCGTCCCTCGGAACTCTCGGGCGGCATGCAGCAGCGTGTCGCCATCGCCCGCGCCATGTCGCTCAAGCCTTCTGTTCTGCTCATGGACGAGCCGTTCGGCGCGCTCGACGCCATGACGAGGGATGAGATGAACCTGGAACTCCAGCGCATCTCGCTGGAGTCGAACGCGACGGTAATCTTCGTCACCCATTCGATCCTGGAAGCGGCTTTCCTGTCGGACCGGGTGCTGGTGATGTCAGGCCGGCCGTCGACGCTGCGCAAGGTGATCGACATCCCCATCCCGCGGCCGCGCCCGATCGACCTGATGAATTCTGACCAGATAGGCGGGATCGTCAGCCGGTTGCGCGCCGTTCTCGAATCCAAGGGACCACACTGATGGCGACGGAAAGCCCCTCAATCACCTTGAAGTCTCGTACCCGCGAGAATTTCCTAGTCGTTGCGCTCATGCTAGCGTTCTTCCTTGCCTGGGAAGCCAGCGTCGTCTGGTTCGACGTGCCGGAATATGTGATCCCGACGCCGAGCCGCATCCTGCAGAAACTTGTATCCGACATCACCAGCGGCACCATCCTGCCGCATCTGCAGGTGACGCTCATTGAGGTCCTGCTCGGGTTCGTCCTGGCGGCCATCGGCGGCCTTGCGCTCGGCACAGCGTCGGGCCTTTTCCCGCTCTTCGACCGCCTCACCTATCCCTTCATCCTCGCCTTCCAGGCCGTTCCGAAGGTCGCCATCGCCCCGCTTCTCATCATCTGGTTCGGCTACGGCATCCAATCGAAGGTCGTCACCGCCGCGGTGATCGCGTTCTTCCCTCTGTTCGTTAACGTCTCCGCGGGGCTGAAGGAGGCGGATCCGCGTCGACTGATGCTAATGCGCTCGCTGCGGGCATCGCCCTTGCAGACCTACATCAAGGTGCGCCTGCCCGGCCTCATGCCCTATCTCTTTTCGGGGCTCGAGGTTGCGCTGGTCCTGTCGATCATCGGCGCGATCGTCGGCGAATTCATCGGCGCCTCGGTCGGTCTCGGCAGCATCATCGTCCAGCGCCAGGCCAGCATCGACGTAGCGGGCGTGTTCTCAGTCATCATCATTTTGTCGCTGATGGCCGTGATCCTCACCTGGCTGCTGCGCTTGGTGCAGGCCCGATACCGCTTCTGAGCCGGGAGACCGCCTCAATGCTCACGATGGCAGGCAAGGTCGCGATGGTCACCGGCGCGGCGCGCGGCATCGGCGCGGCCCAGGCGAGCCTTATCGCTAGGCAGGGCGGCGCCGTCGTGCTGTGCGACGTGCTGGAGCGCGAAGGCAACGACGTCGCAGACCGCATCAGGCAGGACGGCGGCGAGGCCATCTTCTGCCGCCTCGACGTCTCGGACGAGGCGCAGTGGGCATCAGTTCTCGCGCAAACCATCGCCTGGAAGGGCAAGGTCACCACGCTGGTCAACAACGCCGCGGTTCTCAATCGGACCGGGGTCACCGGCACGCGCCGGGCGGACTGGGACCGGGTCATCTCGATCAATTTGACAGGCCCCTTCCTTGGGATGCAGGCTGTCGCCCCGGCCATCCGCGACGCAGGCGGAGGCGCGGTCGTCAATGTTTCCTCGATCTGCGCCCATGTCGGGCACAACGACGCGGCCTACACGTCAAGCAAGGCAGGGATGCTCGGTCTGACGAGGACGGCGGCGGTCGAATATGTGGACTGGAACATCCGGGTGAACGCCGTCTGCCCGGGCATCATCGTGACCGAAGCCAATGCCGGCGCGCCGCATCTGCAGCCATGGCTGCGAGCCACGCCGCTCAGACGCTACGGCACGACGCAGGAGGTCGCCAACCTCGTCCTGTTCCTGGTCAGCGACGAAGCAGGGTTCATCACCGGCGAGGACATCCTGGTCGATGGCGGTTTCAAGAGCGGCGGCGCGGCCCGCAGGATATCCCTTGAGATGGGCCTCGATCTGACGGCCCCGCCGAAATAGCCGGGGCCGGCGCGTCCTCGAAAGGCGTCAGGCCGCGAAGCCCTGCCCTTCCGGTAGTCCGCGTAAGGTCGGACGGAGGAGGTGTTGGCGGCGCTCGAAATGGCCCGCTGCGAGAGGCCGCCCCGACATATCGATCGGCGTCGATCGATGGAGCGAGCGGCGGCTAGTCGATAACGTCGCCAGTGACGGTCATTGCAGATCGGTGTGCCCCCCGGTCGTTTCCGCACGTCGCAGACGGGCCTTTTTCGTCGACGGAAATTTGACAGCAAGGAATTAATTATTAATAATATGCTCGGAAGTTGATGGCGCGCTTGCCGACCAGCCGGTCCTGGTCAGGCCCCGTCTCGGTGTGTCCCGGAGGAGCAGATATGGGAACGTTTGAACTGAGGATCTACGAAGTCGTTCCGGGCAAGATGCAGGCCTTGCAGGCGGTGTTCCGGGAGTTGGCTGTCCCGCTCATGCTTGAACACGGAATCAATCCCCATGGCTTCTGGGAAACGCCGGACGACAAGACGCTCTATTACGTCGTCGAGCACGAAGACATGGAAACGATGGCCTCGAACTGGAGCGGGTTCTACGCCGACGATCGTTGGAAGACCGGCTTGGCTGCCCGCAACAGGGGCATCAGGTTTGTCGCCGATGTTCGCAGCGTTCCGATGCTGGCGGTTCCCGACCTCCCGTCCTTCGGCGCCGGTGCCGGAACGTCCGCTCCGGTTTGAACGGCGGAGCGAGACCCAACCGCCTCGGTGCCCGAAACAGGATGGCTCGATCGACAATCATGAAGACCGTCATCGTCGGCGCAGGACTGGCAGGCCATACAGCGGCGATCGAACTCCGTAAGCTCTCGTCTGAGGCGTCCGTCACGCTCCTGGGCTCCGAAGCGGGACTTCCTTACGACCGGCCGCCTTTGTCGAAGGATCTGCTCCTCGGCCAAGTCGGACCCGAAGGTCTGGTGCTACCGGAAGCGTTGGACTATGCGCGCCTTGGCGTAGAATACCGGCCGGCAACGACTGCCGTCGAGATCGATCGCGCCGGCAGGCAGGTCGTCACGGCGGATGGTGGCGCCTTCGACTACGATCGGCTGCTGCTGGCCACCGGCTCGCGCCCTCGGCTGCTACCGGTCGCGATCGCGTCGTCGCGGTTGTTCTACCTGCGTTCGATTGAAGATGCCGTTGCCATGCGCACGGTCCTGCGACCCGAGGCGCGACTGGTGGTCATAGGCGGAGGATTCATCGGTCTCGAAGTGGCGGCGGCGGCAAGACAGGCCGGCAGCGAGGTCACGGTCGTCGAGGCGCAGGACAGGCTGTTGTCCAGGGGAATGCCGCGTTTCGTGGGGCGAACGATCGCCGCCATCCACAAGAACCATGGCGTTGAGGTTTTGCTGGGCTGCAGCGTCGAGGGTGTTCGCATGCGCGGGCCGGACGCACTGCTGGTGGATACGAGCCTCGGCACACTTCATGCGGACGCGGTTGTCGTCGGCATCGGTGTCGAGCCGAACGTCGAACTGGCTGTCCGGGCAGGGCTCGCGACAGAGAACGGAATCGTCGTCGACGAGGCTTGCCGGACGTCGGATCCGTTGGTCTTCGCGGCGGGCGAGGTCACGGCACACAAGACATGGGGTGGCACGCGCCGGCGGCTGGAATCATGGAAGGTGGCGGCCGACCAACCGCTCGTTGCGGCACGCGCCATGCTCGACCTGCCGGCGATCTACGCGGCGGTTCCCTGGCTGTGGTCGGATCAGTTCGGAAAAAATCTGCAGTTCCTTGGCGCGACGGACCATGCGGCGGGCTACTGGCTCCAAGGTCGTCTTAACGCCGATCAATGGACGATCGTCGCGGTCGATGCGGACGGCGCGCCCATCGGGGCAATCGCGATGAACAATGGACGCCAGATTTCGATGGTTCGCCGGGCCATTGAAAACAGCGCGGCCTTGTCTGAGGCGTTCCTTGCGGGCGCTGTCCGCCTGCAACCCAGCGCGTTGGATGGGCTCCTCGACGAGCGTCAGCATGAAAACTTTGCCGGCCGCCGGATGGCTGGGAGCGGGGGCTCATAAGATGGAAGTTCGGAAGCGGATTGCGAATTTCTCCCTTGCGCCCGGATCGATCGTTAATTATTAATAATATGGCTCGCGAGAGGAGCGTCCTTCTGGGAGGAGGCTGCTTTCATTGTTGTGATACCGACCATGGCGATCAGGCGTTTCTGAGCGTCGGGATCATGGTTGCGAGGATGCCCGGTCGCGGTGCTGCTCGAGAAGCGGATCGCAGGCCGGGCGTTGGAGTATTGATGGTCAATATGGCGTGAGGCGACCGCTTGGTGCCAGATCAGAAAAGGGAGGGTTTTTGAAATGCGTAATCGCATCGCATATGCCGTAGCGACTGTCGTCGCGCTCAGTTCGCCATTCGCCGCGAAAGCGGAGGAGACCTACAAGATTGGCTCGTCGCTTGGCCTGACTGGCTATGTCGCGGTCTACGATCGCGCCTGGCGTGACGGCATGGACCTCGCAGTCGAGGCCCTGAACGCCAAGTCGGGCATCAACGGCAAGAAGGTCGAGCTCTTCGTCGAGGACAACAAGTCCGAGCCGCAGGAAGCGGTGGTCGGCTACCGCAAGCTGATGTCCGTCGACGGCGTCCAGATCTTCGTCTCGGGTTGCGTGTCTGCGGGCAACTTCGCCGCCGCCCCATTCGTCGCGAAGGCCCAGTTGCCGATGGTCCTTTGCTCGATCTTGCCGCCCAAGCCGGAAGAGCAGGAATGGGCGTTCTCGACGCTCGCCCCCGCCAAGTTCGAGGTCGGCGCCCGCTACCAATATCTCAAAGAGAAGACCGACATTCGCAAGGTCGCGATCCTCCACGATCCGACGCCCTACGCCATGCTGATGAAGGACATCGGCGCCAAGATGGCCGCCGACTACGGCCTCGAAGTGGTGGCGACCGAGACCTACAAGCAGGACGACGCCGACATGAGCGTCCAGATCGGACGCGCCCATGCGGCGGGCGCCGGCGCGATCGTCAAGATGGGCCGGGGCGGTTCGACCGTGACGGTCGCCAAGAACATCCGCCAGCTCGGCCTCGACAAGATGCTGCTCCTGTCCAGCCTGGATGACGGCTCCGTCTTCGTGCAGGCCGGAGAGGCCCTCGGCGCGCAGTCGCTCTTCGTGGCGACGGCGATCCAGCTTTCCGGCACCATGGCGGACGAGGCCCAGCGGGCGGTCGCCGAGCCATTCCTCAAGCAATGGCACGAGCGTTACGGCATGGACCGCGACACCAATGCCGGCGCGCGCGGCTGGGACGCCATCATGCTCGTCGCCAAGGCGGTCGAGGACGCCAAGAGCGTCGAAGGCCCGGCGGTGCGCGCCGCGCTCGAGAAGATCGCGGGCTTCCAGGGCGTCATGTCGAAATACACCTTCGCGCCGGGCGCGCATGTCGGCGTAACGGAGAACCCGTTCGTGGTCGGCGTCGCGCAGGGCGGCATGCTGGTCGCAAAGTAGACAATGGCGCAGTCCGCAACCGCGCTTTTCGAGGCGAACACGCTGTCGGTCTACTACGGCGGCGTGCATGCCTTGAAACCCACCAGCGTGACGGTCGGCGAGGGCGAACTCGTCACCGTCCTCGGCCCTAACGGCGCCGGCAAGTCGACGCTGCTCCGGGCCATGACCGGGCTGACGCCGTCGAGCGGCAAGGTGTTCTTCCAGGGCAGGGACATCACTGCCCTGCGGACGCACCAGCGCGCCAGGGCCGGCATCATCATGGTGCCGGAGGGGCGCGGTCTGTTCGGCCAGATGACGGTCCGCGAGAACCTGATCCTCGGCGGCTACCTGCTGACCCAGGAAGCCGAGATGGCGGAGCGGCTGGCCGATGTCTTCCGGCTGTTCCCGCGGCTGAAGGAACGGCTGGAGCAGGTGGCGGCGTCGCTGTCGGGCGGCGAGCAGCAGATGCTCGCCATCGGCCGCGCCCTCATGGCCAAGCCGAAGCTGCTCATGCTTGACGAGCCGTCGCTCGGCCTCGCGCCGCGCGTCGCCTCGGAAATCCTCGCAACGCTCGGAGAGCTCAACCGCCAGGGCCTCGGCATCCTGCTGGTCGAGCAGAAGGCCCCGCTGGCGCTCAAGCTCGCCAAGCGGGTCTACGTCCTATCGCTCGGCACGGTGGCCGCCGAGCTGCCGACCCACGAGATCCAGTCGCATCATGACCTTGCCCGATATTACCTCTCCTAGGCCCGTGTCGCTCGTCGCGAAATCGGTCGAGACCTGGCTGCCGGTCGCCATCGTTCTGGCCGTCCTGGCCTTCGCGCTCGGGTCGAGCGGCTACATCGTAACGGTGATCGGCTTCGCCGCGATCTACGGCATCTTCTGCACCGGCCTGAACCTCTTCATGGGCTACACCGGCCAGGCCTCATTCGGCCAGAACGCCTTCGCGGCCTTCGGCGGCTACGGCTCGGCCATCCTGACGGCGACCTATATGTGGGACCCGGTGCCCGCGCTGTTCGTGTCGATGACTTTCTCCGGCGTCGTCGCAGCTGTGATCGGCTATCCGATCCTCAAGCTCCAGGGCCACTACCTGGCCATGGCCACCTTCACGCTCGGCCTCATCGTCTACGAGATCTCGGTCGAATGGGCCGGCCTGACCCAGGGCTATATGGGCTATTCCGGCATTCCGCCGATGGGCATCGGCAGCTTCGTGCTCGGGACCGAGAAGCAGCAGTTGATCCTGCTGGCGCTGATGCTTCTCTTGGGCGTGTGGGTCTCCATCCGGCTGCGCCATTCGCGGTTCGGCAACGCGCTGGTCGCCATTGCCGGCAGCGAGCAGGCGGCGCGCGCGCTCGGCATCAACGTCTCGCGCTACAAGCTCGCCGCCTTCGTGATCTCGGCGCTCTACGCCTCGGTGGCCGGCTCGCTCTTCGCCCATTTCGTCGGCTTCATCTCGCCAGAGATCTTCGGCCTGGCGATGATCATCCAGAGCTTCACCATGCTCTTCCTCGGCGGCATCGGCACCATCTGGGGGCCGGCGGTGGGGGCGCTGGTGGTCGTGGTCCTGCCGGAATTCCTTCGCCGCCTGAGCGAGGTTCAGGACATCGCCTATTCCATCATCCTGATCCTGATCCTTATCTTCGCGCCGAAGGGCGTCTTCGCGCTCGTGGCACGGCGCGCGGCGCGCCGGCAGAAGCCGGCGGAGTGACGACCATGGCGCTTCTTTCCGTCCAGGACGAGACGATGCGCTTCGGCGGGCTCGTTGCCAACGATTCCATCAGCTTCGACGTGGAAGAAGGCGAGCTGTTCGCCGTGATCGGACCGAACGGCGCCGGCAAGACGACGCTGTTCAACGTGATCTCCGGCGCGCTGATGCCGACGAGCGGCACGGTGCGCTTCGACGGCGAGGACATCACCGGCAAGCCTCAACACGAGATCGCGCTGCGCGGCCTGGTGCGCACCTACCAACTGGTGCAGCTCTTCAAAGACCTGACCGTCGCCGAGAACATCAAGGTTGGCTTTCACCGCGTCAGCAAGGGCGGTATCGCCGCAGCGCTGTTCCGGCCTGCCTGGGTGCGCCGGCAGGATACCTCGATCGAGCGCCGCACCGAGGAACTGCTGGATTTTGTCGGCCTTCGCGGCCACGCCCATCTGCCGGCCGACAAGCTGCCCTACGGTCGCCAGCGCCTGCTGGAAGTAGCACGGGCGCTTGCCGCCGAGCCGCGCCTGCTGCTGCTCGACGAACCCGCGGCCGGCCTGAACACAGAGGAGACCTCGGCACTGGCGACGGTGATCGAGAAGGTGAACCAGCGCGGCATCACCGTGATCCTGGTCGAGCACGACATGAGCCTCGTCATGCGCGTCGCGCGGCGCATCGCCGTGATCGATTTCGGCCGCAAGATCGCCGAGGGCGACCCCGCCGCGATCCGGGCCCATCCCGACGTGCTGGCCGCCTATCTTGGCGATACGGAGATCGCGAATGCCTGACGTCCACCAGCTATTGCAGAGCCTCGTCACGGGCGTCGGGCTCGGCCTGATCTACGGCCTCGTCGGCATCGGCTACTGCGTGATTTACAACGCCAGCGGCATCGTGAACTTCGCGCAGGGCGTCTTCGTGATGCTCGGCGGCATGATCTGCCACACCATCCTCACCGTGCTCGGCCAGCCGATCCTCGTCGCCGCGATCCTCACAGTCCCTGTGGTGGCGGTGATCGGCCTGGTCATCGAGATCGCCGTCGTCCGGCCAATGTGGGACCGGGGTGCCGCCCTCTTCGCCATCATCCTGGCCACCCTCGCGGCGCAGATCCTGATCGAGCGCGTCACCATCCTGACGCTCGGCGACCAGCCGCGCACCTTCGACGAGTTCACCGGCGGCGGGCCGCTGAAGTTCGGCGGCATCGCAATCAGCTACCAGCTCTTCTGGATCCTGGGCTGCGGCGCCGCGCTGGTCGCGCTGCTCTATTTGTTCTTCAGCAAGACCAAGCCGGGCCGCGCGCTGCGCGCCTGCTCGCAGAACCGCGAGG